>NZ_JAUSVK010000001.1:5292700-5618240 GCF_030814655.1 Labrys monachus
GCCAAGGTCGCCCGCTATGCCGAGCGTGTGCATCATCGCGACCGGCTGCTGCACCCCCTGCTGCGCACCGGACCGAAGGGGTCCGGGCAGTTCCGCCGCATCGGATGGGACGAAGCGCTCGACCGCACCGCGGACGCCATGCTCGCAGCCGAGCGCGACCACGGCGCCGAGAGCGTATGGCCCTATTATTATGCGGGGACGATGGGCCTCGTCATGCGCGACGGCATCAACCGCCTGCGCAACGTCAAGGGCTATTCCGGCCAGTATTCGACCATCTGCACGTCGCTGTCCTGGGCCGGCTACCTCGCCGGCCATGGCCGCATGACCGGCGTCGACCCGCGCGAAATGATCAAGTCCGACTGCATCGTGCTGTGGGGCACCAATGCGGTGGTGACGCAGGTCAACGTCATGACCCACGCGGCCCGCGCCCGCAAGGAGCGCGGCACGAAGATCGTGGCGGTCGATGTCTACGACAACGCCACCATGCAGCAGGCCGACATCAAGGTCATCCTGCGCCCTGGCACGGACGGCGCCCTCGCCTGCGCCCTGATGCACATCCTGTTCCGCGACGGCCATGCCGACCGCGCCTATCTCGACAAGTTCGCCGATCATCCCCAGGCCTTCGAGGCCCACCTCGCCACGCGCACGCCCGAATGGGCCTCCGCCATCTGCGGCGTCCCGGCCTCGGAGATCGAGGCCCTCGCCCGGGTGCTGGGCGAGCGGCCGAGGACCTTCTTCCGCCTCGGCTACGGCTTTGCGCGCTCGCGCAACGGCGCCGCCTCCATGCATGCCGTCACCGCCATCCCGGTGGTGATGGGCGCCTGGCAGCATGAGGGCGGCGGCGCGCTGCATTCGAATTCCGGCATGTTCAACTGGCGCAAGACCCTGATCGAGGGGCTGGATGCGCGCGACCCCAAGGTGCGCCAGCTCGACCAGTCCCGCATCGGCCCCATCCTCACCGGCGACAGCGAGGCGCTGTGGCACGGCCCGCCGGTGAAGGCGATGCTGATCCAGAACACCAACCCGCTGTCGGTGGCGCCCGACCAGACGCTGGTCAAGCGCGGCTTCGCGAGAGAGGACCTCTTCACCGTCGTGCATGAGCAGGTGATGACCGACACTGCGCGGATGGCCGACATCATCCTGCCCGCCACCATGTTCGTCGAGCATGACGACGTCTACCAGGCCGGCGGCCAGCAGCACATCCTGCTCGGGCCGAAGCTGATCGAGCCGCCGGGCGAATGCCGCAACAATCATGAGGTCGTCGCCGCGGTGGCGGCTCGGGTCGGCGCCGAGCATCCGGCCTTCGCCCTGGAGCCGCGCGAGATCATCGACCGCACGCTGCAGGCCTCGAACCGCGGCACGCTGGCGCAGCTGGAGGAGCAGCGCTGGCTCGACGTGCAGCAGCCCTTCGCCAAGGCGCATTTCCTCGACGGTTTCGGCTGGCCCGACGGCAAGTTCCGCCTGAAGGCGAACTGGCCCAAGAACCCCTATCCTTCGCCGGCGAAATTCGGGCCGGTGCACGACATGCCGGAATTTCCGGATCACTGGGCCGCGGCGATCGAGAACGCCGACGACGCCTTTCCCTTCCGCCTGACCACCAGCCCGGCCCGCAACTTCCTCAATTCGAGCTTCACGGAAACGCCGACCTCGCTTGCCAAGGAGGATCGCCCCACGGTGCTGATCCATCCGGCCGATGCGACCGCGCATGGCATCGCCGAGGGCGACAAGGTGGAACTCGCCAGCCCGCGCGGCGAAGTGCGTCTTCACGCCCGCCTCTTCGCCGGCCTGCGGCCCGGCGTGCTGGTCGCCGAATCGATCTGGCCGAATTCCTTCTACGAGGACGGCAGGGGCATCAACACGCTGACGGGGGCCGACGCCCCCGCGCCGGCGGGCGGCGGGGCGTTCCACGACAACAAGGTGGCCATCCGCCGGGTCGCCGAAACGGCGGCGTGAACGGCGTGGCCGCGACGAAAGCCGGCGTGCCCGTCGCCGCCTTCGCAAGCGGGGCGGAATGGGAGGCCTGGCTCGCCCCCCAGCCCGCCACCTCGCCGGGTGTCTGGATCAAATTCGCCAGGAAGGGCTCCGGCATCGCCTGCGTGACCAGGCAGGAGGCCATCGACGCCGCCCTCTGCCATGGCTGGATAGACGGGCAGCTCGGCAGGTTCGACGAGAGCCACTTCCTCATCCGCTTCACGCCCCGGCGGCCGCGCAGCATCTGGTCGGCGATCAATCGCACGCGGGCGCTCGCCCTGATCGAGGAAGGCCGCATGCAGCCTCACGGCCTTGCGGAGATCGAGGGGGCCAGGGCGGACGGGCGCTGGGAGGCGGCCTATGCCTCGCAGAGCAAGGCCGGCATCCCCGACGACCTGCAGGCGGCGCTCGATGCCGACGAGGCAGCCACGCGCTTCTTCGCCACGCTCGACGCCGCCAACCGCTACGCCATCCTCCACCGGCTGCACCAGGCGAAGAAGCCCGAGACCCGCGCCCGCAAGCTGCACGATTTCATCGCCATGCTGGGCCGCGGCGAGATGATTCATCCTGCGAAGAAAAGACTATAACACCCCGTATAAACAAAGAAATTCGCATGGATCGTGTCTTCCCGGGTGCGCGGACGTCCCGTCCGCATCCTGGAAACGCCAAGTGTGACGAAGGAGGCGGACGTTCCGCCCCCCGCTCCCGGGAGCCTATAGCGATTCCAAGGTGACACGCCCCTGTCATCGAACGGTTCGATCCTGCACCAAGGATTCCCTTCAGGAGATTTCAGATGCGCATCGCCGACAGGCCCCTGTCCCGCCGCCGCTTCCTGACCTCGAGCGCCACCGGCCTGCTCGGCGTCGCCGGCTCCCTCGGCATGCCCGGCCTTTCGCGTGCGGCGGACCGGCCGTCCGCCAGCGCCGGCCTCCAGTCCGGCGACGTGCAGCATGGCCGCGCCGTCTTCTGGTCGCGCACCGACCGGCCGGCCAATGCGATCTTCGAATGGTCGACCACCGAGAGCTTCAAGACGGCGAACCGGCTGCCGGCCGTCGCCGCCCTGCCGGAGACCGACTACACCGCGAAGATCCTGGCCCACGGCCTGCCGGCCGACCAGGAGATCTTCTACCGCGTCCGCTTCCAGGATCTCGGCGACATCCATGTCGAGAGCGAGCCCGTGGTCGGCCATCTGCGCTCGGCCCCCGCCGGGCTGCGCAACGTCTCCTTCGTGTGGTCGGGCGACACGGTTGGCCAGGGCTGGGGCATCGATCTCGATCGCGGCGGCATGAGGATCTATTCGGCGATGCTCAAGCACGACCCGGACTTCTTCATCCACTCCGGCGACAACATCTATGCCGACGGCGTGCTCAAGGCCGAAAGCAAGCTCCCCGACGGCTCGACCTGGAAGAACATCGTCACGCCTGAAAAGTCCAAGGTGGCGGAGACGCTCGACGAGTTCCGCGGCCAGTACAAATACAATCTGCTCGATGCGAATTTCCAGGCGCTGTACCGGCAGGTGCCGGTCTTCACCCAATGGGACGACCATGAGGTGATGAACAACTGGTCGTCGTCCAAGGACCTCCGCCACGACGACCGCTACAAGGAAAAGTCGATCGAGCTGCTGGCCGCCCGCGCCGCCCAGGCCTTCCACGAATATATGCCGATCGCCACCACCCTCGCCGAGCCCGCCCGCGTCTACCGCAAGATCGCCTATGGGCCGCTGCTCGACGTCTTCATGCTCGACATGCGCACCTATCGCGGCCCGAACGGCGACAATCTGCAGGCGGTGGAAGGCGGCGAGGCGGCCTTTCTCGGCGCCGAGCAGCTCGCCTGGCTGAAACGCGAGCTCTCGACCTCGCGGGCGACCTGGAAGGTCATCGCCGCCGACATGCCTTTGTCGCTGGTGGTGTGGGACGACGCCGACCGCAAGAAGGGCTTCGAGGCGGTCTCCAACAACGACAACGGCAAGCCCCTCGGCCGCGAGCTCGAATTCGCCGATCTCCTGCGCTTCATCAAGGCGGCGGGCGTGAAGAACACGGTCTGGCTGACGGCGGACGTCCACTACACCGCCGCCCATTATTACAATCCCGACAAGGCTGCCTTCCAGGATTTCGAGCCGTTCTGGGAGTTCGTTTCCGGCCCGCTCAATGCCGGCACCTTCGGCCCCAACGATCTCGACAGGACCTTCGGCCCGGAGCTGCGCTACATCAAGGCGCCGGATGCCGGCCAGGCCAATCTGTCGCCCGCCGCCGGCCTGCAGTTTTTCGGCCACGTCGCCATCGCCGCCGACACGCGGGTGATGACGGTGACGCTGCGCGACGCGGCCGACCATGCGCTGTGGTCGACCGACATCGAGCCGAAGCTGGGGTAGTCGCCGGGCGAAGTGCCAAAGGTCACCGTCTGCCTTCTCCCGAACGGGGAGAGGGCCGCGTCGCCTCGCCGCGAGGCGAGGAGCTTACCGGCCGGACAGATCGAGGGACTGTCCGTTGACCGAAAGCCGGCTGGCGGGAAGATCGAGGCTGATATCCCAGCTCAGCCGGCCGTCCGGCGTCGGCTTCGCCATGCCCTTCATCATGGCCAGAACCAGCGCGATTTTGGGAGGCACCTTGGCCGTATTCAGCGCCCGGAGCGCCGCATCGAACCCGCCCGCCGAGAGGGTCGCGCTTGCCCGCATCGCGGTGTCCAGGCGGGCGGAGCCGCTCCCCTGAACATCGTACAGGGGTGCCCTGATGGAGAGGTTCGAGGCGAGGCTGCCGGACCCGTTCAGAAGGAAGGCCAAGCCGGACGTGTCGAGCCACATCGCCGCCTCCTCCTCGGTTTCCTGTTGAAGAAACGTGCCCACCCAACCGGCAAGATCGACATTGGCCATCGACAGCTTCACGTCGGCATCGGAGGGAAAAAGCGCTATCGGCCGATCGGACTGGCCGTTCGGGAAAAGGCTGGCGCCCGCCATGACGAGAGTCGCCTCGCCACCCGAGCGCGGAGCGACACCAGACAGGGTCTGCGTGAAGGCGTAGCTCGGCACCTTCGCCGTCAGATCTGAGAGCGACAAACGGCTGTCCTGCACCGTCGATTCGAACTTGAATGCCGACCACAAGGGGAGAGCATCGCTGATTTTCTTCTTCAGGACATCGAAAGTGGGGTGCGGAGCGCCCATGGTCGTGACGTGAACGGTCTTGTAGAGCTCGGCAATCTGCCCGGCCTTCGCCTGAAACAGGCTCATTTTGTAATGCGCTTCCCCGGTCTGCAATCGCGCCGATATGCTGGGAACAGGGCCGCTCTCGTCGATGAAGTCCTCCACCAGGCTCGAATCCTTGAGCTCGAACACGATGTCGGCGGTGTCGTCGGCGGCCGCCTTCCCCTGCCAGGTCAAGGAACCGCCACGGATATCGTAGTGCTTGGGATCGAGTGCGTCGTTTGTCAGCGCAACCCTCGCGCATGTCAGCTCCAAGGTCGACAGAAAAAGGCGCGTCGGATTGAAGACGCCCCGCGCCCCGCAATTCTCCAGCCGTTCGATCGCAGGCGCCGCGCTCTCGCTTTTTGCCGCCGTGTAGGACAGCGTATCGGAGGTAAAGCGATAGGTGCCGTCGTCCGCCGGGGACAGATGAAGCGTCATCTTCGGGAAGGGGCGGCCTCTTTCTCCCGGCAGCACCGCCGTATCGACGATGAAGTCGTAGTGGTCCCCGATCGGCACGATGCGAAACAGACCACGCGTGAAAAGGCGCGGATCCGAACGGCTTTCGATCGAATGCCGAAGCTTGTCGGCGCCCTCCTGCGTCGCGGGCCCGGCCGCGGCCGAACCAGCGACGCACGACGCCAGACAGGCCGCACTCAACGAAAAGCTCCGTCCCGATCGACGGACGAGCCGCGGCGCCCATCCCCAAAAGCCCCCTGCAGACATCAGTTCCCCCTTTGTTCCCAGGAGCAACTGAATACCACAGGCCCGGGCGTTTGCAATCCAGGGCAAACGCCGGCTGCAAAAAAACCGATCGGGCGAGCGCCCTATTTCTTCGGCAGGTTGAAGACCTGGCCGTTCACGCTCACCTTCTTGGCGGGCACGTCGACGGCGAGGTCCCAGGTCAGGCGTCCGTCGGGGCCGGCTTTCGCCAGCCCCTTCATCAGCGCGAAGCCGAGCAGCATCGAGCGGGTGTCCTTGGTGGCGAACTTGTTGGCCGCCGACATGATCGCATCGAAGCCGGTGGCCGAGACCATCGCCGTCCCCTGCATCTTCGGGTCGATCGGCGCCTCGCCATGGCCCTCGACATCATAGGACGGCGCGGTGACGCTGGCATTGCCGGCGACGCTCGCCTTGCCGTTCAGCAGGAGGGCGGGAAGGGTGTCCTTGAGCTTGGACGGGCCGTCGTCCGGGGCCTCCAGCACGGCATCCGCCATCGCCGCGAGGTCGACATCGGCGACCTTCAGGCCGATGGCGGCCTTCGAGGGCAGGATCCCCCTGAACCAGTCCGGCGTTTCCCCGCCCGAGAATTCGACGCCCGACACGTCGAAGTCCAGGCCGTAATGGGCATCCTTGACCACGCCCGACAGCGTGTGCTTCTCGCCGTAATGGCCGATCTTCACCGCCATGCCCGGGATTTCCACGCCGATATCCTCGATGCCCATCTCGGTGTGCAGCGTGTCCCACAGCGGCAGGGCGGCCCTGACTTTCGCGCGCACATCGCTCGTCGGGGGCTCCTTGTCGCCCTTGTCGCCGGCGGCGATCCACAGGCTGACGAGATCGCCGATTTCCCGGGCCCGGACATGGTCCAGGCTCACCGCGTAATGGATGCTGCCGATGCTGAAGCGATTGCCGGCGTCCGGCCCGGCGCTGCCCTTGTCGGCGAAGGTGCCCGCTATGTCCGGCAGTTCGAGCGACATGGTGATATCGGCCGTGCCGTCGTCGGCGGGCTTGCCGGTCCATTGCAGCGAGGCCTTGCCGATGTCGAGATCCATGGGATCGCCCGGCGAGCGGTCCTTCACGGCGATCCCGTCGCAGCGGGCCGTCAGCGTCGACAGATACAGCGCATCGGGATTGAAGCGGCCCTCGGCGGTGCAATTGTCGACGCGCCCCGAGGAGGAGGATTGGCCGGCATCGCTCCCCGCCGGCGCGGCGCTGTCGAAGGAGACGGGGTCGGAGGTGAAGGCATAGCTGCCGTCGTCGGCGGGCGTCACATGCAGCGTCACCGCAGGCAGGGCCGGCTGCGGCTCGTCCGGCTTGCGGGGCGCCTTGTCCGGGTCGAGGATGAAATCATAGCTGTCCCCGCTCGGGACGATGGTCAGAACGCCCTTGTCGAAGATCTCGCTGCCGAGATGCTTCTGCAGGGTCGCCTGGAGATCACGCGCGCCCTCCTCGGTCGCCGGCGCGGCCCGTGCCGGCACGGCCAGCCCCAGCCCCAGGACCGTCGTGGCGAGCAGGCTCAGCCGGCGCGGCTCCATGCCGGCACGGCCGGCCCGATGAACGAGATGCAGGATGGACATAGGCGCTCCAGTTTCAGCCGTGACGATGGGTACCCGAGCTAGATCCGTTGTCTTGGCGTATTTTTTGGGTCGAAAAGCCGGCTTTTCTGGAAAATGCTTCAGGGGATGGCCGGCCTCACCGGCGCTTCGGCGCCGCCTCCTGCGCTGCGGGAGCCGAGCGTCCCGTCACGGCGAACAGGAGGCCCAGCAGGAGGAAGAGCCCGCCCAGCGTCCCCTCCAGGGTGGCGATGAACCAGCGTCCGGCGAAGCCGCCGATCGCCGCGTCCTGCGGGTCGGCGGGATCGTAGAGGACGGTCACGGCATCGCCGGCATGCCAGGGCGAGGCCTGCGTGAAATTGGTGAAGCGGACGATATTGCCGTCCCTGGTCGCGAACTGGACGACCGGATAGTGATTGACGTCGACGATGCTGCCGGTCGCCTCCGCCGTGCGCGGGCTGCTCGTTTCCGCATGGATCGACAGGCCGCAGGCGACCACACCGCCAAGGCCGATCGCCATGCAGACGATGCCAATGAACCGCAGGGCGGCGGGGCCGCGCAGGCGCCGCGCGTCGGGTCGGGCCTGTTCCGGCCGCCGCCTCAACAAGCCTGCTCCCGAAGGCGGCCTGCCGGGCCGGATCGCGAGGGCGCCGCCGTCAGTCGCAATAGACCAGATCCTCCCGGCCGATCTCGACGCGGCCGCTCACGATCGGCGCCTCGCCGCGCACGACGCGCGCCAGTGCCGCCGGATAGAGCCTGTGCTCGGCCCGCAGCACGCGGGCGCCGAGGTCGGCGGCGCTGTCGCCCGCCAGCACCGGCACCACGGCCTGCGCGATGATCGGGCCCTCGTCCATGCCGGGCGTGACATAATGCACCGTGCAGCCATGCACGCGCACGCCGGCCTCCAGCGCCCGCTCATGCGTCGCCAGGCCGGGAAAGGACGGCAGCAGCGCCGGATGGATGTTGATCATGCGGCCGGCCCAGCGGTCGACGAAGGCCGCCGTCATCAGCCGCATGAAGCCGGCGAGCGCCACGACGTCGACGACGTGCTCCTCCAGCCGCGCCTCGAGCGCCGCCTCGAAATCCGAGCGGCTGGCGAAGGCCTTGTGGTCGATCGCCTCGGCGGCGATGCCGGCCTCCCGGGCGCGCAACAGGCCGGGCGCGCCGGGACGATTGGAGAGAACGACAGCGATCTCCGCGGGATAGGCGGGTTTCCTCGCGGACTCGATGAGCGCCGTCATGTTGGAGCCGCGCCCGGAAATCAGGATGGCGACGCGCTTGCGCCCCCTCATAGCGCGAGGGAGCCGCGATAGGTGACGCGCTCGGCGCCCTGCTGCGGCACGATCGTGCCGAGCCGGATGGCGGGCAGGCCCGTCTCGGCCAGGGCGGCCTCGACCAGCGAGGCCTCGTCGGGCCCGACCACCACGATCATGCCGATGCCGCAATTGAAGGTGCGCAGCATCTCGTTGGCCTCGACGCCGCCGGTGCGCGCCAGCCAGCCGAACACCGGCGGCGGCGATACCGCGTCGAGATCGATGGCGGCGCCCGTCCCCTCCGGCAGCACGCGCGGAATATTGTCGGGAAAGCCGCCGCCGGTGATATGGGCGAGCGCCTTGATGGCGGTGCCGGTGGCCTTGAGGGCGGCGAGCAGCGGCTTCACATAGATCTTCGTCGGCGTCAGCAGCGCCTCGCCGAGGCTGCGTCCGGACGCGAACGGGGCCGGCGCATCCCAGGCGAGGCCGGAGAGGCCGACGATACGGCGCACCAGCGAATAGCCGTTGGAATGCACGCCCGAGGAGGCGAGGCCGAGGATGACGTCGCCGGCCGCAACGGTGCGCCGCGGCAGGATGGCGTCGCGCTCCACCGCGCCGACCGCAAAGCCCGCGAGGTCGTAGTCGCCATCGGCATACATGCCGGGCATCTCGGCCGTCTCGCCGCCGATCAGGGCGCAGCCCGCATCCCTGCAGCCCTCGGCGATGCCCTTGACGATGGCGACGCCCTGCCCCGGCGCGAGCTTGCCGGTGGCGAAATAATCGAGGAAGAACAGCGGCTCGGCGCCCTGCACCACGAGGTCGTTCACCGACATCGCCACGAGGTCGATGCCGACGGTGTCGTGGATGCCGGTCTCGATGGCGACCTTGAGCTTGGTGCCGACGCCGTCATTGGCGGCGACCAGCACCGGATCCCTGAAGCCGCAGGCCTTGAGGTCGAACAGCCCGCCGAAGCCGCCGATCTCGGCATCGGCGCCGACGCGGCGGGTGGCCCGCACCAGCGGCTTGATCGCCTCCACCATGGCGTTGCCCGCGTCGATGTCGACGCCGGCATCGGCATAGGTGAGGGCATTCTTCGGCGGGGCGATGTTCGATGGCGTGTTCATGCCCCGGATTTGCCCTGCTTCCGCTCCGCGATCAAGCCCAGATAGTGCTGAACCACAGTCGCGCCCGCGATCGAGGTGATGTCGGCATGGTCATAGGCCGGCGCGACCTCGACGAGATCGCAGCCGGCGATGTCGAGGAAGCCGAGGCGGCGCAGGATCATCAGCGCCTGGCGCGAGGACGGCCCGCCGGCGACCGGGGTGCCGGTGCCGGGTGCGAAGGCCGGGTCGAGGCAGTCGATGTCGAAGGTGATATAGGCCTTGGCATCGCCGACGCGGGCGCGGATCCGCTCCACCACCTCGGCCACCGACAGGGTTTCGAGGTCCTCGCCATAGAGGATCTCGATGCCGCAATCCTCCGGCGCATGGGTGCGGATGCCGATCTGGATCGAGCGCTCGGGCCGGATGATGCCCTCGCGCACGGCGCGCGCCACGAAGGAGCCGTGGTCGATGCGCCCCTCGTCGTCATGCCAGGTGTCCTGATGGGCGTCGAAATGCACCAGCGCCATCGGGCCGTGAAGGGCCGCATGCGCCCGCAGCAGCGGCCAGGTGACGTAATGGTCGCCGCCGATCGAGCACAGCAGCGGCCCGGCCTCCAGGATGTCGCGCGCCTGCGCCTCGATCGCCGCGGGTATCTCGTCATGGCGGGCATAGTCGAAGGAGCAGTCGCCATAGTCGACCACGGCGAGGTGCTCGAACGGATCGGCCTGGAACGGATATTGCGGATCGCCGTCGAAGATCGCCGAGGCCCGGCGCACGCCCTGCGGCCCGAAGCGGGCGCCCGGGCGGTTGGAGACGGCGGCGTCGAAGGGAATGCCCCACACCACCACGTCGATGCCGTCGAGGTCGCGCGAGAAGCGGCGGCGCATGAAGGACAGCACGCCGCCATAGGTCGGCTCGGTCGCGCCGCCCAGGATCTCCTTGCCGAAGACGGCATTGTCGGTCGGGCGCGGGCGCAGTCTGTCTGTGGTCGGGCCGGCCATGGATCTCTCCCAGCGTGTTGCTCGATCAACCCTTTACGGCGAACGGATGACGAAGGAAATGCGCAGGCGGCGAAGTTCTTGCTGGGATAGTCTTGCCGGCTCCGCGAAGCAGCCCCCCACCTTTATCCTCTCCCCGCAAGCGGGGAGAGGGGACATCGGCGTCGCGGCTGGCTATCGGCGGCGCCATCTCGCCCGGGCCTTTCGAAACTCAACACCGGCCGCCCCTTCTCCCCGTTCTCACGGGGACTCCGCATTTCCTGCGGAAATGCTCGGGGTAAGGATGAGGGGCTGCACCAGGAACAAGCCTGCTCATTCCTCCCGATACCGGCTCACTTCCACCAGATTGCCGTCGGGGTCGCGGAAATAAACCGAGATCATCGCGCCCCGCGCGCCCTCGCGCGTCACCGGGCCAAGCTCGATCGCCACGCCGCAGGCCTGCAGATGCGCCTCGACCTCGGCGATCGGCCGGCCGGTGACGAGGCAGAAATCCCCTGCCCCCGGCGTCGGCGCCGCCGCCTTCGGCTCGAAGCTGTGGCCGGCCTCGTGCAGGTTGATCTTCTGGCTGCCGAAGGCGAGCGCCGTCGGGCGGCCGGGCGCCACGATGCGCCGGAAGCCGAGCACGCGCTCGTAGAAGGCGCAGCTCACCTCCAGCGAGCGCACCGTCAGCACGAAATGGTCGATGCCCTCGATCATCGGCGGTCTCCTGTCATGGCCAAGCGGTTCAAACGCTGGTCAGCCTCGCCTCCAGCAGGTCGACCTCGCGGATGAGCGTGCGGAGCCTATCCTGGCCGAGATGGTGGCTGCGGGCCAGCCGGTAGAGCTCGGCCCGTTCGGCCCGCAGGCCGGCGAGGCGCAGCTCGCGCTCGATCCGTTCGGCCTTGCGCATGAGGGCGGCCTCGTCGCCGCTCTTCGAACGTCCGTCGATGCGCACGCGATAGGCCTCCATCACCCGGGCGGCGATGTCCGCATAGATGTCCGCGTCGATCTTGCCTTCGCTGATGTCGTGCTGGGCCTGCTCGATGGCGTTGATCGCCGCCTGCGCGGCGGCGATGCGCGCCCGGTCCTCCTCCTCCTGATGCGACGGCTCCGGCGGCAGCTCGACGCCTTTCAGCAGGCGCGGCAACCCCACGCTCGCCGCCGCCAGCGAGACGATGATCACGCCCGCGGCGAGAAAGATGGCAAGGTCGCGCCCCGGGAAGGGCGAGCCGTCCGGCAGCGTGAGCGGCAGGGTCAGGATGCCCGCCAGCGTCACCGCGCCGCGCACGCCGGCGAGCGAGGTGGCCGCCACCAGCCGCCAGCCGGGCACGAAGACCTTCCGCCCGCGCCGCGCGGCGCGGAACAGCGTGAACTGCAGCGAGGTCCACCCCCAGACGAAGCGCAGCAGCGCCAGCGCCAGGCTGATGACGACGACATAGAGCACCAGCCAGACCGGCTCGTGATGGCCGGTATCGTGCACCACCTCGGCGGCGCGCGACACGATCCCCGGCAGCTGCTCGCCCAGCAGGACGAAGATGACGCCGTTCGCCGCGAACTGCACGGTGTCCCACACGGCGGCCCGCCGCACGCGCGTCACCGCCAGCGCCTGCCCGGTCTGCTCGGCATAGCTCATCGAGATCCCCGCCGCGACCGCCGCCAAAATGCCCGAGCAATGCAGCTTCTCGGCGATCAGATAGGCGCCGAAGGGGATGAGCAGGCTGATCAGGATCTGCGATCCCGTCTCCTCGCCGACCCGGCGCGACACCCAGTTCTTGGCAAGCGTGGTCGCCGTGGTGACGGCGACGCCGGTGGCGACGCCGCCGAGCGCCACCCACACGAAGGTCCCCACCGCCTCGACGGGCGAGAAGGTCCCGGTCATCGCGGCGGCGACGGCGAAGCGCATGCAGACGAGGCCGGAGGCGTCGTTGAGCAGCGATTCGCCTTCGAGGATATGCATCAGCCGCTTGGGGATCGGCACCCGCGCCGCGATGGCCGACACGGCGATCGGATCGGTCGGCGACAGGATCGCGGCCAGGGCGAAGGCCACCGCCAGCGGCATGCCGGGGATCAGCCAGTCCATGAAGAAGCCGAGCCCCAGCACGGTGAAGAACACCAGGCCGAGCGCCAGTTCCAGGATCACCCCCTTGTCGCGCAGCAGGCCGTCCTTCGGGATGCGCCATCCGTCGAGGAACAGCAGCGGCGGCAGGAAGAGCAGGAAGAAGATCTCCGGCTGCAGCCCGACGCCGAGATCGCCGATGGCCGACAGCGCCGCGCCGAGCCCGATCTGCACCAGCGGCACCGGCACCGGCGTCGGCGAAAACCGGGCGAGCGCCCCGCTCGCCACCACGGCAAGCAACAGCGTCAGGACGACAGCGACCGTTTCCACGCACAACCTCGGTTCGGGAATCACAAGCTTCGCGCGCAGCATAGCCGAGCAGGAGCGAGGTGGCCGCCCCTGCGACATTCGGGATGGGGTGCGCGCGCGGCGGGCTTCGCGGGAGGAGGAAGGGCGACGACAGCCGCCGAGAGCCCTGTCGGCGGCCCGCTACCCGGCGAGCGACGTCGTAGGGCCTATCGGGAACGACGCCACGAGCCAGAGGCTGGATATTGCGACTACGTAAAGTACGGGGGATTGTTGAATGAATGCACTATGAACGCACCGGAGATGCAAACGGTGCTTTCCGTTAACCACAGATATTGTATATTCCGCTCGCGGATTCACGAAAGCTCGGTGAGCATCGATTTTTTACAGAAAAGGCGGGCCGCCGTCGGGCGAATAATCTAATGAATATTCCCCATCAATTCGCGTGTAAATAAACGTAATATATCTCCGCAGGTGCCGGATGTAATATTTACCCTCAGATATTCGTAGCGTTCATCGACAGCGGAATTTAAAATATGTCGAAATTTTATTATGATCATGTTGAAAACGAACTGCTGCATGACGAGATTTGGGCGGATGCGAGGGCTCATTTCTCTTCGAAGAACGCCATCTTGTTGACAAGAGAAATTTCAAACGAGATGAATTTCCATATGTTATTCGACCTGAGACTAACGTTTGGGCCGGATCATTATGAGCTTTATCTCGCGATACCAAAATCGGATCGAAGAAACATCGCGATTCCTTTTGACCTGGCGGATCACGGCCAAATCAAAATAAATAATTTTTCTATTCAAAATACAGTCGAGGATTTTATAAATAAAAATCTATCTGGAAAAATATATATGTTCTCATGCGACAGGAATATCTGCAATTCTGTAGCAAGTGAATCTTTTTCGTACGACGATCTTCTCAGTATTTCTCTTACAAACTTGAATACTCCGATAATTATTTTTGATGATACCTTGTCGATAGCTGCATTTTTTCATTTTGATTTCAATGTAACTATAATCAGTTTGCCGCGGGGTTCCCGCGTGCTTCTGGGCGGCGCCGAGGATGCATGGTGGAGACGGTATTTCATCGATCATTTCCGCGACGCGGCATACGGAGGAGAAGTACACGTGCGTGGAATTATCGAGAATTATTTTTTCCCTCTCGGGTTGGCCACCGCGGCAACGTCAGCGGACATCACAGCTGCTCAGGCAACGTCTTGACTATGAAGATATTGCATTTGATGCGAGTGCAGTCGACGCGCTCGCACCGTCACGGCGTGAGCATTGGGGAGAGGAATGTGCAAGTTTGATGGTTCAGAGCCCGAGTACCGGACATTCAACAATGTCGTGTTCGGCTCCATGTTGCCGCAGACCGTCAAACTGTCAGGCGCCTCGCTGCGTGAACTGAGTGGCAACAAAATTCTAGAGCGGAATTTGTCTGAGTGGAATCGGAAGGGATTCCACTGGATGGCTTAGTGTGATTCATAGGTTTCCGGGCTATTCCGGAGATGAAGCATGACGAAGCGTGGTGAAGCCTATTCGCAGGATTTGCGAGATCGTGTGCTTGGGGCGCTGGATAGCGGGATGTCGGCGAGCACAATCGCACCAATCTTCAGGGTGAGTGTGTCCTACATCTACAAGGCGGCCGCGCGGCGGCGCGCGACGGGGGAGGTCAGTGCCCGCCCCCAGCGCAATCATGTTCCGCTCAAGCTTGCCAAGCATGAAGAGGTTCTGCGGGCCAAGGTCGCGGCTGATCCGGATGCGCGTGTCGCGGATCTGCGGGCCTGGGCGGAGGAAGAATTGGGGGTCAGCATCAGCCATGCCCCGATGTGGCATATGCTCAAGCGGCTTGGGCTGACATATAAAAAAAGACGATCCACGCCAGCGAGCAAAAACGCCCCGATGTCGCGGCCGCTCGCCGCAAATGGCACAGCAACCAAATCTGGCTGAGGCCCTCGCGTCTGGTCTTCATTGACGAGACCTGGGCCTCGACCGCGATGGCGCGCCACTACGGCAGGTGCAAGCGCGGACAGCGCCTGATCGACTACGTGCCGCATGGCCATTGGAAAACCACGACCTTCATTGGCGCTCTGCGCAGCGGGGGATTGACAGCTCCCTGCGTGCTCGACGGCCCAGTCAACGGCGATTGCTTCAAGGCCTATGTCGCGCAGATCCTCGTTCCCACCCTCAATTACGGCGATATCGTCATCATGGACAATCTGAGCAGCCACAAAGTCCCGGGTGTGCGCCAAGCCATCGAGGCCGCAGGGGCGGAACTGCTTTACTTGCCCGCCTACTCCCCCGATCTCAATCCGATCGAGAACCTCTTCGCAAAGCTCAAAGCTCTCCTGCGCGCGGCTGCAACCCGATCCATCCACGATCTCTGGGACGAAATCGCCAAAACTCTCCCGCGCTTCTCCCCGTCCGAATGCAGAAATTACTTCTCTAATGCTGGATATTCTACAGTCTGAACAATTTCGCTCTAGCCGATCCTCCTTTCGAAACGGGCCTTACTCGCCAGGTGGCGGATGCCTGGGTCGTACCTGTGTCACGGTTGACCTGCACCCAAGTCACCATGTTGGTTGTCCAGAAATTCGGGTTGAAATGGCTTGCAAAGCCGGTCGCAGTCTTTGTGCGCACCAATCCAACTGTCGAATGCCGCTATTACCCTGGGGACCTCACCTTCGCGGCGCTGACGGCGCATGCCGAGCTGCTGCAGCATGCGCCGGAAGAAACCAAAGCGTGGCTCAAGGGAGACTTCGATTGGGTGCCAAAGACGTACGGGTTCACCAGGCACTTCACGGAGGAAGCCCTCGCGTTGCTGGCTGAAGCGCGTCGTCTCGCACGCCTGCGACAATATCGGCTGCCCTCGCGACGGAGATTGAAGGATGCCCGGTAGAGGCGGCGGCCATGCCCCGGGCAGTGAAGGCGGCGGCGCGCACGGCTTCGGAGAGGAGGAAGGCGGCCATGGCACGGCGACAGGCCGGCCGGGCAGACTTACGGCCATCTACACTGGTCGCTGACCGACTCGTATATCGCCCGCGCGGGCGTCCCGCCACTATGCGCTGCGATAAGAGGAAGAGGCGCATTTTTGTCATACCCGGGCTTGTCCCGGGTATCCAGACTTCGTCCGGCATGAGGCAAGCGGCCCGGCTGGATTGCCGGGACAAGCCCGGCAATGACAATCCTGAACCGGTATAGGCCAAAAAGCGCTTCATCTCGGCGCATGGAGCGGGACGTCCGCGCCAATGGATCGCGTTCGGCATGGACACGGGGATCGGGCGAGCAGAGCTTCCCAACAGACTGCTGGCAGCGCCTGACGCGATCCATCAGGCAGCGCAGTCGATAAGAACAAAACAAGCACAAACCTTGACATCCTCCCTTCGCCATGGCCTACTTTCCCTCGGAACGAAGCGCGGCGGGGCCAAGGTTCGCGATACCGCCCCGTGCCTTCCACCCACTCCGGCCGATCCCGGTTTATGCCTGCGGCGCGCCAGCCGCATCGAGGTGCTTGTCCAATTTCGTCCTGGCTTGGAAACCAAGGACGGGGCCGGCGCCGGGAGGGATCGCTGCAGACCGCCCCATTGCTCTCACGGGCGATGCCGGGACCGCCGACATCCGGTAGCGCCGGGTGTGCGATCACCCGGCCGTCAGGTCTGCACACGGGGCTCGATGAGGAACCTGCCGGGATCGGGCCGCCTTCGGGCCTGCCCTCGATCCCGCGCGAGACAGGAGAGACGCCGGCCGCCCGCCGAACCGTCCGAAAGGATGGGATGGCGGCATGTCCAGGCCGGATCGCCTTGTCGGACGCCGGCGGCCGGCAAACCCGGCCCGCAGCGTCCGCGGCCGCAGCAGCACGGGGACCCGGCTGCCCGGCCGGCGGGGTGCGGCGAAGACATAAGCCGTCCGCCAAGGCCCCTGTCCCGCCGTTCCGTGGGTGAGGCTTGCGCGTCCCGACTGGCTTCCCTGGCCCGGAAGCCGTGTTGGGATGTGTGGCCTGTCCGGCGTGGCTGGCAAGGGAGGGAACCGTGCCCTCCGGCGCCGGCGATGCCTCCCGTCCGGCAATCCGGTTCAGGCCGAAGGCTTGATCCGGATCGATGGGAAAGAGCCGGGCTTCGGCGCGTTGCCTGTTGGCGCGCCCGGCCCGGCGGGAAAGGGGCGACGGCGGCCTTGCACAACATGCGAGGCCCGCTTCCTCACGACCACCGATACACACTGCACCACGGCTGACACCAGACCAGCCGTCGTCGCCCCGATCTTCCCTTGCACAATCCGGTCCGATCAGGGCGCGGCGATGAAGACGCGTGCCTGCAGAGCCATCACCGTCATCCCGTGCGCACGGCACCCCGCAGGGGTGCGGTGCAGACACGGGACCGCGTGCAGGATGAGGTTCCTTCTGCACGCGATCCCGGATCTGCGATGCGTCACTGACGTGCCGCATCGCGTCCGGGATGACACACCCGCGCTGTCGCCGCCGGTTCGGCGCTCTTCCCTGGGAGCGCGGGCGTCTCGCCCGCTCTTGCCGACCCCAAGTGCAACGCCTCAATCGGCGAGCGCGGCGTTTCCAGAGCGGGCGAGACGCCCGCTCTTGCCAACCCCAAGCGCAACGTTTCAACCTTCGAGCGTCACGTTTCCAGGGCGGACGGGACGTCCGCGCACCCGGGAGGGGCGAGCCCATACGAAAGGGGCCGGCAAAAGCCGGCCCCTTGTAAAGTCTCGTCGATCCGAAAGCGAACTTAGCGCTTCGAGAACTGGAAGGAGCGGCGGGCCTTGGCGCGGCCGTACTTCTTGCGCTCGACGACGCGGCTGTCGCGGGTGAGGAAGCCTTCCTTCTTCAGCGGCGTGCGCAATTCCGGCTCGAAATAGGTGAGAGCCTTGGAAATGCCGTGGCGCACCGCGCCGGCCTGGCCGGAGAGGCCGCCGCCGGCGACCGTGACGACGACGTCATACTGGCCGGTGCGGTTGGCGACGGTGAGCGGCTGCTGGATCAGCATGCGCAGCACCGGGCGGGCGAAATAGACGTCGAGCTCGCGGTCGTTGACGATGATCTTGCCGGGGCCCGGCTTGATCCAGACACGCGCGATGGCGTTCTTGCGCTTGCCGGTCGCATAGGCGCGGCCATGGGCGTCCAGCTTCTGGACGTGACGGGGTGCCTCGACGGCACCGCTCACGGCGTCGCCGAGCGACTGGAGCGAATTGAGCGTATCGGCCATCGGATCAGACCTTCACATTCTTGGCGTTCATGGCGCCGACGTCGAGCGGCTCGGGCTGCTGGGCCTCGTGCGGATGCTCGGCGCCCTTGTAGACGCGCAGGTTGAGCATCTGCTTGCGGCCGAGCGGGCCGCGCGGCACCATGCGCTCCACCGCCTTCTCGACGATGCGCTCGGGGAAACGGCCTTCCAGGATGAACTTGGCGGACCGTTCCTTGATACCGCCCGGATGGCCGGTGTGGTGATAATAGACCTTCTGATTGCGCTTGCGGCCGGTGAACACCACCTGCTCCGCATTGATGACAATCACGTTGTCGCCGCAGTCGAGATGGGGCGTGTAGGTCGGCTTGTGCTTGCCGCGCAGACGCATGGCGATCACCGAAGCAAGGCGGCCCACGACGAGGCCCTTCGCATCGATGACGATCCATTTCTTCTCGATATCGGCGGTCTTGAGCGTAAAGGTGGACATGGTCTCGCCTGAAGTTGCGCTGTCGATCCGACGGTTGAAAAAACGACCAGACAGCCGGGGCACGGCCGCTGGCGACCGCACCCGCTGGACGATGAATGCCATCGACTGCCGAGTTGACGCGCTTCTACACGAGAGCACTGCAGGCGTCAACGCGACATTTGCATGAAGAGGCAAAAATTCCCGTTCAAAAACAATGCCTTATATCATAGGTATTTTAATACCATGGATTCAGCTGAAATGATGGGTGATCTCGGCCAGGTTGGGGCGCGGCCGGTCCGGCACCGCCTCCTTCGGCGTGCCGATATGCACGAAGCCGGCGAGCTTCTCATGCGAGGCGATGCCGAGCCTGGCGAGCACCTTGATGTCGTAGGCGATCCAGCCGGTCAGCCAGCTCGCGGCGAAGCCGAGCGCATGGGCTGATATCACCAGATTCTCGCACACCGCGCCGGCCGAGAGCTCCTGCTCCCACAGCGGAATCTTGGCGTGGTTGGCCGCCGTCGACACCACGCCGATCACCATCGGCGCCAGGGAGAAGCGCGTCCCTTCCTTGCGGCGCGCCGCTTCGTCGGCATCGGGATTGGCGGCCAGGAAGGCATCGAGCACGATGCGGCTCGCCTTCTCCCGCGCCGCGCCCTGGTAGATGACGAAGCGCCAGGGCTGCAGCTTGCCGTGGTCGGGCACCCGCGTCGCGATGGTGAGGAGCGTCTGCAGCTGGGCGGCATCCGGGCCGGGGGCGGTGAGGAGGGCGGGCGGGACCGAACGGCGGGTCTTCAGGAGATCGACGGCTTCCATCGGGACGGTTTCCTTGGCTTAGGCGGAGAGCCATGGGCGAGAACGCCCGCGAATCTCCGCAAGACTCTAGAAAGAACGCAGCAATCTTCGGGTCCATCCGTTGGTGGGCCCGAAAATTCCGGCGAGCGGGCCGCCCCATCGCAGGCGACGGCAGCGTTGGGTTAGAGTCGAACGGCGCGGATTACCAGCCCCCTGCCCTGCGCTTTTCCGCCATCCCCAGAAGATCAGGCTTGAAATAGCCGCCTTTCCATGGATCGTGGCGCCATGATACCCGCCCGTTTTCTCCCCGCTTTGCTGGCCCTCGCTTTCCTGCCGCCCCTGTCCGCACCCGGGATCGCCCAGGCTGCGGCCGAGGACGCGCCTCGCGACGCCGGGGCGGCGCCGTCCGGCAAGGCCGCGGACGCGCCGCTGCCGGGCGCGCCGCAGCAGGCGCCCGCCGCCATCGATCCCGCCTCCCTGCGCCGCCTCAGCCTCTCGGCCAGCTTCACCGAGAAGGGCGAGCGCATCCGCTCGGGGATCAAATGGCGGGTCTTCCGCACCCAGCCGGACAGCACGGACGTGACCAGGGTCGCCGATTCCGACGCCCCTGCCCCGACTTTCACCCTGCCGCCGGGCAGCTATATCGTGCATGCCGCCTATGGCCTGGCTGCCGTCATCAAGCATGTCGACATCGCCCAGAGCGCGGTGACGGATACGCTGGTGCTCAAGGCCGGCGGCCTGAAGGTGGAGGCATCGGTCGGCGACAGGCCGATTCCGCCGACCCAGCTGAGCGCGCGGGTGATGCTGATCCAGAGCACCGGCGAGCGGCATCTGATCGCCGAGGGCGTCTCGGCCACCAACATCCTGCGCCTGCCCGAAGGGCGCTACAATGTCGAATGCACCTATGGCGATTCCAATGCCGTGGTGTCGGCGGAGATCTCGGTGACGGCCGGCAAGCTGACCGAGGCGAATTTCCACGAGATGGCGGCGACGCTGACGCTGAAGCTGGTCAGCCAGCCCGGGGGCGAGGCCATCGCCAATACCGCCTGGTCGGTGCTCACGCCCGGCGGCGACGTGATCCGCGAATCGATCGGCGCCTTCCCCTCGCTCATCCTGGCGGAGGGCAACTACACCGTCGTCGCCCGCCATGAAGGCCGCGTCTACACCCGGGATTTCGACGTGAAGTCAGGGCAGGACGGCGACGTCGAGGTCATCGCCCGCTAAGCGTTCTCCAAAGAAGCCAGACGGCCCCGGCCGCTGCTGCGAGGCTTGACATGCAAGTCTTTACTTGCCTATATTCATGCAAGCAATCACTTGCATGAAGCTGCCCATGGCCGAACATCCCGATCCTGCCGACCTGCTGTTCAAGGCCCTGGCCGATCCCAGCCGGCGCAAGCTGCTGGACGTGCTGCACGCCCATGACGGCCGCACCCTCGCCGAGCTGTGCGCGCACCTCGACATGACGCGGCAGGGCGTGACGCAGCATCTCGATCTGCTGGAGGCGGCCAATCTCGTCGTCCCCCTGCGCCGCGGCCGCGAGAAGCTGCATTTCCTCAATCCGGTGCCCCTGCAGGAGATCTATGAGCGCTGGATCGCCAAATTCGAAAAGCCGCGCCTCAAGGCGCTTTCAACCCTGAAGCAAAGCCTGGAGAAAGACGATGACTAGATCGACCTTTGTCTATGTGACCTATATCCGCACCACGCCGGAGAAGCTGTGGTCGGCGCTGACCGATGCGGCCTTCACCAGACAATATTGGTTCGGCATGCGCTGCGAGAGCCAATGGACGGCGGGATCGTCCTGGCAGCTGATGTCCGGTGACGGCGCTATCTTCGATGACGGCGAGATCGTCGAGGCCGAGCCCCCGCGGCGCCTGGTCATCCGCTGGCAGCACCAGAACAAGCCGGAGCTCAAAATCGAAGGCCCCTCGCGATGCACGATGGAGCTCGAGCCCAGCGGCGGCGCGGTCAAGCTCTCCATCACCCACACCATCGAGCGCGAACCCTCGAAATTCATCGAAGCGGTGTCCGGCGGCTGGCCGAAGGTCATCTCCAATCTGAAGTCGCTGATGGAGACCGGCGCCGTCGCGCTGCAGGAGCCCTACCCGCCCGAGAGCGCCGGCGCCGGCGCCGGCAAGGCATAGAATTTCGGCCGCCGGAAAAAGCGTCTTTTGCCGAATCCACGTCGCAGGGCGACGAAAGAGCGTTCGCGGGCTTCTGAAAGACGGAAAACGGCGCTTGTTGACAAAGTGACGTTTTTTGAGGGCTCGCGCCCGCCGAGCGGGAACTCCGGCGCCGCCCGCGCGTTCTCTTGTCCAGGAAAAAACGCCGATTTCGCGATTCCCTGTCGCGCAGCCGGTATTAACGCCTCGGGGCGTGTCGGGAGCGGCGATTTTGCGTGCTGTTGACAAAGTCGCCCGCACTGCCCCGCGGCGCCATCTTGCCGTCGATCCCTCACGCGGTTAGTGACCGTGCCGTTGGCGCGGAATAAGGTCCGACTCGGGGCCGATGGGAACGACAAGGAAAAATGAGATGGCAGGAAAGGCGGGGGGCGCCGCGGCGCTGCGCGATGGCGCGCGGACGGGAGACATCGGCATCGGCCGCATCGTGCTGGCGAGCCTGGTCGGCACCACGATCGAATTCTACGATTTCTACATCTACGGCACGGCCGCCGCCCTCGTCATCGGGCAGACTTTCTTTCCCCAGTCGGCGCCGGGATCCCAGGCGCTCAATGCGTTCCTGACCTTCGGCATCGCCTTCCTGGCGCGGCCGATCGGCTCCATCCTGTTCGGCCATTTCGGCGACCGCATAGGACGCAAGTCGACGCTCGTCGCCTCGATGCTGGTGATGGGCCTGTCGACGACGCTGATCGGCCTGCTGCCGGGCTACCAGCAGGCCGGCGCGCTTGCGCCCTGGCTGCTGTGCATCCTGCGCTTCGGCCAGGGCATCGGCCTCGGCGGCGAATGGGGCGGCGCGGCGCTGCTCGCCACAGAGAATGCGCCGCGCGGGCGCCGCGCCTGGTTCGGCATGTTCCCGCAGATCGGGCCGGCGCTCGGCTTCTTCATGGCCAACGGCCTGTTCCTGCTGCTGCTTCTCGGCATGGACGATGCGAGCTTCATCGCCTGGGGCTGGCGCATTCCCTTCCTGATCAGCGCTGTCCTCGTCGCCATCGGCCTCTATCTGCGCGTCTCCATCACCGAGACACCGGCGTTCCGCCAGGCGGTCGCCCGCAACGAGCGCGTGAGCGTGCCGCTGGCCGACGTGCTCCGGCATCATTGGCTGCCGCTGATCCAGGGCTCGCTGTCGATCGTGGTCTGCTACGCCCTCTTCTACATCTCCACCGTGTTCGCCCTCGGCTATGGCGTCGGCACGCGGCACATCCCGCGCACGGAATTCCTGGGGATGCTGTGCCTCGCCGTGGTGTTCATGGCGGTGGCGACGCCGATCGCGGCGGCGCTCGCCGACCGTGTCGGCACGCGCAAGGTCCTTCTGGTGTCGAGCGCCCTCGCCGCCCTGTTCGGCTTCGCCCTGCCCCCGCTCCTCGGCGGCGAGAGCATCTTCGGGGTGCAGCTCTTCCTGTCGATGGCGCTGGCTTTGATGGGCCTGACCTTCGCGCCGCTCGGCGCCCTGCTGCCCTCGCTCTTTCCCACCCATGTCCGCTACACCGGCGCTTCCAGCGCCTATAATCTCGGCGGCATCATCGGAGCGTCCCTCGCGCCCTATCTGGCGCAGCTCCTGCTCGAACGGGGCGGCCTGCCATGGGTCGGCTATTACCTCACCGCCGCGGCCGTCATCAGCTTCCTCGCCGTATTCAGCATAGGCGAGACGGACGAGGTGTGAGAGAGCCCGACGGGGAGCGGAAAGGACGCGGCCCTCAGGCGTCGGCTGCCAATCGCACGGACGAGCCATCCGTCGCCGCCACCACCCGGTAGAAGCAGGAATGGCGGCCGGTGTGGCAGCATCCGCCGTCCCCGCCGACCTCGACCCGGATGACGAGCGCGTCCTGGTCGCAATCGGTGCGCATCTCGACGACGCGCTGGAGCTGGCCGGAGGTCTCGCCCTTGCGCCACAGCGCCTGGCGCGAGCGCGACCAGTACCAGGCCTCCCCCGTCTCCAGCGTCCTGGCGAGGGACTGGGCGTTCATATGCGCCACCATCAGCACCTCGCCATGCGCGGCGCCGACCGCGACGACGTTGATCAGGCCGTCACGGTCGAATTTCGGCGTGAAGGCGAGGCCCTCTTCCAGGGCGGCCTTGTCGCCGGGAGGCGCGAAGGAAATCGGCATGGGGGCATTCCGCGACACGAGGACGAGACCGGCCTATCTTGCGTTGTAGGTCCGGCGCACCATCGTCAGGAAGCGCATCTGCTCCTGCGGATCCTCCTTGAACACGCCGGTGTAGCCGGTGGTCACGGTGGAGATGCCCTGCTTCTGGATGCCCCGCATGGCCATGCACATATGCTCGGCCTCCATCATCACGGCGAGGCCGCGGGGGTTGAGATGCTCCTCGATCGCCTTCACCACGCTGGCGGTGAGGTTTTCCTGCGTCTGCAGCCGGCGGGCATAGATCTCGACCACGCGGGCGAGCTTGGACAGGCCGACCACGCCGTCACGCGGATAATAGCCGATATGGGCATGCCCCAGGATCGGCACGATGTGGTGCTCGCAATGCGAATAGAAGGGGATGTCGCGCACCAGCACGATGTCGCCATAGCCGCCGACCTCGTCGAACACCGTGTCGAGTTCCTCGGCCACGTCCTGGTCATAGCCGCCGAACATCTCGCGCCAGGCCTTGACCACGCGGCGCGGCGTATCGAGCAGCCCCTCGCGGTCCGGATCGTCGCCCGCCCACTGGATCAGCGTCCGCACCGCCGCCTCGGCCTCCTTGCGCGATGGCCGCTGGGCCACGGGCGTACGCGCGGCGTCATCCCGCTCCGGCTTGACGGGAAGCTTGTCCACAAGGAAATCCATCACGAGACTCCATCCGCCCCGCCCGGGTTCCCGCCCCGGAGCAACAACGGCCAAAATTCAATCATCTGCGCCGGACAAGAGGTTCGCCCCTCCCCAACGCCCATCGCATGCCTATATAGGTGAGATTGCAACGCCCGTAATCAAGCGTCCATCATGCTCGACGACGTCTATAATAAACGCATCCTCGAATTGGCAGCGAATATTCCGCGTATCGGCCATTTGCCGCACGCAGACGCCGCTGCCACCGCTCATTCGAAACTCTGCGGCTCGACGGTTTCGATCGAGCTGGCGATGGAAGGCGGCAAGGTTTCGGATTTCGCCCATATCGTCAAGGCCTGTGCGCTCGGCCAGGCCTCCTCCTCCGTTATGGCGCGCAACATCATCGGTGCGGACGCGCAGGAACTGCGCGCCTTGCGTGAAACCATGCGCCGCATGCTCAAGGAGAATGGCCCGCCGCCGGAAGGGCGCTTTGCCGAAGCCGCCGTGCTGGAGCCCGTGCGCGACTTCAAGGCGCGCCACGCTTCCACCCTGCTGACTTTCGACGCCGTGGTATCCGCCCTCGACCAGATCGAGGCGCGCAGCAAGGCCGCCGGGCAGGAAGCCTGACCAAAGGCTCGATTGTGGCGGAGAGGCCGAACTCCGCCCTTGAACTCGCCCGATTTTCGGCAAATGTGGAGCATTGCTCACGAGGCGGCGACTGCCGGATACCTATCTATGAAGATGATTTTGCGACGGACCGTCAAATCGGGCCTGATCGGCGGGAAGAAGTTCGAACTCACCACCCGGCTCGAGAGCGAGAAGGACCTGGCGGCCCTGTTCAAGGGCTATCCGGACGAACTCGTGCTCGCCTACAAATCCGTCTTCGGCGATCGCAGCGTCTCGCTCAAGCGCAGCGAATTCCTCCGGGGCGCCCGATTCTCGCTGACCTCGCTGAACGAAATGATCGAACTGGAAGAAAGGCTGCAGACGGCGCTGGACCAGGTCCGCCGCATGGCCGAGATCGTCGAGACCTTCGAGACCGACATCGCGCTGCAGGAATAGCATGGTCCTCCCGCGTCTGGCCGCCCGCCTGCTGATCCGCACCTACCGGATCACGCTGTCCTCGCTGATCGGACGGCAATGCCGCTATTTTCCGAGCTGTTCGGAATATGCGGACGAGGCGATCGGGCTCCACGGCGTGTGGGCCGGCACATGGATGGGGCTCTTCCGCATCTGCCGATGCCATCCTTGGGGCGGCTCGGGCCTCGATCCGGTGCCCGAGCGATTGCCGCCGGATTCGGCCTGGTATAAACCGTGGCGCTACGGCCGGAGGCTGCCTTTCGTCTGCGAGGCGGCGCCGACGGCCGATCCGCACCAGCAATGAACCGAATCGCTTACCTGCTTGGTTGGCAGGAGTGAGCCTGGAGAAGAATATGCCTGTTCTGACTTTCCCCGACGGCGTCCAGCGTCCCTATGAGCCCGGCATCACCGGCAAGGCCGTCGCCGAGGGGATTTCCAAATCCCTGGCGAAGAAAGCCCTCGCGATGAAGATCGACGGGGTCCTGACCGACCTCGCCGAACCGATCGGCGCCGACGCCCGCATCGAGATCGTCACCCGCGAGAGCCCCGAGGCGCTCGAACTGATTCGCCACGACGCCGCCCATGTCATGGCCGAGGCCGTGCAGTCGCTCTGGCCCGGCACGCAGGTCACCATCGGTCCGGTGATCGAGAACGGCTTCTATTACGATTTCTTCCGCAACGAGCCCTTCTCTTCCGAGGATTTCCCGAAGATCGAAGCGAAGATGCGCGAGATCATCGCGCGCAATGCTCCCTTCACGCGCGAGATCTGGAGCCGCGACAAGGCTCGCCAGGTCTTCCGGGACAAGGGAGAGAGCTTCAAGGTCGAACTCGTCGACGCCATCCCGCCGGACCAGGACCTCAAGATCTATTACCAGGACGGCTGGTTCGATCTATGCCGCGGGCCGCACATGGTCTCCACCGGCCAGATCGGCAGCGCCTTCAAGCTGATGAAGGTTGCCGGCGCCTATTGGCGCGGCGACAGCAACAACCCGATGCTGACGCGCATCTACGCCACCGCCTGGCGCAACCAGGAGGAACTCGACCTCTATCTCAAGCAGCTCGAGGAAGCGGAGAAGCGCGACCATCGCCGCCTCGGCCGGGAGATGGACCTGTTCCATTTCCAGGAGGAAGGACCGGGCGTCGTCTTCTGGCACGGCAAGGGCTGGACGATCTTCCAGGAGCTCATCGCCTATATGCGCCGGCGCCTGAAGGCCGACTACAAGGAGGTCAACGCGCCGCAGCTGCTCGACAAGTCCCTGTGGGAGATCTCGGGCCACTGGGGCTGGTACCGCGAGAACATGTTCATGGCCAAGTCGGCCGGCGAGGATACCGACGATGATCGCGTCTTCGCCATCAAGCCGATGAACTGCCCGGGGCATATCCAGATCTTCAAGCATGGCCTGAAGTCCTATCGCGACCTGCCGATGCGTCTGGCCGAGTTCGGCGCGGTGCACCGTTACGAGCCCTCGGGCGCGCTGCACGGGCTGATGCGCGTGCGCGGCTTCACGCAGGACGACGCCCATATCTTCTGCACCGATGCGCAGATGGCGGCCGAATGCCTGAAGATCAACGAGCTCATCCTGTCGACCTATGCCGATTTCGGCTTTGACGAGATCGTCGTGAAGCTGTCGACCAGGCCCGACAAGCGCGTCGGCTCGGACGATCTGTGGGATCGCGCCGAGGCGGTGATGATACGCGTTCTCGAGCAGATCGAAGAGGAATCGGGCGGCCGCATCAAGACCGGCATCAACCCCGGCGAAGGCGCGTTCTACGGGCCGAAATTCGAATACACCCTCAAGGATGCCATCGGCCGGGACTGGCAATGCGGCACCACGCAGGTCGACTTCAACCTGCCCGAGCGTTTCGGTGCGTTCTTCGTCGATTCGGACGGCGAGAAGAAGACGCCGGTGATGATCCACCGCGCCATCTGCGGCTCGATGGAGCGCTTCCTCGGCATCCTCATCGAGAACCATGCCGGGCATTTCCCGCTCTGGCTGGCGCCGGAGCAGGTCATGGTCTGCACCATCACCAGCGAAGCCGACGCCTATGCGCAGGAAGTCGTCGCCGCCCTCACCAAGGCGGGCCTGCGGGTGGAATCCGATCTGCGCAACGAGAAGATCTCCTACAAGGTGCGCGAGCACTCGCTCACCAAGACGCCGGTGATCTTCGCACTCGGCAAGAAGGAAGGCGCGGAGCGGACCGTCTCGATACGCCGTCTCGGCTCGCAGCAGCAGCAGACGCTGCCGCTCGACGACGCCATCGCCATGCTGGTCGACGAAGCGATGCCGCCGGACCTGAAGCGGCGGGCCTGACGGCGCCGGGAAGTCGGCAATGGCGGCCTCCGGCCGTCATTGCCCTCGCAGGCAGGATGATTCTGGCACTGCCGATCCCTCGGACCGGTGACCGGGCCGACAGGGCGCCTGTGCCGGCCTAGGCCTGGGCGGCGGCCGGCTCGGCGAACTCGGCCTTGGATGGTTCCGCCTTGGAGATCTCAGGCTTGGATATTTCGGGCTTGGCCGGAGCGTTCAGGGCGACGCCCTGAAGCACCGTATCCATCACGCGATCGACATAGCCCTGGTCCGGCGGCGAGACGGTGGAGAGGAACTTGAACAGGATCGGCGTCAGGATCATGTCCACGATCAGGTCCGGATCGACATCCTCGCGGATCTGTTTCTTGTGCATGGCCGAAATGATGAAGGCGCGGGCAATGTCATGGCGCCTCTTCAGCAGGATCTCGCTGAAGCGCTGGCGGAAGGCCCGCTCGAACTGCGCCTCGGCGAACAATGCACGGTAGGCGCCCTCCATCACCGGGCTCGGCAGGTAGACCGCCAGGCGATGCATGTAGGCGCGGAAATTCGCCAGCGGCTCCCCGCCGACCACCACGGGCGGCAAGGCCTCGGTATAGCGGGTGAGGAAGGCATCGAGCAGCAAGTCGGCCTTGCTGTCATACCAGCGATAGATCGTCTGCTTGCCCACGCCGGCGGAGGCTGCGATGCGCTCCACCGAAATGTCCCGGTAAGGCGTCGATTCGAGAAGATCCGCGGCGGCGCACAGAATAGACTTGTGGGTTTCCATGCACCGCGGCCGTCCGACGGGCCGGGCCGTCTGCTGAGCAATGGCCACGAGAGCACTCCTATCTGAGGGTTAAATATATTGTAGACATACCGTCTCGTATATAAACGCTTTGTTGTCTATTTGCAATGCTTGTGGATCGAGGTTCGATTCCCTCATGACGCGCAAGAACGGCGTCGCAGCGTTTTTTACGCCAGGTTCCGCATGCCGGCCCGCCAAGAACGGAACAGCCTGCGCCCGCCGTCAAGCTCACGCAGCCGCAATTTCGCCCAAATCTCGATCACGGCCGATCACAAAAAATTCAATCCGGAGCGTCTCGTTTCGCATTGCCCGGCGAGACGCGCCGTCTTATAAACCTTGGCAACGGCTGGTTGTAGCCGGCGCGGGTTCCACTCGCAGCACACCGACGGAAGTGACATCGGCCTGTTGCAACCCTCGCTTATGATTGGAGCCATCGCCAATCGGTAACGATTGCGAGTACGTAATTATAGATGACAGCGCCCTTCGGCGCCGCCTGCAAGACAGTTGCGAGATATATAGTCAGACGCCGTGCCTCCCAACAGGCACGGCGTCTTTTTGTCAACAAGTTCGATTTGCAAAATCGCACGTCGAGCTTCGATATCCTGATGCCTCTCCTGCAGCGGCGGCCGCCGGCATGCGAACGCCGCCCAGCCCGGCTGCCATGGCCGCGACGCCCTTTCCGTGATTGACGGTCGCATGCTGCCCGCTTTCAT
This sequence comes from Labrys monachus, assembly GCF_030814655.1. Classification (NCBI taxonomy): domain Bacteria; kingdom Pseudomonadati; phylum Pseudomonadota; class Alphaproteobacteria; order Hyphomicrobiales; family Xanthobacteraceae; genus Labrys; species Labrys monachus. Next base: position 5,322,110 of record NZ_JAUSVK010000001.1, read on the forward strand.
GGCAGCATGCCGGCGCGCACAAGAAGAGAGCAGTCAATTGCGGGTAAATCCATTCGACGATCGGCCGTCTGCGGCCAGGGCCAAGGCCGTGACGATTTTCGCCATCCTCGTCGCCATCAATATCGGCGCGTGGATGTGGGCATGGTCGGCTTTCGCCGACCGCCCGGCGCTGCTCGGCACCGCCTTCCTCGCCTATATGTTCGGCCTCCGGCACGCCTTCGACGCCGATCACATCGCCGCCATCGACAATGTCGTGCGCAAGCTCATCCAGGAGGGCATGAAGCCCTATTCGGCCGGCTTCTTCTTCTCGTTCGGACATTCGACCGTCGTCGTGCTCGCCTCCGTCGCCATCGCCGCGACGGCGGCGGCCATGCAGGGCCCGTTCGAATCGTTCCACGAGGTCGGCGGCATCGTCGGCACGCTGGTTTCGGCCCTGTTCCTGCTGGTCATCGGCATCGCCAACCTCTTCATCCTCAAAGGCATCTGGTCGGCCTTTTCGCGGGTGCGCCGGGGCGGCAGGATCGTCGACGAGGATCTGGACATGCTCCTGGCCGGCCGCGGCCTGTTCGCCCGCCTCTTCCGCCCGCTGTTCCGCGTCGTCGCCCGGTCCTGGCACATGTATCCGATCGGCTTCCTGTTCGGCCTCGGCTTCGACACCGCCACCGAAATCGGCCTGCTCGGCATCTCCGCGACGCAGGCCGCCCAAGGCCTGTCCTTCTGGACCATCCTGGTCTTCCCTGCCCTGTTCACGGCGGGCATGTCGCTCATGGACACCGCGGACAGCGTGCTGATGACCCGCGCCTATGGCTGGGCCTTCGTCAATCCGATCCGCAAGCTGTGGTACAACCTCACCATCACCGCCGCCTCGGTCGTCGTCGCGCTGTTCATCGGCGGCCTCGAGGCGCTCGGCCTGATCGGCGACAAGCTCGGCCTCGAAGGCCGCTTCTGGGGCGTCGTCGGTGACCTCAACGGCAATCTCGCCAATTTCGGCTATGTCGTCGTGGGAATCTTCCTCGCGAGCTGGATCGTCTCGACCCTCGTCTATCGCGCCAAGGGCTATGACCGCCTTCAGACCGGCCGGCCCTGACGGCAGCGCGCGGCCTTGCTTGCCCTCGGCGCAGGCAGGCCGCCGATCGCGCGCGTATTGAGAGGCATTTGTCGCAATTCGCTGCGCCGCCCGGCGAACCCATTGCTCGATCGCCGAGGACCGCTGCAGGAGTCTGGTGCCGGTTGCGTGAATCGAACACGCGACCTACCGCTTACAAGGCGGTTGCTCTACCAGCTGAGCTAAACCGGCGTCGGTTTTGGGGTAGCAATTCGGGCTCTGCCGCGCAAGTTTCCCGTGCAACGAAAATCGATGTAATATCCTGTACGCTTCGTTCCGAAACGGCGCGCTTCGATTGTTGCAGTCCAGCGTCGCACTCAACGCCCGAGGGAACACCGCGCCGATGATCAGCGTCTTCGACATCTTCAAGATCGGCATCGGCCCCTCTTCGTCCCACACCGTCGGGCCGATGCGCGCGGCCGGACGCTTCGTCCAGTCCCTGCGGCGGCAGGGGCATTTCGTGCACACCCACCGCATCGAGACGGTGCTCTACGGCTCGCTCGCGTGGACGGGTCACGGCCATGCCACCGACATCGCCGTCATCCTCGGGCTCGCCGGCGAGGAGCCCGAGACCGTCGATCCCGAAGCGGTCGCCGCCATCGTCGAGGAGGCGGGGGCCAGGAACATGCTGGCGCTGGGCGGCCGGCGGGCGATGAGCTTCGAGCGAACCCGCGACATCGTGTTCGACCGCAAGACCCCCGCCAAGGGCCATCCGAACACGCTCTCCTTCACGGCGTGGGACGAGGACGGCACGGCCCTGCTCACCGAATTCTACTTCTCCATCGGCGGCGGCTTCGTGCTTGCGGAGGGCGAGAACCCGGCGGCGGCCCAGGCTCTCGAGGTTCCCCATCCCTTCCGCAGCGGGGCGGACCTGCTGCAGATCGGCAGGGCGCACGGCCTGACCATCGGCGGCATCGTGCTCGCCAACGAAACCGCGAGCCAGCCGGAGGCCGTCATCCGCGAACGCCTGGCGCATCTGCGGACCGTGATGGACGCAGCCATCGACAGGGGCATGAGCATCGAGGGCGAATTGCCGGGCGGCCTGCGCGTCAAGCGCCGCGCCAAGGCCCTGCGCGAGCGCCTGCTCGCCGATGCCGGCCGCAACGTGCGCGCGCCCCATGAAATCATGGACTGGGTGTCGCTCTTCGCCATCGCCGTCAACGAGGAGAACGCCGCCGGCGGGCGGGTGGTGACGGCGCCGACCAACGGGGCGGCAGGCATCGTGCCGGCGGTGCTGCGCTATTATCGCGATTTCTGCGACTATTCGGAGGCGGGCGCGGACGAATATCTCCTCACGGCCGCGGCCATCGGCATGCTCTTCAAGATGAACGCCTCGATCTCCGGCGCCGAGGTGGGATGCCAGGGAGAAGTCGGCGTCGCCGCCTCGATGGCGGCGGGCGGGCTCGCCGCCGCGCTCGGCGGCACGATCGAGCAGGTCGAGAATGCGGCCGAGATCGGCATGGAGCACCATCTCGGCATGACCTGCGACCCCATCGGCGGTCTCGTGCAGATCCCCTGCATCGAACGCAACGCCTTCGGCGCCAACAAGGCGATCGCCGCCGCCTCGCTCGCCCTGCGCGGGGACGGCACCCACAAGGTGAGCCTCGACCAGGTGATCACCACCATGCGGGTGACCGGCGCCGACATGCAGTCCAAATACAAGGAGACCTCACAGGGCGGTCTCGCGGTCAGCGCGGTGGAGTGCTGAGGCGGCTCGCCGCCCCTCCCCTCCGGCACGCGGGAATCGGGGCACCCCCGGCGATGCGGATCTTGCCTTGCGCCCATCTGCCGCTATTGTTCGCCTGCCCCGGCGCCCGGCCGTCCGACGGGCGGCAAAACAGCGAAGCGATCATCATTTTGTCGAAAGAATCAGCAAAACCTCCGCAATGCGAGTGGCCCGGTTCTGAAATTCGAAACGTCGACCTTCGCTGCACTCTTGTAGTCCCCAGGCTTTTGCTGCAAAACGCAGCGCCTTCCGGACCATGCGTGGCGGATAGACGAAAACAGGGCACCTGAGCGATCCATGGCTTCGAAAATTCGTATCGCTCTCGACGCGATGGGCGGCGACCACGGACCCGCCGTCGTCGTGCCCGGCGCCGATGTGGCCCTGACGCATCATCCGGATCTGAGTTTCGTCTTCTTCGGCGACGAGAAGATCATCCGTCCCCTGCTCGAAGCCCATCCCAAACTCGCGGCGGCGTCGAGCGTCCATCACACCGACGTCGCCATCCGCATGGACGACAAGCCGAGCCAGGCGCTCCGCTACGGCCGGTGGAAGTCGTCGATGTGGCTGGCCATCGAAGCCATCAAGAATGGCGAGGCCGACGCCACGGTGTCCGCCGGCAACACCGGCGCGCTGATGGCGATGGCACGTTTCTGCCTGCGGACCATGGCGGAGATCGAGCGCCCGGCCATCGCCGCGCTGTGGCCGACGCTGCGGGGCGAATCGATCGTGCTCGACGTGGGCGCGTCCATCGGCGCCGATTCGGAGGCGCTGATCGACATGGCGGTGATGGGAGCGGCCATGGCCCGCATCGTGCTCGGCCTGGAGCGACCGACCGTCGGTCTCCTCAATGTCGGCGTCGAGGAGGTCAAGGGCCTTGAAATGGTGCGCGAGGCGGGACGCGTCCTGCGCGAGGCGCATCTGCCGGGCATGAAATATCACGGCTTCGTCGAAGGCGACGACATCGGCAACGGCACGGTCGACGTCGTGGTGACCGAGGGCTTCGCCGGCAACATCGCGCTCAAGACAGCCGAAGGAACGGCCAAGCAGATCGCAAGCTATCTTCGCTCCGCCATGTCGCGCACCCTGATGGCGCGGATCGGCTATCTCTTCGCCCGCGGCGCCTTCGCCTCCCTGCGCATGCGGCTCGATCCGCGCCGGGCCAATGGCGGGGTTTTTCTCGGCCTCAGGGGCATCGTGGTCAAGAGCCATGGCGGCACGGACGCCGAGGGCTATGCGGCCGCGATCGACCTGGCCTATGACATGGTGAAACAGGATCTGATGACCAAAATTACGGAAAGCCTGAGCTTCGACCACCGCGCCATCACGGCCGCCGCGACCAGCACGGACGCGGCATAATGGCAACGCTCAGATCCGTCGTCAGGGGTGTCGGCTCCTATCTGCCGGCGAACCGCGTCACCAATGCCGACCTCGCCAAGATCGTCGATACCTCCGACGAATGGATCGTGCAGCGCACCGGCATCCGCGCCCGCCGGCGGGCCGCGGACAATGAAGTGACGTCGGACCTCGCCACCCGGGCAGCCGAGCGCGCGCTGGAATCGGCCGGCCTCACCGCCGCCGACATCGACCTCATCGTGCTCGCGACCTCGACGCCCGACAATACGTTTCCCGCCACCGCCACCACCGTCCAGGCCAATCTCGGCATGACACATGGCGCGGCGTTCGACGTGCAGGCGGTGTGCACCGGCTTCGTCTACGGCCTCACCATCGCCGACAATTTCCTGCGCAGCGGCTCGGCCAAGCGTGCCCTCGTGATCGGCGCCGAGATCTATTCGCGCATCCTCGACTGGACGGACCGCACGACCTGCGTGCTGTTCGGCGACGGCGCGGGCGCCGTCGTGCTCGAAGCGACGATGAGCGACGGTTCGATCCAGGACCACGGCATCCTCGCCGCGCGCCTGCGCTCCGACGGCCGGCACAAGTCCAAGCTGCTGGTCGACGGCGGCCCCTCCTCGACGGGAACCGTCGGGCACCTGCGCATGGACGGCAAGGAAGTGTTCAAGCTCGCCGTCGGCATGGTGCCGCAGATCCTCAGCGACACGCTCGACGATGTCGGCCTGCCTTTCGAGGCGGTCGACTGGTTCGTGCCGCACCAGGCCAACCGGCGGATCATCGACGCCACCGCCGAGAAGCTCGGCCTGCCCCCGCACAAGGTGGTGCTGACGGTCGAGGAGCATGCCAACACCTCCTCGGCCTCCATCCCCCTCGCGCTCGACGTCGCCGTCAAGGATGGCCGCATCAAGAAGGGCGATCTCGTCCTTCTCGAGGCGATGGGCGGCGGATTCACCTGGGGTGCGGCTCTCATCCGCTGGTGACGGCGAGATTCCGTCGATCGCGCCCGGGGCCCGGCGGCGGAAGCAAAGCTCGCCGACGATTGGAGGTTGACCTGAAGTCAATTCGTCAATAGCGTCGCGTTTTCAGTGACATAGAGTCGGGTCTTGAATCTCGGCTACACTGATGTGTTTTGCGGGGCGGATTTACGGCTTGGGTTCTGCTCTTGCCGGGCGTTGAATTCCTTTCAATGCGCAATCTCGAGCTGCACAAATCGGGAAGCAGACCGGCAGCCTGTTGGGAGGCAGTCCGTCTCAGAGCAAGGGGTGTGACAGCGATGGCGGGAAATACCGTCACAAGAGCAGATCTTTGCGAAGCAGTGTATCAGAAGGTCGGCCTGTCTCGGACGGAATCCTCCGAACTCGTCGAACTGGTCCTCCATGAGATATCGAGCTGCCTCGAACGTGGCGAGACGGTGAAGCTGTCCTCCTTCGGCTCCTTCGTGGTGCGCTCGAAGGGCGAACGCATCGGCCGCAATCCGAAGACGGGCAAGGAGGTTCCGATTTCACCGCGCCGGGTGATGGTGTTCAAGCCATCCAACATCCTGAAAGCCCAGATCAACGGCGAGACGACCGAGGGCGTTTCGGAGGATTGAGGTGCCATCGGAGGCCTTCAGGCCGGCATCGCTGATGTTTTGGTTAGGAAGTTTACGATAAACTCTTGTCATTCATAAGAGAATCGGACGACTGATAACAGAGGGCGTTTTGGTGCCCGAACGGGTCAGGAGTTCTGCGCATGGAAAAAGCGCCTGACGCATTTCGCACCATCAGCGAGGTCGCCGACGACCTCGATCTGCCGCAGCATGTGCTGCGTTTCTGGGAAACCCGCTTCATACAGATCAAGCCGCTGAAGCGCGGCGGCGGTCGGCGCTATTACCGGCCCGACGACATCGATCTCCTCAAGGGGATCCGCTATTATCTCTATGGCGAAGGCTACACCATCAAGGGCGTGCAGCGCATCCTCAAGGAGCGCGGCAACCGCCATGTCATGGAGGTCGGCCGGGCGCAGAATGAGAATTATGCCCCGCCGGTGGCCCTGATTCCGCGGGCCGACGAGGAAGAGCGGCGCCGCGAGCGCGCCGAATGGCCGGAGGCCGAGATCGACGCGGACCTGCTGACCGAGGACGACGATGCGGCCGCAACGCCGGAGGATCGCATCGAGCCGACCTTCGAGAGCGTGGGCGCCGGCCCCGAAGACGACATCCTTCCTTCCCAGCACAGCCTGGCCTTCGCCGCGCCCGTGTCGGAAGCCAGCGTCTCGCCGCCGCCGCGGCCCGAGACGCGCCCCGGCCCGCCGCCGGCATCGCCGCTGCGGGACGATCGCCGCCGGCTGCAGGCCGTTCTCCTCGAACTCGGCGAATGCAAGCGGATCCTCGACGCCGCCCGCGGCTGACGGGAACCGGCTTCGGCCCTGCCTTCGCTCAGGATAGCCGCACCGGCTCATGAAAAAGGAGGGCGCCAAGCCCTCCTTCCTCCTATCCCTTGTCCGCCCGGCATCCTCAATGATGGGCAAGGATCGCCAGCAGCAGCAGCGCCACGATGTTGGTGATCTTGATCGCCGGATTGACGGCGGGGCCAGCCGTATCCTTGTAGGGATCGCCGACGGTATCACCCGTCACCGAGGCCTTGTGCGCCTCCGAGCCCTTCAGGTGCCGCGTTCCGCCGGCATCGACGAAGCCGTCCTCGAACGACTTCTTGGCATTGTCCCAGGCGCCGCCCCCTGCCGTCATCGAGATGGCGACGAAGAGCCCGGTCACGATCACGCCGAGCAGCATGGCGCCGACGGCCGCGAAGGCATCCGACTTGGAACCGGTGATCCACAGGACGAGGAAGTAGATCACGATCGGCGACAGCACCGGCAGGAGCGAGGGTATCAGCATCTCCCGGATCGCGGCCTTGGTCAGCAGGTCGACCGCCTTGCCGTAATCGGGCTTGTCGGTTCCCTTCATGATGCCCGGCTTCTCGCGGAACTGGCGCCGGACTTCCTCCACGATCGCCGACGCCGCCTTGCCGACCGCCGTCATGGCGATGCCGCCGAACAGATAGGGAATGAGGCCGCCGAGCAGCAGGCCGACGACGACATAGGGATTGGCGAGCGAGAAGTTGGGGCTGACCCCGGCGAAATAGGGATATTCCGTCGCATTCGCCGAGAAATAAGTGAGGTCGGAGGTATAGGCCGCGAACAGCACGAGCGCGCCGAGGCCGGCGGAACCGATGGCATAGCCCTTGGTCACCGCCTTGGTGGTGTTGCCGACGGCATCGAGCGCGTCGGTCGAATGGCGCACCTCCTTCGGCAGGCCCGCCATCTCGGCGATGCCGCCGGCATTGTCGGTGACCGGGCCGAAGGCATCGAGGGCGACGACCATGCCCGCCAGGCCGAGCATCGTCGTCACGGCGATGGCCGTGCCGAACAGGCCGGCGAGCGAATAGGTCGCCACGATGCCGGCGACGATGACGATCGTCGGCAGCGCCGTCGCCTCGAGGGAGACCGCCAGGCCCTGGATGACGTTGGTGCCGTGTCCGGAGACCGAGGCCTGCGAGATCGACCGCACCGGGCGATAGCCGATGCCGGTATAATATTCGGTGATCCACACGATCAGCCCGGTTACGATCAGGCCGACCACGCCGCAGGCGAAGAGTTCGACGCCGGTGATGTCGCGGCCGGCGACGGTGCCGAGCGTGCCCCAGCCGATCAGGATATGCGTGGCGATGGCGAGCCCGACGATCGACAGGACGGCCGATGCGATGAAGCCCTTGTAGAGCGCGCCCATGATCGACTGGTTGGCGCCGAGCTTGACGAAGAAGGTGCCGATGATGGAGGTGACGATGCAGGCGGCGCCGATGCCGAGCGGGTAGAGCAGGACATCGCCGAGGATCGGCGTGCCGGCGAACAGGATCTGCGCGAGGACCATGGTGGCGACCACCGTGACCGCATAGGTCTCGAACAGGTCCGCCGCCATGCCCGCGCAATCGCCGACATTGTCGCCGACATTGTCGGCGATGGTGGCGGGGTTGCGTGGGTCATCCTCCGGGATGCCGGCTTCGACCTTGCCGACGAGGTCTCCGCCGACATCGGCGCCCTTGGTGAAGATGCCGCCGCCGAGGCGGGCGAAGATCGAGATCAGCGAAGCGCCGAAGCCGAGCGACACCAGCGAATCGACGATTTCGCGGGCCTGCGCCGGATTGCCGAAGCTCAGGCCCATGGGCCCGGTCAGGATGAAATAATAGACCGACACCCCGAGAAGTGCGAGACCGGCGACCAGCATGCCGGTGACGGCACCGGCCTTGAAGGCGACCTCGAGGCCGGCGCCGAGGGAATTCATCGCGGCCTGGGCGGTGCGGACATTGGCGCGCACCGACATGTTCATGCCGATGAAGCCGGCGGCACCCGAGAGAACGGCACCGATCAGAAAGCCGATGGCGCTCGGTATCGACAGGAAATAGGCGACCAGCAGAAAGATCACGACCCCGACGCCGGCGATCGTCGTATATTGACGACGCAGATAGGCCTGTGCGCCTTCGCGGATATAGCCGGCGATTTCCTGCATGCGGGCATTGCCCGCCGGCTGTGCCATCACCGACTGGAAGGCCCAGACCCCGTAAACGAGGGAAAGCGCCCCGCACGCAATAATAACCCACAATGAAAGCATGGACGTTTTTTTCCCTTGTCTTTCCATTTGCACGAGCCTGTACCGCCCGATTCCTCAACGGAATTCGGGGGGTGCTCATGCGGCGACTCCTCCACCGGACGCCGCAAGATGTCCGGTTGCCCCGATGCTGCCAAAATCGGCGAGGCGGCGCAACCACGGCGCGCGATCGATGCAAGTTCTTTGAAAGACGGGCGATTTCCGCCGCGGCCGGAGTCGGGGCCGGGCTCCGGCGTCAGAAGTGGCTGAAGCTGCCGCGCGCAAAGCGCGTGTCGGCGCCGCCGGGCGCGATGAAGCGCGGCGGCCCGGCTTCCTCCGTCACGACGCCGACGCGGGTGACGTCGATGCGCGCCGCCTTCGCCGCCCCGACGAAGGCTTCCTCGCCGGAAGGCGGCACGGTGCACAGGATCTCGTAGTCGTCCCCGCCGGTCAGCGCCGTCTCGAAACAGGCGGCGTCGCCCGCCACGGCCCGGCGGGCCGCTGCCGAGAGCGGCACCTGCGACAGATCGATGGTCGCCGAGACGCCCGAAGCCCGCAGCAGCTTGGCGAGGTCCCCGACGAAACCGTCCGAGACGTCCATGGTGGCGGAGGCATGGGCGAGCAGCGCAGGGGCCAGCGCCACACGCGGTTCCGGCAGCAGATAGCGCCCGGTGAGAAAGGCTCGATCCTCCGGCCCGAGCCGGTCCGCAAAGGCGTCCCGGCCCGTCCGCGTCAGCAGCCCCAGCGCGCCGTCGCCGATCGTGCCGGAGACATAGACGGCGTCGCCGGCCCTCGCGCCGTCGCGGCGGGGTATGTCGGCAGCCGGCACCAGCCCGAAGGCGGTGACGGCGATAGTCAGCGGGCCGGGCGTCCTCACGGTATCGCCGCCGAGCAGGGAAAACGAGAACGCCGCCGCATCCCGGGCCAGGCCTTCGGCGAAGAGGGCGAGCCATTCGTCGGTCCACCCCGCCGGCAACGCCAGGCTGAGGGTGAAGGCATGGGGCCGCGCACCCTTGGCGGCGAGGTCGGAAAGGTTGACGCGCAGCGATTTGCGCGCGACGAGGTCGGCGGCGTCGTCGGCCAGGAAATGCACGCCGGCGACCAGCATGTCGGCCGTCACCACCAGATGGCGGCCGGCGGGCACGCTGAGGACCGCAGCATCGTCCGTCAGCCCCCGCGCACCCGCGAGTGTTGCGAGCGGCGCGAAGAAGCGGCTGATCAACTGGTCTTCGGTGAGCCGCGTCATGGTCCGTTCCTGGAACCGGGGCGCCGGCCCGCGGACCGGCGCGTCCGGCTACGACGCCCGCAGATGGTCGCCGCGCTCGGCCCTGGCGATCTTGTCGAGGACGGCATTGACCATGCCCGCCTCCTCGCGTTCGAGGAAGGCGTGGGCGACGTCGACATATTCGGAGATCGTCACCTTGGGCGGAATGTCATGGCGGGCGGTCAGCTCATAGACGCCGGCACGCATGATGGCGCGCATGATGGCATCGACCCGCTTCAGCGGCCAACCGTCGGCGAGCGCCCGATCGACCTTCGGATCGATGCTGCGCTGCTCGCGCACCACCCCACCGACGATGTCGCGGAAGAAGGCCGCCTCGGCCGGCGTATATTCGACGCCCTCGATCTCCTGGCCGATCCAGTAGCCCTCGAACTCCGCAAGCACGTCGACGACGCCCGTCCCCGTCAGGTCCATCTGGTAGAGCGCCTGCACCGCCGCAAGGCGGGCCGCCGAACGTTTCTGGGCCCGTGTCATTCCCCTGCCCCGTACAAGCGGCGTTTGAGCCCCACCATATGGAGGGCGGCATCGGCGGCGCCTCCGCCCTTGTTCATGTCGGAGATGCTGGCGCGCGCATGGGCCTGGGCGTCGTTCTCCACCGTGAGGATGCCGTTGCCGAGAGGCAGCGCACGCTGGACCGAGAGATCCATGAGCGCGCGCGCGCTTTCCCCGGCAACGATGTCGTAATGGGTAGTCTCGCCGCGCACGACGCAGCCCAGCGCCACCGCACCGTCATAGGCCCGCCCGCGCAAGGCCGCCGCATCCAGCGCCATCACGATCGCGGCAGGTATTTCGAGCGCGCCGGGAACGGTGATCACGTCGAAGCTCGCGCCGGCCGCCTTGATCGCACCGGTCGCGCCGGTGAGGAGGTCATCGGCGATTTCGTCATAATAGCGCGCCTCCACGATGAGAATATGGGGCGGAAGCGGACCGCCGAAACGGGTGTCGGCGCTTTCGTTAGAACGGCGCGGGCCGGCCATGGGACATCTCTTGGTGAAACAGGGCGGCAACCCGGTCGGGTCATGCCGCGGAACATTGCCATTGGCGGTTCACTAGAGCAAAACGCGTTTCGGCGGAACGCCTTTTTGCTCCAGCTCTTGTTTCGACGCCTCGTTGCGTTTCCCGCCAATTCGGTCAAACCGCAGAACGCGCCCGAGCATCCTCCAAAAAAGCCGATCGGCTTTTCGATCAGGAAAATTCGTCAAAACAACGGGTTAGAGAAAAATTGCGAGTCGGTGCAATCGACGCCTGCTCTAGCGCCCGGCGGCGACATCCGCAAGCCGTGCGGCATAGCGCGCCATGGTATCGATCTCGATATTGACGGCGTCGCCGACCTTGGCCCGGCCCCAGGTGGTGACGGCAAGCGTATGCGGGATCATCATGACGCTGAATTCGTCGCCCTCGACGTGATTGACGGTCAGGGACGTGCCGTCCAGCGCCACCGAGCCCTTCTGCGCGATGAATTTCGACAGGTCCTTCGGCGCGCGGAAGACGAAATGCGCGGTTCCGTCCTGGTCGCGCCGGGAGACGATCTCGGCGACGCCGTCGACATGGCCCGAGACGATGTGCCCCCCGAGTTCGTCGCCGATGCGCAGCGCCCGTTCGAGATTGACCTTGTCGCCGACCTTCCAGCCCGACATCGTCGTGCGCTCGATCGTCTCGGACGAGGCGTCGATGGTGAAGACGGTGTCGGCATTGCCGCGGGCGGCGAGCGTCGTCACGGTGAGGCAGATGCCGGCATTGGCGATCGAGGCGCCGATGGGGATCGAATCGAGGGGATAGCCGCAGGCGATGGCGATCCTCTTGGCCGAGCCGTGATCCTCGAGCGAAACGATCTCGCCGACATCGGTGACGATTCCGGTGAACATGCATCAACTCCTGCGCTGAACGGTCATGATATCATGGCCCGCCATTTTCGCGGCCATGTTGGGCAATTGCCTGTCGAGGATCGCCAGCAATTCGGGCGTGAGCGCCGCAAGGCCCTCGCCGATCGGAGCGGGCGAGCAGAACTGCACGAATTCCTCGACGAGATCGGCCTCGATCAGTGACGCCGCGAGCCGGGGCCCGGCCTCGACCAGCAGGCGCGTGATGCCGCGCGTGCCGAGGAGGCGCAGCGCCTCGCCGAGGTCCAGCGAGGGGCGGCCGGAGACCGCATCGGGGCCGACGCGCATGACCTCGACGCCCGCATCGGTCAGGATCCTCTCGGCAGCCGCCGGCGCGTCGCTGCGGGCGATCACCCAGAGGGGCACGTCGCGGGCGCCGCGCACCAGCTTGGAGGCGGGCGGCAGGCGCAGGTTCGAATCGAAGACGATGCGAATCGGCGAGCGCTCCTCGAGGCCGGGCAGCCGCACCGTCAGCCGCGGATCGTCGGCCAGGACCGTGCCGACGCCGACGGCGATGGCGTCGCTCTGCGCCCGCATCATATGGACGCGTGCGCTCGCCTCGGGCCCGGTGATCCTCACCGGCGCCCCGCCCGGCCCCGCCAGCTTGCCGTCGGCGGAGACGGCGATCTTCACCGTCACGGCCGGCCGGCCGAAGACCACGCGGGTGATGTGGCCGACATGGGCCTGGTAGGCCTCGTCCGCGAGCACGCCTTCGGTGACGTCGAGCCCGTAGCGGACCAGCATGTCGAAGCCCCGGCCGCCGACGCGCGGATCGGGGTCCCGCAAGGCGCCGACGATCCGGGCGACGCCCGCCCGGGCCAGCGCGTCGGCGCAGGGGCCGGTGCGGCCGTAATGCGAGCAGGGCTCCAGCGTCACATAGGCCGTGGCGCCCTTCGCCAGCGGTCCCGCCTCGGCGAGGGCCTGCGTCTCCGCATGGGGGCGGCCGCCCGGCTGGGTCCAGCCGCGGCCGACCACGACGTCATGCCCGCCCTCGCGGCGGACGATCACGCACCCCACCGCCGGATTGGGCCAGGTATTGCCCAGGCCGCGGCGTCCCAGCGCCAGCGCCGCGCGCATGAAGCGCTCATCGCGCCGAAGATCGTCGATGGCGACGGGGGGAGAAGCGGGGGTCACGGCGGGTTCGAAAGTCCGGTCAGGAGGCGGGCTCGGCAGCAAATAGTCACCGGGCGCGAAAAGAAAAGAGCGTTTATCGGGAACGATCGATGCAGTCCCCGCATGGCCTCTCAATCCTGGGCGTCGCCCCGCCCCTCCGGCCGGCCCTCATCTTCCGTGGAAAGTTCACCGAGGAAGGCCTCGAAATCCTTGGCTTCCCGGAAATTCCGGTACACCGAGGCGAAGCGGACATAGGCGACGTCGTCCAGGGCCTTGAGGCCCTTCATGGCGATGCGCCCGATCTCCTCGGAGGTGATCTCGCTTTCGCCGAGGCTCTCGATCTGGCGGACCAGCCCGTTGACGAGCCTCTCGATACGCTCCTCGCTCACCGGACGTTTGCGAAGAGCCACCTCGATCGAGCGGGACAACTTGTCGCGGTCGAAGCTGACCTTCCGCCCCGAACGTTTCACCACGGTCAGCTCGCGCAGCTGCACGCGCTCGAACGTGGTGAAGCGGCCGCCGCAGTCGGAGCAGACGCGGCGGCGGCGGATCGAGGTTCCGTCATCGGTCGGGCGGCTGTCCTTCACCTGGGTATCGAAGCCGCCGCAATAGGGGCATTTCATGCCGTATATCCGTTCGAAATTCCCGCAGCGCGGACATCCAGTCCGCATCTGCGTCCTGCCGGCGTCGCGTTACGGGAGGCGGACAGGATGTCCGCGCTCCTCGATACGCCCTCAGTAGATCGGGAAGCGCGCCGTCAGCCGGTTGACACGCGTCCGCACGTCCTGCTCGACCGCCCCGTTGTTCTCCGCCCCGTTCTTCGCCAAGCCTTCCAGCGCCTCGGTGATGAGGTCGCCGACTTCCTCGAATTCCTTGGCGGCGAAGCCGCGCGAGGTCGCCGCCGGCGTTCCCAGGCGGACGCCGGAGGTCACCGTCGGCTTTTGCGGATCATAGGGGATGCCGTTCTTGTTGCAGGTGATGTGGGCGCGTTCCAGCGCCTTCTCGGCCAGGTTGCCGGTGATGTTCTTCGGACGAAGATCGACCAGCATCAAATGGTTGTCGGTCCCGCCGGTGACGATGTCGAAGCCGTTGGCCTTGAGATTGGCGGCGAGAGCCGCGGCATTGTCGACCACCTGGCGGGCATAGGTCTTGAATTCCGGCCGCAGCGCCTCGCCGAACGCCACCGCCTTGGCGGCGATGACATGCATCAGCGGTCCGCCCTGCAGGCCCGGAAACACCGCCGAATTGATCTTCTTGGCGATGTCCTCGTCATTGGTGAGGATGATGCCGCCGCGGGGGCCGCGCAGGGTCTTGTGGGTGGTGGAGGTCGCGACATGGGCATGCGGGAAGGGCGAGGGATGCGCGTCGCCGGCGACCAGCCCGGCGAAATGCGCCATGTCGACGACGAAATAGGCGCCAACGGCATCGGCGATCGCCCGGAAGCGCGGGAAATCCCAGTGGCGGGCATAGCCGGAACCGCCGGCGATGATCAGCTTCGGCTTGTGCTCATGGGCCAGACGCTCGACTTCGTCCATGTCGACGCGCTGGTCCTCCGGGCGCACATTGTAGGGCACCACGTTGAACCAGCGGCCGGACATGTTGACGGAGGAGCCGTGGGTGAGATGGCCGCCTGCGTTCAGGTTGAGGCCCATGAAGGTGTCGCCGGGCTTCATCAGCGCCAGGAACACGCCCTGGTTGGCCTGGCTGCCGGAGTTGGGCTGGACATTGGCGAATTTGCAGCCGAACAGCCGCGTCACCCGCTCGATGGCGAGGTTCTCGGCCATGTCGACGAACTCGCAGCCGCCATAATAGCGCCGGCCCGGATAGCCCTCGGCATATTTGTTGGTCATGATCGACCCCTGCGCCTCGAGGACGGCCCGGGAGACGATGTTCTCGGATGCGATCAGTTCGATATGGTCGCGCAGCCGGCCGAGCTCCAGATCGATGGTGCGCGCCAGTTCCGGATCGGCAGCATGCAGATCAGCGGCAAAGAAACTGTTCGACAGGGTAGAGGAGCGAGCGTCATTCATCAGGAACGGGCCTTGTCTGGAAAGATGCAGAGGATCTAGAGCAACGGCGGCATGATTTCATGTCTGCAAACGACCGGCAGGTGATCGCAGACCCCAGAGCCGATAGCCTATTTTGCAGCAAAAATGAAACGGCGCCGCAAATGAATTTGCAGCGCCGCCATGACTGTGAAGGGGAGTCGGGAGGAGGCGTCAGCCCTGCTCGTCCTGCTGGACGACGGCGAGCGAGGCATAGCCGTCCTTGTTGTAGACGTCGTCGCGGAACTGGATGATCCCTTCCGGGGTCGCCCAGGCGGTGACATAGGTCCAGAACACCGGCACCTTCTGCACCGGCGACGCGGTGAGGCGGGCACCGGAGCGGATCACCTCATCGATATGGTCGCGGCTATATTCGGTGCCCTGGAGGATCCAGGCGCAAAGTTCACGCACATCCTGCACGCGGGCGCAGCCGGAGGAATCGAAGCGGTACTCCGAGCCGAACACCGACTTGTAGGGCGTATCATGCATGTACACGCCGTATTTGTTGGCGATGTTGATGCGGACCTGGCCGAGCGAATTGCCGAAGCCCGGGTCCTGCGTGAAGCGCATGCGGGTGGCTTCGTCGGTGTTCCAGTTGATCTGCTCGGCCTGGATCTCCTGCCCCTGCGGATTATAGATGCGGATATGATGGTCGGCCAGATAGCTCGGCTCCTTCTGCATCATCGGGATCAGGTCCTTCTTGATGATGGAGAGAGGCACGGTCCAGAACGGGTTGAAATTGACGTTCTGCACTTCCGTCGACATCACCGGCGACGGCCGGTCCGGCTTGCCGATCACCGTGTTGTGGCGCTGTTCGACCACGCCGTTGTTGACGGCCTCCAGCTCGGTCGCCGGAATGTTCATCATGATGTAGCGACTGCCGAGACTGCTCATGCTGCGCAGGCGCACGAGGTTGATCTGCAGCTGGTTGACCCGCACGTCGATCGGGATGGCGAGAGCCGCGCGCGAGGTGTCGCCGACGACGCCGCTGGCGAGGATGCCGTGGCGCGACTGGAAGCGCTTCACCGCGCCGTCGAGATAGGAATCGAAGACGTTGGAATCGGCCAGGGACGGCGCGAGGTCGCCGGAGACCACCAGCCGGCGGCGCAGCGAGACGACGTCGTCATTGCGGTCGCCGAGCTGGAGACGCCCCTTGCCGGTCACCTGCGGCCAGCCGCCCTGGCCGGCCAGCTCGGTGTATTTCTGCAGGGCATTCTGCGTCGCCTGCAGCGTATAGGGGGAGAAGGTGGGAGAGGAGGACGTGGCGGCGGCGATCGGGCTCGCCACCGAATCGTAGCGTTCCTTCATCTCCATCTGGCCGAGGCCGAACTCATCCGCAAGGGAAGGACGCGCCAGAGCCGATGTCGCGGCACCGGCGGCCAGGGTAGCCAGGAAGTCGCGGCGAGAAAAACGGGACATATCAATCCAATCCTGTCGTCAAACTAGGTTCCCCCACGCGCCGACCGTGTCGAGCTGCGGCCGGAGACCATCAATTGGCCCGGACGTAACATCGAATCGGTAAACGAACCGCGATTGGAGTCGAACTCTAAGCTGAAGGCGCAAAGGGCAACAATGAAACCTGCATTGTCCGTTAGCGGCAGAAAGAGGCAAAACCGGGACAAATGAGGCAAACCGGGCCGCGCATCACCGGCATGTGAGCAGCAAATCGATGCGTGTGATAAATATGCAACACGTCATAGACGAAGGGCGAGACGGGGGGCTGCGCTATTTTACGCGGGCCGCCAGATAGGCCAGCGCCACATAGACGAAGATCAGCACGGTGATCGTCGCCATCAAGGCATATTGCCGTCCGAAGATCTCCGGCTTGAAGACCAGGATGGCGAAGTGGGCGCCCGCCGCGATCAGCCAGATGACCCCGCCCCAGGCCGATGCCATCCACAGGCCGACGGCCGCGACGAGATCGAACACGGCGAAGAAGATGACGGCGCTCTGCGTCAGCACCGGCAATTCGAGGAAGCGCGCGGGATCGGCATGGCCGATGCCGAGAATGAGGCACCAATGGATGATGCCCTTGGCGAGCCAGATCACGCCGACGCCGCGCATGAACCACAGGAGATAGATTCCATAGGGCTGGCCCTCACGATCGATCTCGATGTCGCTCATGCCCTGCCCGTTCCTCTCGCTCGCGGGTCCCCGCCCGCGGGAGCCCGTGGCCTTTTACCCGCCGATCGCCGCAAGGGCAAAGATTCTCGATCGGGTCCCCTCGCCCGCCGCCGTTCTCCCCTGTCCGACCCATGCGCGGCGGGCCGCACGGGTGTGACACCGGGGCATGTTCGCGGCCGGACGGATGTGATAAGACGCCGCCTCACCCGATGCCGCCGAGATCGCCATGTCCGTCACGCCCATGCCCGTCCCTCCCCTCAGATCGTCTCCCAAGCCGGAACGGCTGTCGCTGGTCGAGCGGCCGCGGCGCAACCGCAAGAGCGAATGGGCGCGCCGTCTGGTCACGGAGAACGTCCTCACGGCCGGCGACCTGATCTGGCCGATCTTCGTGCGCGACGGCGTCGGCGAGAGGACGCCGATCGCCGCCATGCCGGGCGTCGACCGCGTCTCCGTCGACGTCGCCGTCGAGGAGGTCGCCCGTGCCGCCTCGCTCGGCATCCCCGCGGTCGCCATCTTTCCCTACACCGATCCGGCCTTGCGCGATCCGACCGGAAGCGAGGCGCTCAACGCCCAGAACCTGACCTGCCGTGCCTGCCGGGCGATCAAGGAGAAGGTGCCGGAGGTCGGGCTGATGACGGATGTCGCGCTCGATCCCTATACGTCGCACGGCCATGACGGGCTGCTCGAGGGCGGCAGGATCCTGAACGACGAGACCGTCGGCCTCCTGGTGCGCCAGGCGCTCGTGCAGGCCGATGCCGGCGCCGACATCATCGCGCCCTCCGACATGATGGACGGCCGCGTCGGCGCGATCCGCGAGGCGCTGGATGCCGCCGGCCATCTCGACGTGCAGATCATGGCCTATTCGGCCAAATATGCTTCGGCCTTCTACGGACCCTTCCGCGAGGCCGTGGGCTCCTCCGGCACGCTGACGGGCGACAAGCGCACCTACCAGATGGACTATGCCAATTCGGACGAGGCTATCTACGAAGCCGAGCTCGACCTCGCCCAGGGCGCCGACATGATCATGGTCAAGCCCGGCCTGCCCTATATCGACATCGTCGCCCGCCTCAAGAACCAGTTCGGCCGCCCGACCTTCGCCTATCAGGTGTCCGGCGAATATTCGATGATCATGGCGGCGGCGCTGAACGGCTGGATCGACGGCGAGAAGGCGATGGTCGAAAGCCTGATGGCCTTCAAGCGCGCCGGCGCGGACGGCATCCTGACCTATTTCGCGCCGCGCATGGCGGAACGGCTCCGCCGGGAAAGATAGGCCGTCGCCCTTTCCCGCGCCGCCGCCTCACCGATCGATATGGCCGAGGTTCCGGCCGGGATCGAGCCTGTCGCGCACCAGCTGCTTGAGGGTCTTCACGTCCGGGAATCCGCCGTCGCGCTTGCGCTCCCAGATTTCCTCGCCGTCATACTCGATCCGGAAGGCACCGCCCGTCGCCGGAACCAGCGTGACGGAACCGATATCCTCGGCAAAGGTGGACAGCAATTCCTGCGCCATCCACGCCGCGCGCAGCAGCCACTGGCATTGACGGCAATAGACGATGGTGATGCGGGGCGGGGCTGCCCCTTCGGGTCCGGCTTGCGGCATGGTTGTTCCGAGATTCGCGGGTTGTAGCTCTTGCGTGTCGTCCGGGGAAAGTGCATCGAACGAGTGTCGCTCTGCACACTGCGCCATAGAAGCTGCCTTGATTCAACGCATCGCCGTTCTGCTCCTCCTGGCCCTCGGCCTCGCCGGCTGCGGCGATGCGCTCGATCCGGACCAGGTTCGGGCGTGCCGGCAGACCTTGCCCGCCGTCAGCCTCGACGCCACCAGCATCACGGTCACGCACGTCGCGCCTGCCGGTCCGCCCGGCATGATCCGCATCGACTATCGCACCATCGAGGCAGGACGGGAACACCACCATCTCGTCATCTGCGGCTTCGGCCCGAGTCCCGAGGACAGGGACGGCACCGAATTGAACCGTCTCTCGACGGAGGATCGCGCCTATTCGCCGATCGGCCTGCATATCCTCAAACGGTATTGGCTGGACCGGCACGAGGATTCCTCCCTCGCCGATCCCGGCCCGGGCGACACGCAGGCCGACGTCCCGGAAATCGCCTCCTCCCTCGCCTATTTCATGCAGTCCTTCTGCAACGGCGTGCCGAACACGGCGATAACCATGCTCATCGCCGTCGCCTATGCGCTGATCTACGGGCTCGTCGGCCGGATCAACTTCACCTTCGGCGATTTTGCCGCGCTCGGCAGCTTCGCCACCGTCTCCGTCCTGTTGTTCGCGGCTGCGACGTCGCCGACGGCATCGGTCCTGGTCGTCCTCGTCGGTCTCTGCCTCGCCATCGGCCTCGCCGTCTTCTGGGGCAACGTGGTCGAGCGCCTCGTCTTCGCGCCGCTCGCCTTCCGGCGGGGACAATCCGTCCTCATCGCCACCGTCGCGGTCTCGCTGATCATGCAGGAGGTGATGCGCATGGCGACGAGATCCAGGAACCCCTGGGCCCATCCCCTTCTCAACGATCCCATCCCCCTCGCCCGCGCCGGCGAATTCATCGTCGACGTCACGCCGATGCAGATCCTCATCGGCGCGATGGTGCCGGTGCTGTCCCTGACGGTGGTCGGCCTGATGCGTCGCAGCGATTTCGGCCGGCGCTGGCGGGCGACCGCCGACGATCCCGTGATGGCCAATCTCATGGGCATTTCGAGCCGGGCCATGCTGGCGCAGACATTCGCCCTCGCCACGGCCCTGGCCGGCCTCGGCGGCTTCATCATGACGGTGTATTACGGCGGAGCGGATTATTCGATCGGCACCATGCTCGGCCTCAAGGGCCTGGTCGCGGCCGTGGTCGGCGGGATCGGCTCGATCGAGGGCGCGCTTCTCGGCGGCTTCGCCCTCGGCCTTTTCGAAGTGGCCTGGTCCGCCTATCTGCCGATCGACTATCGTGACATCGCCGTCATGATTCTGCTGGTGGCGACGCTGGTTTTCCGGCCGGGAGGGCTGCTCGGCCTCGCCGAAGCGCGTCCGAGGCAGGTTTGAGCCGCAACGCACAGGATTTGCAACAGGACAGCCGAGGCCGGCGGCGCGGGGGAATCGGCGGGATGCTCGTTCTTTCTTGATCGATATCAATTTATTGAACGCGCATCTTCAACAAGTGTTCAGCCTCGCCGTCTAGAGTGCGCCACTAGCCTCACGCCGATCCCGGTGATAGATTTACATGATGCGCAAGGAGAATGGCGTTGAGCATAGAAATACGCGATTCACCGCAGTTCTATCTGACGGCGCCCTCGCCGTGCCCTTATCTGCAAGGCAAGCAGGAGCGCAAGGTTTTCACGCACCTGATCGGCGAACGGGCGACGCGCCTCAATGACGTGCTGAGCCATGGCGGCTTCCGCCGCTCGCAGACCATCGCCTATCGCCCCGCCTGCGAAAGCTGCAAGGCGTGCGTCTCGGTGCGCGTGCCGGTCGCCGATTTCGTCTGGAACAAGTCCTTCCGCCGCACTCTTCGCGCCAATCAGGATGTGATCTCCGACATGCGGGCGGCAACGCCGACGTCGGAGCAATATTCGACCTTCCGCGCCTATCTCGACGAGCGCCACGCCGATGGCGGCATGGCCGACATGACGGTGCTCGACTATGCGATGATGGTCGAGGACAGCCACGTCAACACCAAGCTCGTCGAATACCGTCTCCGGGGCGACAACCTGCCGCTCAACCGCCATGGCGAGGGACCGCTGATCGGCGTGTCGCTCACCGACGTCCTCGCCGACGGCCTTTCGATGGTCTATTCGTTCTATGAACCGGAAATGACCGATCGCAGCATCGGCACCCTGATGATCCTCGACCATATCCACCGGACGCAGGAACTCGGCCTGCCCTATCTCTATCTCGGCTATTGGGTCGAAGGCTCGCGCAAGATGGCCTATAAGGGCCGCTTCCTGCCGCAGGAGCGCCTCGGCCCCAATGGCTGGGACCGAGTGGAGAAATGAGAGTGTCCGGCGCCCGCCTCGGGCGACTTCGAAAGCGGTCAGCCTTCAGAAGTTGAAGAACTTCTCGCGCAGCGCGTCTTCATAGTCCTTCTTGGCCGCCAGGACCTTGCCACGGATTTCGTCTTCGCGGAAATGGGCCTGTTCCCATTCGTCGACCTCGGCCACCGAATGATTGACGGAGGCCAGCGCCTCTTCCTGCCGGATGGCGGCGATCCATTCCTCGACGGCGGCCTTGTAGGCAGCCTGCAGTTGATCGAGTTCCAACGTATTGTCTTCCATGATGCACCCCCCAATGAGCGCCTCTATAGGGGGGCATCATGAAGGTAAGACGACGGCTGCGGGAGGTTCACCAGCCTCCCCTCGGCCGCGCCGTTCCGGCTGTCCGCCGATCGTCCCGGGCGCAGCGCATCATTGCCCGGTGACGGGCGCGCAGCTCTCCCCCAGCACCATGGCCGGCTGGAAAACGACGTTGCGCGGCGGCGAATCCGCGCCCCGGCTGATGCGGTCGATGAGGAGGCGGAGCGCCTCGTTGGTCATCTCGGCGACGGGGTGCTCCGTCCGGGTCAGCCGCGGGCGCAGCCCGCCGATGCCCGGAATGGTATCGGTGGACGCGATCGAGATGTCTTCCGGGCAGCGCAGGCCGAGATCGGCGACGGCCCGCATCACACCGAGCGCCATGACGCCGTTGGCGACATAGAGCGCGCTGGGACGGTCCGGCCGATCGAGGAGCTCGCGCGAGACTGAATAGGCGACGTCCTCGCGGAACTCGCCGGCGCGGATGTGGCCCGGCTGGGGAGCGAGGCCCCTCTCCTGCATCGCCTGGAGCATGCCCTCCAGACGGCCGCGCCCCGTCGTCAGATGCATCATGCCGGTGATCGTGCCGATCCGCCGGTGCCCGAGATCGAGGAGATAGTTCGTCACCTGCCGGGCCGCCGAGACGTTGTCGATCGTCACGGTGTCGGAGCGGCTGTCGTCGACGATGCGCCCGAACAGCACCATCGGCATCGGGCTGCCGTCGAAGTCGCGCTGGTCATGCGTCAGCGATTCGCCGACGGGCACCAGCACGACGCCGTCGCAGGAGAGCGTCCTTATGCGGGCCAGGATGCGCTTCTCGTTGTCGGGCTTCTCGTCGCTGTTGAAGACGACGAGGGAGTAGCCCCAGGCCGCGACCGCGGCTTCCGCCGCGCAGACGATGCGGGCGAAGAACGGATTGGCGAGGTCGGCCACCACGATGGCGATCAGCTGGCTTCGCCCGCGCTTGAGGTTGCGCGCCGCCAGCATGGGGGCATAGTTCAGCCGGGCGACCGCCGCCTGGACGCGCGCCCGCAGCTCCGGGCTGACATAGGCACTGTCATTGATGACGGCCGAGACCGTCGCCGTCGATACGCCTGCCGCTTGCGCGACGTCTCTGATGGTTGCCACCGAACACCCAGCTAATCGTTTCGTCAAATCTGGGTGACCATGACCGGCAAGTCCAGAAGAAACTGGCGCATAATCGCACTTTTTTCTTGCCTCTTCCGTCCCGATCGTCAAATCTGACGAAACGATTAGCTGACGTTCGCCAGGCAAATGCGCGCCAGAACGCGATCGCACGGGGAGAGGAAAAAATGAGAAACTGGACGATGGGACTTGCGGCTGCCGGCCTCGCGCTCGCAGCGGGCGCCGCTCAGGCGGATGAGAAGCTGCTGGGCATCGTGTCGATCGCGGCGACCGAGGCCAACAATGTCCGCTACATCGCCGGCGCCACCGCCGCGGCCAAGGAAGACGGCTGGACGGTTTCGGTGATCGACGCCGCCGGCAGCGCCGACCAGGCCAATTCGGCGATCCAGAACTTCGCCGAGCGCGGCGCCGGTGCCGTGATCGACATGGTGTTCCCCTATTCCTCGATCGGCGCCGGCCTCGCCGCGGCGAAGGGCGCCAACATCCCGGTCGTCACCTGGGGCGGCGGCCTCGGCGGCACCGTCGCCGCCACCAACGGCTCGGGCGCCGCGATCGCCGAGCCCGTGCTGAAGAAGATGCTGGCCGATTTCGGCGACAAGGGCAGCCTGCTCGCCCTCACCTACCGGACCGGCGAAGTCTGCCGCAACCGCGAAGTGCTGATGGACCAGATCCTGGCGAAGAGCCCCGGCATCACCGTCACCAAGAACGAGGTCCGCATTCCCGGCTATTTCGAGGACGGGGCGCAATATGCCAATGCGTGGCTGGCCTCCCATCCGGGCGGCGACGAGAAGCTCGCCATCTGGGGCTGCTGGGACGACCCGGCGATCGGCGCCATCGGGGCGCTGCGCCAGCAGGGCCGCGACGACGTCAAGGTCTATGGCGTGAACGGCAATGCGCAGGCGATCGAGAACATCCAGAACGGCCATATGACGGCGACCGCCTGGGAAGACAGCTACACCGAAGGCTACAAGATGGTTAAGCTGCTCAAGGACATCAAAGCCGCCGGCGCCGGCTGGACGCCGAAGGCCGTCGAGGTCCCGGCCGTGCTCGTCACGCAGGACACCGTCGCCCAGTTCGTCAAGGACCATCCGGACGCCACCGGCCAATAGGCGGATCAGGCCCAGTTTCATGCTTGCCCAAGAAGCCCTGCCGGTCGCGGAACCGCTGCCGGCAACCCCGTTCCTGGCCGCAGAGAACGTCGCCAAGTCCTTCGGCGGCGTTCATGCCCTCAGGGATGTCTCCCTGTCCCTGAATGCCGGCGAGGTGCACGGCCTCGTCGGCGCCAACGGGGCCGGCAAATCCACGTTGATCCGCATCCTCGCCGGGCTGACGCAGCCCGATCGCGGCCGGATCCTTCTCGACGGCACGCCGGTGGGGATCGCCACGCCCCAGCGCGCCACCCATCTCGGCATGAACTTCATCCACCAGGAACTCGCCTTCGTTCCCGGCATGACGGTGCTGCAGAACATCATGCTCGGCCTGCCCAAAAAGACGCGTCTGGGCATGATCGACTGGAAGGCGATCGCGCGCGACGTCGAGCCGGTCGCCCGGCGCGTCGGCATCACGGCGCCGCTCTTCGCCAATGTGAAGGGGCTTTCCACCGCCGAGAACTGGCTGATCAACATCGCCCGCGCCCTCATCCAGAAGGCCCGTCTCATCGTGATGGACGAGCCGACGGCATCGCTTTCGGCCAAGGAGAGCGAAAAGCTCTTCTCCATCATCGAGGATCTCTCGAAATCCGGCGTCGCCGTGCTCTATGTTTCCCACCGGCTCGACGAGGTGCTGCGGCTGTGCGCCAATGTCACGGCCTTCCGCGACGGCCGCTCCGTCGCCCGCATCGAGAAGAAGGACCTGACGCGCGCAGCCCTCGTCGAGGCCATCGTCGGCCGGGGCGTCGAGCGCCTCGCCAAGACGCAGGCGCCGGCGCGTCGACAGGACGTCGCCCTCCAGGTCCGCGCCATCGCCCGACCGCCCCGGGTTAAGGAGGTCAGCTTCGATCTCCACCACGGCGAGGTGCTCGGCATCGGCGGCCTCGTCGGCGCAGGCCGCAGCGAGCTCGCGCGCCTCCTGTTCGGCGCCGACAGGCCGGCGGCCGGCACCATGACGCTCGGCGGCCGGCCCTATGCGCCGCGCAATCCCGCCCAGGCCGTCAGGGCCGGGCTCGGCCTCGTGCCGGAGGAGCGCCGGACCGAGGGCCTCGTCCTCACCAAGGGCGTCGCCTTCAACCTCCAGATCGCCAATCTCTCCAGGATCGTCCGCAGCCCCATGCTGCCGCTGATCGACTACCGCAAGCGCAGGACGGCCTCGATCGAGACGATACGCGACCTTGCGATCAAGACCGCCAGCATCGAGACGCCGGTCGGCCGCCTCAGCGGCGGCAACCAGCAGAAGGTCGTCATCGGGCGCTGGCTGCTGCGCGCGCCCCAGGTGCTCATCCTCGACGAGCCGACGCGCGGCGTCGACATCGGCGCCCGCGGCGAGATCCACCGCCTGATCCGCGACCTCGCCGCCAAGGGCATGGCGGTCGTCGTCATCTCTTCCGAGCCGGACGAACTGCCGGACCTGTGCGACCGGGTCCTCGTCATGGCGGAGGGCCGGATCGTCCGCGAACTGCAGGGAGATGCCCTCTCCCGCAACGCCATCATCGAAGCAAGCTACGCCGAAGCGGCCCCCGCCGGGAGACTCTGACCATGACACGGACCGCAACGGCCCCTCGCAGCCTTTCGCCGCGCGCCAAGGAATTTCTCGGCTTCTTTTCGCGCTATGCCACGATCATCGGCCTGGTGGCGATGGTCGTCGCCTTCTCCCTGCTGTCGCCGCGCGCCTTCCCGACCGTCAACAATTTCACCAACGTCCTCAACCAGGCGTCGCTGACGATGATCATCGCCGCCGGCCTGACGCTGGCGGTGATCGTCGGCGAACTCGACCTGTCGATCGGCTTTGCGGCCAGCCTGCACGGCGTCCTCGTCACCGGCCTCATCGTCAGCAACAAGCTGCCGATCCCGGTCGCGATCCTGATCGTCCTGGCGGCCGGCGCCCTGATCGGACTCATCAACGGGTTGATCGTCACCAAGATACGCGTCAATTCCGTCATCGCCACGCTGGGGGTCGGCACCATCCTCACCGGCCTCTCCTTCGCCTATTCGGCCGGCGTGCCGATCGTGGCGGGCGTCCCCGAAGCCTTCCTGCAGCTTTCGCTCGGACGATGGCTCTTCGGCATCCCCAACAACATCCTGATCATGGTCGCGGTGCTCGGCGGGCTCTGGCTGCTGGTCGAGCGGACCTCGCTCGGGCAGGAGATCCAGGCCGTCGGCGGCAATCCGGCGGCGGCACGCCTGGCCGGCATCGACGTCGACCGCATCAAGATCCTCGGCTTCGTGATTTCCGGGGTCTGCGCCGCGCTGACGGGCATCCTGCTCGCCTCCCGCCTCGGCAGCGGCACGACGAGCGCCGCCGACAGCTACCTGCTCACCGCCTTCGCCGCCGTCTTCCTCGGCTCCGCCACGCTGCGCGACGGCGAGTTCCATGTCTTCGGCACGCTGGTCGGCGCCCTCATCATCGCCTTCGGCTTCAACGGCCTGAACATCTTCGGGGCACCCACCTATTCGCAATATGTGCTCCAGGGTGCCATCCTGATCATCGCCGTCGGGCTCTCCAGCCTCGGACGCTTCATCGCCGAAAGCTAAGGTTCCAACCATGCCAACGACGAGCCACACCGACTGGGACGTTCACGTCATCGAGTTCGCCCGTTCGAAGGACCAGCCCCTCGCCAGCCTCGTGCATGGCGCCCATGCAAGCTGATCTCCTGCACGACAGCGACCGCCGGAAGAACCTGTCGGTCGTCAAGGAGATCGAGGGCTTCCGGATCGTGAAGGCGGCCTGATCCGCGCGTTTCCCGGCTGCGGCGACGTCTTGTCCGCTCCGGGAAACAGCGTGCTTCGCGAGTTGAAACGTCTCGCCAGCCGGTTGGACAAGGGCGGACGGGACGTCCGTGCACCCGGAGATCAGGGTCCCGCTCCAGTCGCCGGCCCTCAGGACAGGCGCGCCGGCGTCACAGCACCACGACATGCGCGCCGACGTCCACGCGGTTGTAGAGGTCGATGATGTCGGGATTGGCCATGCGGATGCAGCCCGACGACACCGCCTTGCCGATCGAATCGGGTTCGTTGGTGCCGTGGATGCGGTACAGCGTCGAGCCGAGATAGAGCGCGCGGGCGCCGAGCGGGTTGTTCAGGCCGCCATCCATGTGGCCGGGCAGATTGGGACGGCGGGCGATCATTTCCTTCGGCGGCGTCCAGTCCGGCCATTCGCGCTTGCGGCTGATGGCCTCCTCGCCCTTCCAGGCAAAACCCTCCTTACCGACGCCGATGCCGTAGCGCACGGCGGAACTGTCGTCGAGCATCAGGTAGAGCCGGCGCTCCCGCGTCGAGATGATGATCGTGCCGGGGGCGTAGCCCGAAAAAGGCACGATCTCGCGCGGAATCGGCGAAACCGCCATCACGGCGCGCGTATCGTCCTTCGCGCCCGCATCGCCCTCCGCACGCGGCGCGATGCGCCGCTGCGGCTGGCTGCCCTGCCAGTTGCCGGGGGCGCCGTCGTCCTGGCCCGGATCATAATATCCGGGATCCTCCTGGCCGGGGTCGTATTGGCCGGGATCGGCGTCCCCGGAATCGTAGCGGTAATCCGTCTCCGGCGGAGCCCACCTGGCTCCTCTCTGCCCGGCATAGCCCTGGCCGTCATCCTGTCCGTAGAACGGCGCGTAGCGCGATCCGTCATCGAGTTCCTGGGCACGGGCCGTTCCGCCCAGCACAATCACCGCGAGGATCGGGAGAAAAATCGTCTTCTTGATCATGAACCCTGTAAACCATGCGTCCCGGCCTCGGCAGCCGGGGTGAGGCCCTGCATCGGCAGGCCTGTTCGACAGGGACGATCCCGGGCCGCACCGGCTTAATTGTGGCCGGAGGGCGCGGCAGAACGCCGCTGTTAACCATGCTGCACGGTCAAGCCCGTCCTACCGCCCGGTGAATTTGTTGTTCTTCGGAAAGCCCTTGGGCGGCAGGCGCCCGGCGTCGGCGCGGTTGCCGATCCATTGCACGAGATCCGTCACCGTCCAGGTCCGCCCCGAGGAATCGGTCCAGGTCAGCCCCTGCGCCTTGTCGAAGACGCGCAGATCCGACAGGCCGCCGTCGCGGTATTTCTGCAGGCGGACGCCGCGCCCCCGCGACATCTCCACCATCTGGTGCAGCGGGAAGACCAGCATCTTGCGGTTCTCGCCGATCACCGCGACCATGTCGCCGGTCACCGGCACGATGCAGCGCGCCTCCGCCGGCGTCTCGACATTGAGCACCGACTTGCCCTTGCGCGTATTGGCGAGGATGTCGTCCTCCGCCACCACGAAGCCGCGCCCGTCCGTCGCCGCGACGACGAGCTTGCGCCCGCCCTGATAGGCGAAGACGTCGACGATGTCGGCGCCCTCGTCGAGATCGACCATCAGGCGAATCGGCTCGCCGGCGCTGCGCCCCCCCGGCAGCTTGGACGCTTCGAGCGTATAGACCTTGCCATTGGTGGCGAAGGCCAGGAGCCTGGCCGTCGTCTCGGTCTGGAAGGAGAGCTTCAGGCGGTCGTCGGCCTTGAAGGTGAGCGCGGAGACATCCGACAAATGCCCCTTCAGGGCGCGGATCCAGCCCTTTTCCGACACCACGACAGTGATCGGCTCGCGCTCCACCATCGCCTCCGTCACGACGGAAAGGTCGATCGTGCCGGCCTTGGAGGCGTCGATATCGGTGCGGCGCTTGCCGAGCGGCGTATCGGGGCCGAAGATCCTGGCGGTCTCGCCGACCTGCCAGGCCACCGTCTTCCACTGCCGCGCCTCGGAGGCCAGCAGCTTCTCGATGTTGTTCTTTTCCTTGCCGAGTTCGTCGTGCTCGCGCCGGAGTTCCATTTCCTCGAGCTTGCGCAGGTTGCGCAGGCGCATGTTGAGGATGGCTTCGGCCTGCACGTCGCTGAGCGAGAAGGCTGCGATCAGTTCCGCCTTGGGCTCGTCCTCGTAGCGGATGATGCGGATGACCTCGTCGAGGTTGAGATAGGCGATGATATAGCCGGCCAGCACCTCCATGCGCCGCTCCACCGCGGCGAGGCGATGCTTCGAGCGGCGCACCAGCACGGTGCGCCGATGGTCGAGCCATTGCCGCAGGGCCTCGCCGAGCGAGAGAACGCGCGGCACCTGCCCGTCGACCAGCACATTCATGTTGAGCGGAATGCGGCTCTCGAGCTCGGAGAGCTTGAACAGCGATTCCATCATTACGGCGTCGTCGACATTGCGCGACTTCGGCTCGATGACGACGCGCACGTCCTCCGCCGATTCGTCGCGGACATCGCCGACGAGGGGCAATTTGCGCTCCTCCAGCAATTCGGCGAGCTTCTCGATGAGCCGGCTCTTCTGCACCAGCCAGGGTATCTCGGTGATCACCACCGCCCAGGTGCCGCGCCCGAGATCCTCCCGGTGCCAGCGGGCCCGGACGCGGAAGCCGCCGCGCCCGGTGGAATAGCTTTCCAGGATCGAGGCGGGACTTTCCGTGACGATGCCGCCGGTCGGAAAGTCCGGACCTTTGACGAATTGCAGGAGATCGGCCGTGGAGGCGCCGGGATTCTCGATCAGGTGCAGCGCAGCCTGGCAGAGCTCATAGGCGTTGTGCGGGGGAATCGAGGTCGCCATGCCCACGGCGATGCCCTGCGCGCCGTTGGCGAGCAGGTTCGGAAAGGCGCCGGGCATGACCACCGGCTCCTCGTCCTCATTGTTGTAGGTGGGGCGGAAATCGACCGCATCCTCGTCGATGCCCTCGAGAATGAGCATGGCGACAGGGGTCAGCCGCGCCTCGGTGTACCGATAGGCTGCGGCATTGTCGCCGTCGATATTGCCGAAATTGCCCTGGCCGTCGATCAGCGGATAGCGCTGGGCGAAGTCCTGGGCGAGGCGCACCAGCGCGTCGTAGACGGCCTGGTCGCCATGGGGGTGATACTTGCCGATGACGTCGCCGACGACGCGGGCGCATTTCTTGAAGGCCTGGTCCGGGTCGAGCCTGAGCAGGCGCATCGCATGCAGGATGCGCCGATGCACCGGCTTGAGGCCGTCGCGTGCGTCGGGCAAGGCGCGGCCCATGATGGTCGACAAGGCGTAGGCGAGATAGCGCTCTTCCAACGCCTCGCGCAGGTTGACGGGCTCGATGCCGTCGCCGGCCGGCGGTTGTTCAATTTCGTCCATGCCCTTGACATACAAAATATCTATGAGTCGAGGCAAGCAATCGCCGGAAACCCACAGCCATCCGGCCGAACGGCCCGCGTTCGGGACTGCGGCTCCATCCTCGACATTCGGTCCCCAACGCCACCGAGGCGCCTCCGCTCTCCAAACCAAGGAAAGCCGTGCTTCGGACGCTCCAGCTTTTGACAAGCCGCCCGCGCTGCACGATTCTTGCCGGATCGGCGGCGCTCGTTCCCCGCTTTTGTTCAACCAGGATTTCGCGATGTTTCAGACACTGCCGCGGCGTGGCGAGGGAAGCGAGCCGGCGCTGACGCCGCCCGCCGCGGACGAACCGGCAAGGCCGCCGCGTCCCGTCGTCGGCCTGGCTCTCGGCGGCGGCGCGGCACGCGGTTTCGCCCATATCGGCGTGCTGCGCGTGCTCGACGCGGCCGGCTACGATGTCGACGTCATTGCCGGCACCTCGATCGGCGCCGTCGTCGGCGGATGCTATATCGCAGGCAAGCTCGACCAATTCGAGGAATGGGCGCGCAGCCTGACCAAGCGGCGCGTCCTCAGCCTGCTCGACTTCAATCTCGGCGGCAGCGGCCTGATCGCCGGCACCAAGCTCGCGCGCTCGCTGCATGACGAATTGGAAGGGCTGATGATCGAGGACCTGCGCATCCCCTTCCTGGCCGTCGCCACCGAGATCGGCCCCGGCCACGAAATCTGGCTCACCAAGGGCAATCTCGTCACCGCCCTGCGCGCCTCCTACGCCCTGCCCGGCATTTTCGAGCCCGTCCGCATCAACGGACGCTGGCTGATGGACGGGGCCCTGGTCAATCCCGTGCCCGTCTCCGCGGCCCGCGCGCTCGGCGCCCGCGCCGTGATCGCCGTCAACCTCAACGGCGAACTGACGGGCCGCGGCGCCGTCATCCACGCCGTCGGTGCGGTCGCCGAAGCGGACGATCCGCCGATTCCGCGGCGGCGCATCCGCGGCAGCCGGGCGCTCGGGGCAGCGACCTCGCTGGTGCGGCGCCGCTTCGGCTTCGCCACGCCGCCGGCGGAACGGCGGGCGATGCGCTCGCCCGGCATCCATACGGTGATGATGGAGGCCTTCAACATCACGCAGGACCGCATCTCGCGCTCCCGCCTCGCCGGCGACCCGCCCGACGTCTCGATCGGTCCGCGCCTCGGGCGCATCACGCCGTTCGATTTCCACAAGGCGGCCGAGAGCATCGAACTGGGCGCCGACGCCGCAGTCAAATCGCTCGACGCGATCAAGGAGACGCTGGAAGCGCTGGCGTGACGAGTTCTCCACCCTCTGCGCAGGTTTCGTCCTGCTTTATGGCCTGGGCAGCGGCGCTTTCGCCGTTGCCCGGGCGACCATGCCTCTCGTGTTCTACGACAAGGAGGCTTATGCGAAGGCGGCGTCTCACATCGCCTTGCCGCTCAACCTCATCTCCGCGTTGTCCCCGCCGGTCCTGGTGGCCTTGCTGACCCACTTCGGGACCAATGCCCTTCTCGGCTTCTGCATGCTGTGTTCGGGGACCGCCTTTGCCATCCTATTGCGGCTCAGCCGTCGCCGTCCCCAGGTCAGGCCGATAGCAGCCATCTGACAGGTTGCGGCTGGTCTCCGGCCCGCCTTGCACCGAGACTTTCCCGGGACCAGCCATCCCGCCCATTCCGGGAACCGAGAGATGCAGCACGTTGTAGCGGACAGCGGCGTCCTGCGCCGATTCGCGGTCCCAGAGCGTGAAGCGGACCATCTGCCAGGATTGCGGATCGACGGCCAGGGCCGTCATGCAGACACCCTGCAAGGCCGCGTGGCAGGCAAGGGCGTTCAGCGCAGAATCCACCCCGGCCCCCGGATCGGCATCGGGAGCCATCGGCCAGGTTTCACGCGTGGCTGTCTGCGCCTCGGAAAGCGCGGCATCCCCGCGTAGGCACGCCACGCCCGTCCAATGCCGCACGGGCGGACGCCCGAACGAGGAAACGATGGCGCCGAAGCCGCCGCCGCCCCACAGGAACCGTCCCATGCCACCCGTGTCCGCCCACAAATAGAAGGGCGCATATTGGTTGACGGGCGAGCCGTCGACGCCGCGCTCGCGGATCAGATAGGCCTTGAGGCCGAGGCCGGGGAGATCGTCGAGCAGCGGGCCCTTCTCGGCGACGCGCCGCCGGATGACGGTCATGTCGTAATCGGCCGGCAGGCCGATTTCGTACTGCATGGCATACATGGCTTGCCTCATGCGCCGACGGCACCGAGCCAATGGACGGCCGTCCCGTGCTCGATCGCCTGGATGCTGAGATAGCTGAAAGGACTGTCCGCCGCGGCACCGTGCCAATGCGCTTCGTTCGGCGGGAACCAGACGGTATCGCCTGCCCGCAATTCGACGACGTCGCCGCCGCGCCGCTGCGCGAGGCCGGCGCCCGACAGCGCGAACAGCATCTGGCCCCGGGGATGGCTGTGCCAATGCGTCCGGACACCCGGATCGAATGTCGCGCGCAGCGCTGTCGGCTCGCCGTCCTTCGTCCCCGACAGCAGCGTTTCGACGCGGAAGGTGCCGGACGCGATGCCGTCCGGCGACCGGGCCACGCTCCGGCCGGCGCGCAGGACGGTCATTTCGACCGGCAGGCCGGGAGGGACCGGCATGATGGCGGGATCGGTCATCGCCTTGCCCCGGTCACGCGGCCGGCTCGATCATCGAGGCGACGCCGTTGCCGAACGACCAGTCCTCGGGCGCCGTGGTGGTGATGACGACCATGACGTCCTCCGGCCTCAGGCCGGGCGCCTGTGCGAGGCCGTCGACCAGGCGCCGGTAGAACGCCTGCTTGACCTGCCTGGACCGGGGCCGGCCGGCCGTGACGGCGATCAGCACGAAATCGTCCGAGCGCGGGCCGCCGAGATAATGGCGGTCGAACACCAGTTCGCCCGCCTCGTGCTGATGGATGGCCTGGAAGCGATCGTCGGCAGGCACGTCGAAGGCCTCGACGAGCGCCCCATGGACGGTATCGGAGAGAGAGCGGAGATAGTCGGGCGATTTTCCCTTCAGGAGGGACAGGCGCACGAAGGGCATGATCGGCATCCCGTGAAAGCAAGGTTCCATTGCCTTGATCTCTCGATCATGCGCCGGCATCATGATTCATAAAATCGGGAAATTTCGAACGAACAATCCCTGAAAACAGGACGGTTTCACATGCGCCGCGTCATCCTCGATCTCGATGTGCTCGCCAGCTTCGTTGCCGGTGTCGAGCTCGGCAGCTTCGCCCGGGCGGCCGAGCGGCTCGGACGGTCGACCTCGGCCGTCAGCGCGCAGCTGAAGAAGCTCGAGGACCAGGCGGGGACGGCGATCTTGCGAAAATCCGGGAGAGGCCTCGCCCTCACCGAGGCGGGCGAGACCATGCTCGCCCATGCCCGCCGCCTCCTGGAGCTCAACGACGAGGCGGTGGCGGCCGTCCGCGGCATCGACCTCGAAGGCACCGTGAGGTTCGGCGTGCAGGAGGACCTGGGAGAAACCGTGCTGCCGGCCATCCTCGGCCGTTTCGCACGGGCGCATCCAAAGGTGAGGATCGAGGCAAGGGTCGCCCGCAACGCCGAACTGCTCGACCGCATCGCCGCCGGGCAGCTCGACCTCGCCATCGCCTGGGGCGACGGCTCCCGGGACGATGCCGCGTCCCTCGCCGGGGAAGCCCTGGCCGAGATGCCGATGCGCTGGATCGGACCGGCGGGAGAAGGCGCGGTCTTTGCCTTCCCGCCCGGAGATCCGCTCCCGCTCGTGATGTTCGAGGCGCCCTGCCTGTTCCGCACGGCGGCCACCGAGGCCCTGGACAGGGCCGGCATAGCCTGGCGGATCGCCTTCACCGGCGCCAGCCTGACGGGGCTGTGGGCGGCGGTGGCGGCGGGCCTCGGCATCACCCTGCGCACCGCAATCGGGCTTCCCGCCGGGCTGGCGCCGATCGAGCCCGGCGGAGCCCTGCCCGCGGGGTTCCGCTCCCTGCCGCTGCGCCTCTATCGCGGGCACGCGGCACGCGATCCGGTCGTCGAAAGGCTGGCCGACATCATGCGCGACAGCCTGCGCGAACTGCCGCCGTCCCGCACTGCCGCCTGAGCATGGCGAGGGTGTTCAGGCGGTGATGTATTCCCGCATGGCCTGCGTCTCGGCTTCCATCTCGGCGAGGCGATACTTCACGACGTCTCCGATCGAGACGATGCCGACGATGCGCCCGCTCTCGACCACCGGCATGTGGCGGAATTTTCCGGTCGTCATCTTTTCCATGATGGCGGGAATCGTGTCGCTTTCACGCGCGGTCTCGACCTTCGCCGTCATGTGATGCGAGATCGGATGCTCCAGGCCGCCGGCGCCGCTCGTCGCCAGCGCCCGCACCACGTCGCGTTCCGACAGGATGCCGGCAATCGCCCCATCCCCGCCGGTGACGAGAACGGCGCCGATGCGCCGCTCGGCGAGCATGCGCGCCGCTTCGGCAATGGTGTGTTCCGGCGACAGGGAGATGATGTCCCTGCCCTTGCCGTTCAAAATCAGTGTGACAGACATGGGGCGTTCCTCCAACGAAACCCGCGCCGCAGGCGCTCGGTCTTTCGGGGAGCTCCCAGAAAAAGGGATTGTCATCCCCGAAAGAAGGATAGTGGCGATTGCGGCGCTCGCGCGCAAGGGTTGCCTGCGGCGCAATTCGCGCTCGAATCGCTTTTGCGTCCTGCGCTTACAGTGCGGCGTTCGTCCGGGCGATGAAGGCGACCAGCGCCTGCCGGCGCGTGGGGTCGTCGATGCCGGCGAAGATCATGCGCGTTCCCGGCACGAGCGCCTGGGGCGCGGCGATGAACCGGTCCAGCGTGGCGGCGTCCCATGTCGCCCCGCTGGCGCGCATCGCCGCCGAGAACGGGTAGCCTGCCAACGTGCCCGCCTTGCGTCCGATCACGCCCTGGAGGGACGGTCCCGTCATGCTGCGGGCCCCCGGTCCGATCTGGTGGCAATGGGCGCAGGGCTCGAACACCGGATCGAAGGTCGCGTCGGGCGGGCGCATGTCGGCCGTGGCCCGCGCCGGTTCGGGTTCCGGCGCGTGCAGGGCGACCATGGCGATCCCCGCGGTTGCCCCGCCGAGCACGGCCGCGAGCGGAATCCACAGGACCCGCCTCACGAGGTCAGGGCCCGGCGCATCTTGGCGAGGGCTTCGTCGCGGGGCTCCTGATAATCGATCAGCGTCACCAATTCGCCCCGCGCATCCATCAGATAGACCGCCGTCGAGTGATCGAAGGTGTAGTTGTCGCCGTCGCCGACCTTCTTGGCGTAGACGCGGAATTTCTTGATCACGTCGGCGATCTCAGCCGGCGTTCCGGTTGCGGCGGTGATGCGCGGATCGAAGCTCTCCAGATAGGTCTTGAGCAGTTGGGGCGTGTCGCGCGCCGGGTCCACGGTGATGAACACGACGTTGAACTTGTCGCCGTCGGGCCCCAGCGCCTTGAGCCGGTCGGTCATGTCGGTGAGCGTCGTCGGGCAGGCATCCGGACAATTGGTGTAGCCGAAGAAATAGGCCGTGGGCTTGCCCAGGAAATCGGCCTGCGTGATCGGCTTGCCGTCCTGATTGACGAGGGTGAATTCGCCGCCGATGAGGCTCGTCTGCGGCGATCCCCTGCCGCCGCTCCCCATGGACTGCCAGAGCAGCACGCCGATGGCGCAAAGAATGCCCACCAGGACGGTGACGGCGATCACCTGCAGCCGATTTGCTTGAACGGTCATCATTCTCTCCTGCAGCGGACGCGAAGCCGCGGCGAACCGGTCCGCCGCAGCCATTCGCGCCGCCGGATCCTGTTGTCGACTGGGACGATCGGAGCGGCCGGCGCCGCTTCGGTTGGCCGTCAGTGGCCGGAATGCTCGGGCCCGCGAGCGCCGATGCTCCCGACCGCATAGTCGACGCTGACCGTGCCCGCATTCTTGAAGACGAGCGTGCCGCCGACTGTTTCGTGGCGCTTCAGCTGCCGCGTCAATCCCGTGAACATCAGGTGGAAGCCGCTCGGGTCGAGCTTCACCGAGCCATGGGCCGGGATTTCGAGGCCGCCCTCGACCGGGCCCATCGACATCACCCCGTCCTTCATCGTCATCTGGTGGATCGAGAAGCCCGATGAAGCGGAGAACGAGCCGCCGGTGAGGCTGTCGGGCTGGTCGCCCGTGTTCTCTATGACGGCGTAGCCGCCGGCGACAGGCGCTCCGCGCGGTGTCGCCCGCGTCCACGGATCATGGATGACGAGATTGCCGGCCTTGAAGTCGGCGGCCAGGGCCGAACCGGCGAGCGTCGCTGTGAGCGCGGCTGCGCCGAGGAGAGAGGGGATATGCATGATGGATCCTGAACAGGCTTGGCGGCCGGCTGGCGGTCGCGCCGGGCTGATGATGGGCAAGAGATGTCGCAGCTGTTCAGGCGGCGGGCGGACCACGCGGCCAGGAAGCCCGCCAGCGGGACGGCCCGGGTCTCGCGCGCATCGGCGCTGGACGGAGCGCCATGGCGCGGACGGGCCGCTCGATCGCGCCATCGGGAGCGTCGGCCGCCAGCCAGGGCGCGGCGCAGAGGGCGCACCGGTCGCAGTCATGCAGGATGAGGGGGGCGCCCTTGCCGCCGTCGGCGCCGGCATATTGGCACAGCGTGACGGCGATGCCGGCGATCTCGACGAATCCGGCGCCGGGCGCGAGTCGGCCGGCCGACGCCGCAACGCCCATGCCGTTCAGCATGAGGGCGAACGCGATGAGGGCGGCGAAGAAACACCGCATCGGCGAGGTCCGGCACATCCCAACCATGCCGGCATAAGCAGCGGAGCCGCCGCCGAATGTCAAGGCCGGGCGCACCATGCCGCAGGCCGGGCGGAGCCGGCCCGCGGTCTCGCCGCGTCAATCGTCGCGATAGACGCGCTCGCGACGCTCATGCCGCTCCTGCGCTTCGAGCGACAGGGTGGCGATCGGCCTGGCATCGAGGCGCTTGAGCGAGATGGGCTCGCCCGTCTCCTCGCAGAAGCCATAGGAACCATCGTCCAGCCGGGACAGCGCCGCGTCGATCTTCGAAATCAGCTTGCGCTGGCGATCACGCGCGCGCAGCTCGATGGCGCGGTCGGTTTCCGAAGAAGCCCTGTCGGCCAGATCGGGATGGTTTTCGTTTTCAGCCTGCAGGTTGGCGATGGTGTCCTGCGCTTCCCGCAGGATCTCCAGCTTCCAGGCATTGAGCTTGCGCCGGAAATAATCCCGCTGGCGCTCGTTCATGAACGGCTCGTCGTCGGTCGGCCGATAATTGGTATCTACAGTCATTGAAGGCATGTAAGAATCCCAACGCTCCGCTACTCGGGGCGACAGGTCTATAGTCGCAGTGGTGCTCCGCCACAATGCCCATGCTCGTCACCTTTTCGTCGAAAAACACAAAATGGCACAGGCCACCGCCGTTCTGCCGTGCCGACGGACGGTGCCGCGGGCGGTGATCAGGGCTCGGACGCAGGGGCCTGCCGGGTCTCCGCAGGCCGGGCGCGATCCCTGACGATCAGCCCGCCGGCGACATCGGTCACGCCCGGACGGGGCAGGACGTCGAAAGGCAGCGGCCTCGTCGCCAGCATGGCGGCGAGGCCGAGGCGCGCGAGCAGGATGCCGTTCAGGACCCCCTCGCCGAGCTTGGCCGAGATCCGCGAGGCCAGCCCATGGCCCAGGGCCTGGCTGAGGATCGAATCGCCTGCCGCCATGCCGCCGGTGACGGCGAGGTTGCCGAGGGCATGCCTGAGGAGCCGCAGCATGCCGAGGCCGCCCGGGCGCCCGCCATAGAGCGTGGCGAGGCGGCGGATGACGCGGAGCGTCTCCGCACCGACGAAGAACATGTCGACCAGCGCGCGCGGGCTGACCGCGGTCACCAGCGATACGCGCTTGGCGGCGTCGGCGATGATGCGCCGCGCTTCGGCATCGAGCGGCCCCATGAGCTCGCGCTCGGCGACGCGGATGAGGTCGGCGCCGTCGACGATCTCGCCGGCAGCCGCCTCGACATTGGCCCGGGCCCGCGCCATGCGGGGATTGGCGGCATAGAGCCGGACGAGGTCGCGCGCCAGGCTGCGCGCCGCATCCCTGTCGTCGCGCGCGGTCGCCGTCACCGCCCGGTCGTGCAGGTGCTCGATCCGCGACAGCCGCATCAGCCCGCCGATCTCGCGCAGGGCGATGACCAGGAAGGCGAGCACCGCGACGCCGGCGAGGACGGCTCCCACCCAGCCCAGCCAGTCGGCATAGGAGAACAGGTCGTCGATCAGCTTCGTCACCGACAGGCCGATGGCGAGGGAGACCAGACCGCCCACCGCCGACCAGAACAGCGTGCCCCAGCGCGACCGGCGCGGTCGCGGCACGATCGGGGCGGGCTCCTCGTCGAAGATCTCCGGCTCGGGCGTCACCACCACATGGCCCCGTGCCGCGGTGCCGGCGGCCGGCGTGTCCGCCAGCACCACCCTCGGATCGTCGAGACGGAAGGCGCGCGGCTTGCGCGGGTCCACACTCATCTTCGGTCCCTGCATTGACGGGAGGGGGAGAGGCTCGCGCGGTTCGTCACGTCAGGCCAGCTTGTCGCCGATCAGGAATTGGAGCGTCCGATCGAGGCGGATATGGGGAAGGATCTGCCCCTTTTCCAGCTTGGGGGGGCGGAAGCGGATGAAGCGGTAGTCGACGCCGTCGCGCTGCGCATTTTCGAGGCCGGAAAACACCCCGCCTGCGAAGACCGCCTGCGGATCAGCCGGCAGTTCGCCCGGAAAGACCGCGATTTCGGCTTCGCCGTCGAAGGTCTCATGGGCCGAATGCTCGCCGGCAAGCGGGGTGCCGATGATGCAGGGCAGCGTCTCGCGGCCCTGCTTCACGCTCGCCTCGCGCGTCGCCCGCACCGAGGCGAGCGCCACGACGTCGACCGCCGCGCCCGAAAAGGCCGCACGCGAAATCGCCCCTTCCGCCATCTTGCGCAGGATCGCCTCCAGCCTGTCATGGCTGGTGTGGTGAAGATGGTCGGCCTTGGTGGCGGCGAACAGGATCTTCTGGATGCGCGGCCGGAACATGGCCGACAGCCAGCTGTTGGAGCCGACCCTGAAGGCCGACAGCACCGACGTCAGCGCCGTCTCGAGATCCAGCACCGCCTGCGGCCCGGCATTGAGCGCGGAAAGCGCGTCGACCAGCACGATCTGCCGGTCGAGCCTTGCGAAATGCTGCGTGAAGAAGGGGCGGACGACCTTCTGCTTGTAGGATTCGTAGCGGCGCTCCATCATGGCGCGGAGCGAGCCCGCCGCGCTTGTCCCGGAGGCGGCGAGGTCGAGCGGCGCGAAGGTCAGGGCCGGCGAGCCTTCGAGGTCGCCGGGCATCAGGAAGCGGCCGGGCGGCAGGGTCGACAGGGCGAAGCGCTCGTCGCGGCCGGCCTTGAGATAGGCGGTGAACAGGCTCGCCGCCTGCCTCGCGACAGCCTCGTTTTCGGGGGCGTCCGGATCGAGCCCCGCCAGGAATGCGTGCCACGGCCCGGCGATGGCGAGGCGCGACCCGGCGCGGCTGGCCTCCAGCGTCTGCGCCGACCATTCCGCATAGCTCATGGTCAGCAGGGGCAGGTCGAGCAGCCATTCGCCGGGATAGTCGATGATATCGAGCGTCAGTCGCGACATGGCCGAGCCGAACCGGCGCGTGGACTGGAAATCGATGTTGAGGCGAAGCTCCGAGATCTGGCGGGTCGATTCCGGCCAGTGCCGGTCCGCGCCGAAGAAGTCGGCCAGATGCGTCTCGTAGTCGAAGCGCGGCACGGTATCGTCCGGCTGCGGTGACAGAGCGGCGGCCGCGATGCGCCCTTCGGCCTGCGCCCGGAACACCGGCAGCCGCCCGCCTTCCACCAAGGCCTGCACGAGCGCCGTGATGAAGACGGTCTTACCGGCACGCGAGAGGCCGGTCACGCCGAGGCGGAGCGTCGGGTTGAACGTCGAGGACGCATAGCCGACCAGGCTCCTGGCGGCGATCAGCGCTTCGTCGAAGACGGATGTCCGGGGAGGATCACGTGGAAGCATGCCCGATGACTTAAGGCGGGCCGCCGGAAATTGCGAGCCCGGAACGGCGGCGCGGCGTCCCCTTCTTCCGGGGCCGCCGGTTGCATGAAGCGATGCCGGCGCTCCCCGCGGCACATTGACGGCGAGGTCGGAAATCCCGATTCTGATCCCGTCAGCCCCCCGCAGAGGAAACAGCCATGAAGGCCCGGCCCCATCTTCCCCGATCGACCGGACCGAGGCCCGGGCTGCGCCGCCGGGCGGCGGCCGTCTTGCTGGCGGCAGGCCTGTCCGGCGTCGCGCTGCAGCCAGCCGCTGCGTTCGACGGCAGCGCCCCGGCGGTGACGATCGCGACCGGCACGGACACCGTCGCCGGCGATACACGCGTCCTCACCGACGTCAGGATCGCCTATCCCGGCGCGGGCGCCCCGGCGATCACCATCGGCAAGCTGACGGCCAAGGGCCTGAAGCAGCGCGGCGAGGGCTTCCAGGCCGGCGAAGTGACCGTCGAGAAGGTCCTCGTCCAGGGCGGCCCCGAAGGCATGGCGGTGGAAATTCCGGCCGCCACGCTGCGCGACGTCGCCGGCCCGGCCCTCGGCGCGGCCTCTCTTTCGACGCAGGCATCGCCCGGCCACCTGCCGCCGATCGCGATCCTGCTGCTCCAGGCCACATGCGGTGCCGCCGATATCCCGCAGGTGGTCGTGCATTCTCTCGCGCCTTCCGCGCCGCCCCTCGCGACCTACACCCATGTCGCCCTCGATCGGCTCGAGAGCGGCAAGGCCGCCCGCCTCGGCTTCGACGGCCTCGACAGCAAGTCGGCCGATGGCGCCCATCTCACGGCCGGACAGGCAGAGATCGACAATCTCGATTTCGGCGCCCTCGCCGCATGGCTCGACGACGCGCTCGCCGCCGCCGCCGCACCGCAGATGAAGCCGGTCTATTCAAGCTTCGAGCTTAACGACGTCACCTTCGCCGACGCGGCCGGCAGCGGCTCCGTCAACCGGATCTCCGGGCGGGATTTCGAACTGGGGCCGCCCGGCATCAAGCCCTCGCAGCTGGTCGACCTCCTCGGCCATCTCGGCACCGGCGGGGACGATGCCTCCGCCCACCCCGCCGACACGGTCAGGCTGGTCCGCACGCTGCTTTCGGCCTTCAGCCTCGGCAATCTGCGGATGGACGGCCTCGTGGTCGACGAAGACGGCAAGCCTCCCCTCGGCATCGGCCTGATCCGCGCCGAAGCCCTCTCCGGCTCCGGCATCGGCGAACTCCGTTTCGGCGACATCTCCGGCACCACCCGCGACGAGAACGCGCCGTTCACTTTGGGATCGATGGCGCTGCGCGATCTCAGCGTGACCGACCTCGATCCCCTGCTCGACAGAGTGGCAGCCGGCGGCCAGCCTTCCGATCTCGGCGAAGACCAATATCCCAAGGTGCGCGCCTCGGGCTTCGCGATGGCCGATTTCGTCGCGCAGATACCCGACAAGGGCGAGGTCCGGGTCGGCGGCTTCACCATCGACGCGCCGGACTGGGTCGGCCTCCTGCCGTCGACGCTGTCCATCCATCTGGGCGGGCTGAGTTCGCCGCTCGCCACTATCGACGATCCGGAATCGCGGGCCGTCTTCGAAAGGCTGGGGCTGAAGCTCGTCGAGATCAATGCGGACATCGATCTGGCCTGGAAGGAAGCCGAGCAGACGCTGACCATCGGCCCCGCTTCCCTCGACATCGGCGATTTCGCCAGGTTCGAGGTCGGCGCCACCTTCGGCAACGTGCCCCGGAGCGTATTCGTCAGCCCCGCCACATCGATCGTCTCGCTGCTCGGCGCCGACTTTCGGGGGGCGAGCCTGCATGTCGTGGACGGCGGCGGCCTCGGCAAGCTCATCGCCCTCAGCGCGAGCGACCAGAAGGTCACCGTCCAGCAGCTCGCGCTCGGCTCGACCCTGCTGGCCCAGTCGGAGCTCGGCGCCCTGCTCGGCGACGCCAATGCCCGGACCATCGGCGAGGCGATACAGGCCTTCATCGTCAGGCCGGATGCGCTCACCATCGACGTCCACACCCGCCGGCCGCTGCCGATCGCCCCGCTGCTCGGGGGCGCCGAGACGCTCGGCGACAGCGATCGCCGGACCATCCGCGACAGCGTGACGATCGACACCAAGCCGGAGTGACCGGCCCGGCATATCGCGGATGAAGGACCGACGATGCGGGGCGGGAGGCTTCACACCGCGGTGGCCTGCGCCTCCGCGACCGCCACGGCCGTCATGTTGACGACGCCGCGCACCGTCACCGAGCGCGTGAGGATATGGGCCGGCTTGGCCGCACCGATGAGGATCGGGCCGACGGGAAGCGCGTCCGCCAGCATGCGCGTGAGCTGGAAGGCGATGTTCGCCGCATCGAGATTGGGCATCACCAGCACATTGGCCTCGCCCCGCAGGCGCGAGGAGGCGAGCTTGATCTCGCGCAGGCTCTCCGACAGCGCGGTATCGGCCTGCATCTCGCCGTCGGCCTCGAGATCGGGCCGCAACTGGGCGAGGATTTCGAGGGCACGGCTCATCTTGCGCGCCGAATCGGTATCGTTGCTGCCGAAATCCGAATGCGAGAGCAGCGCGATCTTCGGATCGATGCCGAAGCGCCGGACATGCTCAG
Organism: Labrys monachus; assembly: GCF_030814655.1. Classification (NCBI taxonomy): domain Bacteria; kingdom Pseudomonadati; phylum Pseudomonadota; class Alphaproteobacteria; order Hyphomicrobiales; family Xanthobacteraceae; genus Labrys; species Labrys monachus. Next base: position 5,364,685 of record NZ_JAUSVK010000001.1, read on the forward strand.
CCGCAAGGATGGCCATCTCGGCGATCTCCTCGGCGCAGGGATCGGGCTTGACCTCGGTGTCGCAGATGAAGAAGGCCCCCTTCCCGGTCAGCACCAGCGAGAGCGCCGAATAGTCGCGCACGCCCGGGGCGAGGCCGATGATCTGCCGGACATTGCGCAGATGGCGCATATAGGCGCCCTCCAGGCCGCAGATCATGGCATCGGCATCGCCGCGCTGGAGCGCCAGCGCCGCGATGACGGTGGTATTGGAGCGGACGATGGTGCGCGCCGTATCCTGGGTGATGCCCTTGCGGCCGGCGAGCTGGTGATACAGCGACCAGTAATCCTTGTAGCGCGGATCGTCGGCGGGATCGATGACCTCGAAATCCCGCCCGGCGCGGATCGTCAGGCCGAAGCGCTGCACGCGGCTCTCGATCACCGAGGGGCGGCCGATCAGGATGGGCTTGGCCAGTCCCTCTTCGAGCACGACCTGCGCCGCCCGCAGTACCCTCTCATCCTCGCCCTCCGCATAGACCACGCGCTTGGGGGCCGCCTTGGCGGCGGTGAACAGCGGCTTCATCACGAAGCCCGAGCGGAAGACGAAACGGGTCAGGCTTTCGGCATAGGCGGCGAGATCCTCGATCGGACGGGTGGCGACGCCGGTCTCATGCGCGGCCCTCGCCACGGCCGGCGCGATGCGCAGGATCAGCCGGGGATCGAAGGGCGAGGGAATGAGCGAATCGGCACCGAAGCCCCGGCTCTCGCCGCCATAGGCCCGCGCCACGATGTCGGAGGGCGTTTCCCGGGCAAGCGCAGCGATCGCCTCGACGGCGGCGTGCTTCATCTCCTCGTTGATCGTGGTGGCGCCGCAATCGAGCGCGCCGCGAAAAATGTAGGGAAAGCACAGGACGTTGTTGACCTGGTTCGGGAAATCCGAGCGGCCGGTGCAGATCATCGCGTCCGGGCGCACCTGCTTGGCGAGTTCGGGCATGATCTCGGGGAACGGATTGGCGAGCGCCATGATCAGCGGGCGCGGCGCCATGCGCTCGACCATGTCTGCCGTCAGCACGCCGCCGGCGGAAAGGCCGAGGAACACATCGGCGCCGTCGATGATCTCGCCGAGCGTGCGCGCGGTCGTCTCCTGCGCATAGGGCTCCTTCCACGGATCCATCAATTCGTTGCGGCCCTTGTAGACCACGCCCTTGATGTCGGAGACGAAGATGTTCTCGCGCCTGGCGCCGAGCGACACGAGGAGGTTGAGGCAGGCCAAAGCCGCCGCGCCGGCGCCGGAGGTGACGATCTTGACCTGGTCCATCGCCTTGCCGGCCAGTTCGAGCCCGTTGCGGACCGCCGCGCCGACGATGATCGCCGTGCCGTGCTGGTCGTCGTGGAAGACCGGAATGGCCATGCGCTCGCGCAGCAGCCGCTCCACCTCGAAACATTCGGGCGCCTTGATGTCTTCGAGGTTGATGCCGCCGAATGTCGGCTCGAGCGCCGCGACCACCGTCACGATCTCCTCGACATTCTTCGGCGAAATCTCGATGTCGAACACGTCGATGCCGGCGAACTTCTTGAACAGGACCGCCTTGCCCTCCATCACCGGCTTGGAGGCGAGCGGCCCGATGTCGCCGAGGCCGAGCACGGCGGTGCCGTTGGAGATCACGGCGACAAGATTGGCGCGGGTCGTCAGGTTCGCCGCCTCCGCCGGATCGGCATGGATGGCCTCGCAGGCCGCGGCCACGCCCGGCGAATAGGCGAGCGCGAGGTCGCGCTGGTTGCCGAGCGGCTTGGTCGGCTGGATCTCCAGCTTTCCGGGCTTGGGAAGGCGATGATAGATCAGCGCACCCGTGCGCAGGTCTTCGGACATGGTCGAGGAAGGCGTCGGCGCCGGCTTATCGACAGGCATTGCAGTTTCTCGTCCTGTGGCAGGACCGGCCCCCGATCAGGGCAATCGGCCCGGCCCGCCTTGTTTCGATTTGTGCGACATCGCCCCCGCCGCCCCCACGTGGCCGATTGTCACGCACCTTTTTCCGGCAGGTTGAGGCGGACGCCGAGCTCGCGCAATTGCTTCGTCGTGACCTCGGAAGGGGCGCCCATCAGGATGTCCTCGGCGCGCTGGTTCATCGGGAACAGCGCGACCTCCCGCAGGTTCTGCTCGCCCGCCAGCAGCATGACGATGCGGTCGACGCCCGCCGCCATGCCGCCATGCGGCGGCGCCCCGTACTGGAAGGCGCGATACATGCCGCCGAAGCGCTCGATCACCGTCTGCTCGCCATAGCCGGCGATCTCGAAGGCCTTGACCATCGCATCGGGCCGGTGGTTGCGGATGCCGCCCGAGGCGATCTCGAAGCCGTTGCAGGCGATGTCGTATTGGAACGCCTTCAGCGACAGCGGATCCTGCGACTGCAGCGCCTCCAGGCCGCCCTGGGGCATCGAGAACGGATTGTGCGAGAAGTCGACCTTCTTCTCGTCCTCGTTCCACTCATACATCGGGAAGTCGACGATCCAGGCGAGCGCGATGCGGTTCTCGTCGACGAGCTTGAGATCGACGCCGACCTTGGTGCGCGCCGCACCGGCGAACTTGTAGAATTTGGCGGGGTCGCCGGCGACGAAGAAGGCGGCATCCCCGGCGCCGAGGCCGAGCTGCTGGCGAATCGCCTCGGCGCGCTCCTGGCCGATATTGTTGGCGATCGGCCCGCGGGCGCCGACGCCGGTGGCGTTGGGATCCGTCTGCCGCGTGGTCTCGTCGGTGGCGCGATCGAAATAGAGGATATAGCCGAGCCCCGGCTGCCCCTCGCCTTGCGCCCAGGCATTCATGCGGTCGCAGAAGGTGCGCTGGCCGCCGGTCGGGCCGGGGATCGCCCAGATGCGGTTGGCCGGATCTTCGAGAAGCCTTGCGAAGACCTTGAAGTTCGAGCCGCGGAAATGCTCGGAGACGTCCTGCATCACCAGCGGGTTGCGCAGGTCCGGCTTGTCGGAACCGTATTTGCTGATCGCCTCGGCATAGGGAATGCGCGGCCAGCCCTTCGTCACCGCCCTGCCCCCGCCGAATTCCTCGAAGATGCCGGTGAGGATCGGCTCCATCGTCTCGAAGACGTCCTCCTGGGTCACGAAGCTCATTTCGAGGTCGAGCTGGTAGAATTCGCCCGGCAGGCGGTCGGCGCGCGGGTCCTCGTCGCGGAAGCAGGGCGCGATCTGGAAGTAGCGGTCGAAGCCGGCCATCATCAGGAGCTGCTTGTATTGCTGCGGGGCCTGCGGCAGCGCGTAGAACTTGCCGGGATGGATGCGCGAGGGCACCAGGAAGTCGCGGGCGCCTTCCGGCGAGGAGGCCGTGAGGATCGGCGTCTGGAACTCGTTGAAGCCCGCCGCCTTCATGCGCATGCGCATCGAATCCACCACCTTGCCGCGCAGCATGATGTTGCGGTGGAGCCGCTCGCGCCTGAGGTCGAGGAAGCGGTATTTGAGGCGGGTTTCCTCGGGATAGTCGATGTCGCCGAAGACCGGGAGAGGCAGTTCGGCCGCCGGCCCCAATACCTCGATGTCGGTGACGTAGACCTCGACCAGCCCGGTCGGCATGTCGGGATTCTCGGTGCCGGCCGGGCGCAGGCGCGCCTCGCCGTCGACCTTCACCACCCATTCCGACCGCAGCGTCTCGGCCAGCGCGAAGGCGGGCGAATCGGGGTCGACCACGCATTGCGTCAGGCCGTAATGGTCCCGGAGGTCGATGAACAACAGTCCGCCATGATCCCTGATGCGATGGCACCAGCCCGAGAGCCGCACGTTGCGGCCGACATGCTCGGTACGAAGGCCTGCGCAGGTATGGGAGCGATAACGATGCATGGCGGACGTCTTTCCGGGATGGATTATTGCGGCCATAGACCCCAAGCCCGCCGTCGCCGTCAAGTTTCACAACGTCATCCCGGCAAAAGAACCCCGCCGGCCGCGGCAAAACTTGCCTTGCGGCGGTTGCTGACGGATAAGCATGAATATGCCACAATTCACGCCTCCGACGACAGCCACCATCACCAGGACCGAAGACCTCGCCGCGGCATGCGCCCGATTTGCGACGCATGAATTCGTGACCGTCGATACCGAATTCCTGCGGGAGACGACATTCTGGCCGAAGCTCTGCGTCGTCCAAGTGGCGAGCCCGGACGAAGCCGTCGTCGTCGACGCCCTCGCCGACGACATCGACCTGGCTCCGCTTTTCGACCTCCTGCGCAACGAAAAGGTGCTGAAGGTCTTCCACGCCGCCCGCCAGGACATCGAGATCGTCTGGCATCTGGCCAAATTCATCCCGGCGCCCATCTTCGATACCCAGGTGGCGGCGATGGTGCTGGGTTACGGCGATTCGATCGCCTACGACCAGCTGGTGCACCGCATCACCGGCGCCCCCATCGACAAGTCCTCCCGCTTCACCGACTGGTCGCGCCGTCCGCTGACCCCGGCGCAGGTCAATTACGCGGTGTCGGACGTCACCCATCTAAGGGACGTCTATGTCAGGCTGGCCGCGTCCCTGCGCAAGCGCGGGCGGACGCATTGGGTGCTCGACGAGATGTCCGTCCTGACCTCGCCCGACACCTATCGCCAGGCGCCCGAGGACGCCTGGCGGCGCATCGGCGGACGCATGCGCAAGCCGCGCGACCTCGCCGTGCTGATCGAGGTCGCCGCCTGGCGTGAACGGGAGGCGCAGTCCAAGAACGTGCCGCGCTCGCGCGTGCTGAAGGACGACGCCCTCACCGAGATCGCCCTCCAGGCCCCCGACACCGCGGAAAAGCTCGGCGCGATCCGCATGATCCCCAAGGGCTGGGAGCGGTCACGCACGGGCCTCGACCTCGTCGAGGCGGTAAAGCTCGGCCTCGCCCGCGATCAGGCGAGCCTGCCGCGCATGTCGCCGCAACGCGCTGCCGGCAACAGCGCGGGAGCGACGGTGGAGCTGCTCAAGGTGCTGCTCAAGATGGTGGCCGAGAGCCAGGGCGTGGCCGCCAAGGTCATCGCCACCACCGACGATCTCGACCTCATCGCCGACAGCGACGAGGCGGACGTGCCTGCGCTGCACGGCTGGCGGCGCGAATTGTTCGGCGAAAAGGCGCTGGCTCTCAAGAAGGGCCAGCTGGCTCTCGCCATCGACAAGGGCAAGGTGACGGCGATCCCGCGATAGGCCCGCGGGCTCACTCCGTCGCGAAGCAGAGCAGCGCCGCCACCGGAAGCGCCAGCCCGATCCAGGACGCCAGCGCCCAGCCGCCCTGCGCGTAGGCCCAGCCGCCCACCGCCGAGCCGACCGCGCCGCCGCCGAAGAAGATCGCCATGTAGAGCCCGTTGAGGCGGCTCCGGAATTCGGCGCCCAAGGCGTAGATGGCGCGCTGTCCGAGCACGAGGTTCGACGACACGCCGAAATCGAGGAGGTTGGCCGCCACCACGAGCAGGCCGAGCGCGAGCGGCGAGCCCGGCGGGGCGAGATGCGTGACGAGGAAGGCTGCGGCCGCCGACATCATGGCCAACGCCGTCGCGGGCCGGCTCCAGCCCCGATCGGCGACGCGCCCGGCGATCGGCGCCGCCACGGCTCCGGCGACGCCGGCAAGCGCGAAGAGCGCGATGCCGCCCTGCGACAGGCGGAAGGCCGGTCCCGCCAGCAGCAGCGGCGTCGTCGTCCAGAACAGGCTGAAGGCACCGAAGAGGCAGACATGGTAGAGGGTGCGCCGCTGCAGGATCGGCGTCGTCAGCAGCAGCCGCCCCATCGAGGCGAGCAATGCCCCATAGCTCAGCCGGGAGGCCGGCACCCGCTTCGGCAGGCCGAATCCCAGCACCAGGGCCAGCGCGACCATGGCGCCCGCCGACAGGAAGAACACGACGTGCCAGGAGGACAGCTCGGCAACGAGGCTCGAGATCGGCCGCGCCAGCATGATGCCGAGCATCAGCCCGCTCATGACGTTGCCGACCACCCTTCCCCGCACCGCCTCCGGCGCCAGATGCGCAGCATAGGGCACCAGCACCTGCACCGCGACGGAGCCGAGGCCGATGAAGAAGGCGGAAGCGAGGAACGCCGCCGGCTGCGTCGACAGCGCGGCACCGAGGAGGGCGAGCGTGGCGAGGCCGACCAGCGCCAGCACCAGCTTGCGGTTCTCGACGAGATCGCCGAGCGGCACCACCAGGAGCAGGCCGGTGCCGTAGCCGAGCTGGGTGAGCGTGACGATCAGCCCGGTGGCGTGCGGCGACAGGCCGAGCGCCGCTCCGATCGGCCCGGCGAGCGGCTGCGGATAATAGACATTGGCCGCGAGCAGGCCGCAGGACGCCGCCAGCAGAAATATCAGCCAGGCCGACACCTTGGGCTGGCCGGCCGCTTCCTCAGTGACCGCCGCCACGCTCACCGCAGGCCCCGGCGGATGCTGGCTTGCGGCACGCCTCACTCCGCCGCGGCTTCGACGCGATCGACGATGCGCAGGAAGGGTTCGCGCCCGATGAGGCGGGCCAGGGCCTTCATGCGTCCCGCGAGCCTTTCGCCGACCAGTCCCTCGAGATCGCGCGGCACGTCCAGCATCAGCTTGCCATGGCTGACATAGAGGGGGCAGCGCGGCAGGACCTGGGGCATCGAGGCGGACAGCACGTAGCCCACGCGCATGAGGCCGCCGAGGATGCGGGCGCGGTCGAGGATGCGCGTGGTCGCGATCTCGCGGATGCGCGGCGACAATTCCTCGTCGTTCAGGCCGACATGGCGGAAAAAGTTCGCCACCGCCATGAAGACACGACCGCGATGGTCGATGCCGACGAAGGCCGCGTTGGCGATGACGTTGAGGCTCTGTTCGCCGCGATAATCGGGATGGGCGCGCCAGCCGGTATCGGCCAGCAGGCAGGCGGCATGGCGCTGGCGCCGCTCGTCCGAGGTCTCGTCGATACCGGAGGTCGACATGAAGCGGTCGCTCCACCGCAGGAGATCCTCGCCATGCTGCGGCGAGCGCGAGCGAAGGACGTTGAGCTCGCGTGCCGCCGCGATCAGGGGGTCGAGCTTGCGCGTCTCCTCGTCGAGCAGCGAATAGAGCAGCCCTTCGCGGACGCCGAGGGCCGAAATCACCACGTCGGCAGGCTTGCCCACCTTGATGATCTCGCTCATCACCGCCGCGCCATAGGCCAGCAGCGGCAGGCGGCCGGCCGACACCGTTTCGTTGCCGATCAGGGTCGTGTTGTCGACGCGCATGATCAGCCGGCAGAAATCGAGCATTTCGCGCGCCGGCATGCTGTAGCCGTGCATGATGTGCAGGGGATAGCCCATCTGCATCATGTGCAGCTTGGCGAGGGAGCGCCATGTGCCGCCGACGGCATAGAAGGTGCGGTTCTTGAGGCCCTTCAGCGGCTCCGCCTTTTCGAGCTTGGCCTGCGCGAGCTTGGCCGCCTTGCGCACCGACAGGCCCGAAGCGTCCTGCAGGGCCAGCCCGCCGAGCGGCGTCGTCACGCCCGAACCGGCCCGGTGGCCGTGGACGTCGATGAGCTCCAGCGATCCGCCGCCCATGTCGCCGACGACGCCGTCGGGCATGTGGAAGCCCGAGATCACGCCATAGGCGGAAAGGCGGGCCTCCCGCTTGCCGGACAGCAATTCGATATCGTTGCGGCAGATCTCCCGCGCCCTGGCGATGAAGGCGTCGCCGTCCTCGGCGTCGCGCGCGGCGGCGGTCGCGAGCACGTAGAGCTCCTTCACGCCCATGGTGTCGCACAGCGCGCGAAAGCGCTGGAGCGCCGCATAGGCCTTGGCGACGGCCTCCGGGTCCAGCCTCCGGGTCACGGCGACGCCGCGCCCGAGCCCGCACAGGACCTTCTCGTTGAAGATCGGCGTCGGGCTGCGCGTCAGGCCCTCATAGACGACGAGGCGAACCGAGTTGGAGCCGATGTCGATCGTCGCGATCGGCGGTCCCTGGCAGATGCGGCCCTGCGCGAAGTCCGCGCCGCCCGGCATCGGCCCGCACGCCTTCGATATTTCGGCCTTGGACGCTTCGGCCTTGGGCGCTTCAGCGCCGGCGGCTGAGGAGCGTGCGGGGGGAACTGTGCTCAAGCGATTTGCCTCGACCCGAAAGACTGGGGTTGGTCATGAAGTATTTGTGCGCGTTGAACGGCTCTTCGTCGGCGCGTGGGACTATGCGTTCTGCCGAGCCGTCCGGCAAGATGCGCCAGCTCTGCTGATTGTCGATGAGATTGGCGATCATGATCTGGTCGAGCACCTGCTCGTGCACCGTCGGATTGGAGATCGGGCACAGCGCCTCGACGCGGCGGTCGAGATTGCGCTCCATCATGTCCGCCGACGAAATATAGACGGCGGCCTTCTGGTGCGGCAGGCCGTGGCCGTTGCCGAAGGCGTAGATGCGGCCATGCTCGAGGAAGCGCCCGACGATGGACTTGATGCGGATATTGTCGGACAGGCCGGGCACGCCCGGGCGCAGGCAGCATATGCCGCGGACGACGAAGTCGATCTGCACCCCCGCACGGCTCGCCGCGTAGAGCGCGTCGATGATCATCGGATCGACCAGCGAGTTGCACTTGCCCCATATGGCCGCGGGGCGGCCGGCCTTGGCATGCTCGATCTCCGCCGCGATATGGTCGAGGATGCGCTGCTTCAGCGAGACGGGGGAGACGGCCATCCGCTCCAGCGCCGCCGGCTCGGCATAGCCGGTGATGAAGTTGAAGATGCGGGCGACGTCGCGGGCGATCACGGGATCGGCGGTGAAGAAGGACAGGTCGGTATAGATACGGGCGGTGATGGGGTGATAATTGCCGGTGCCGACATGGCAATAGGAGACGAGCTGGCCCATTTCCCGCCGCACCACCAAGGAAAGCTTGGCGTGCGTCTTCAGCTCGATGAAGCCGAACACGACCTGCACGCCGGCGCGTTCGAGATCGCGCGCCCAGCGGATATTGGCCTCCTCGTCGAAACGGGCCTTGAGCTCGACCAGCGCGGTCACCGACTTGCCCGCTTCCGCCGCCTCGGCGAGCGCCTTGACGATCGGGCTGTCGGAGGAGGTGCGGTAGAGCGTCTGCTTGATGGCGACGACATTGGGATCGCGGGCCGCCTGGTTGAGGAACTGCACCACCACGTCGAAGGATTCGTAGGGGTGGTGGACCAGGATGTCCTTCTGGCGGATCGCCGCGAAGGCGTCCGAGCCGTGGTCGCGGATGCGCTCGGGCGAGCGCGGCGCATAAGGCACGAATTTGAGGTCGGGCCGATCAAGGCCGACGAGCTGCGACAATTCGTTGAGCGCCAGCATGCCCTCGACCCGGAACACCGCGTCGTCGGTGACGTCCAGCTCCTCGGTGACGAAATTGCGGATCGCGTCGGGCATGCCGGCTTCGATCTCCAGCCGGATGACGACGCCGCGGCGGCGCTGCTTCAAGGCGGTCTCGAACAGCAGCACGAGGTCTTCCGCCTCTTCCTCCACTTCCAGATCGGAATCGCGGATGACGCGGAAGGACCCCTGCCCCTGCACCGTGTAGCCGGGGAAGAGCTTGCCGATGAACAGCACGGCGAGATTTTCGAGGGCGATGTAGCGCGCGGCGCCGGTCTCGGCGAAGTCCGGCAGGCGGATGAAACGCTCGACCTTGTTGGGGGCCCTGATCAGCGCGTTGAGGGCCCGCCCGTCGCTCATGCGCTTGAGCTGGAGCGCGATCGTGAAGCCGAGATTCGGGATGAACGGAAAGGGATGGGCCGGATCCACCGCAAGCGGCGTCAGGATCGGGAAGATGTGCCCGAGGAAATATTCGTCGAGCCAGGCGCGCTCGGCCTTGGAGAGGTCGCGCGGCTCGGCGATGACGATGCCTTCGAGCAGCAGGTCGTCACGAAGCTCCGTCCAGCGCTTCTGCTGGTCGGAGGCGAGCTTCGACACCGCCTCGCCGATCTTGACGAGCTGCTCGGCCGGCGAGAGCCCGTCGGGACTGCGCGCCGTCACGCCCTCCCGCACCTGGCCGATCAGGCCGGCGACGCGGACCATGAAGAATTCGTCGAGATTGCTGGCCGAGATCGACAGGAAGCGGAGCTGCTCCAGCAGCGGATGGCTGCGGTTGGACGCCTCCTCCAGCACGCGGCGGTTGAACTGGAGCCAGGACAATTCCCGATTGATGAACCGGTCGGGGCTCGATCGCAGCGCGGCGGCGGCATCCTCCTCGGCAGCGGTGTGACCGGGCGGACCGCCCGTCTGCGGCTCGACGACCTTCATCGCGGTATTGTCGCTCATTGTCGTTCTCCGCTTCCTCGAAACCCTCTTTAGGACGGAATTGTAACGTTCATTTATAGCCATCCGGGCTTTCTGCGCCCGGACCGGGCGTCGCCGCAAGCACTTCCGCGAGAAGTTCACCGGCAAGAGCCCGTGTGATGCGCCGCCCGCGCGACAAACCTTCGCGATCGAGCACCTCCACCACCTGCCGCGCCGCGTCGAAGGACCTCTCGATGCGACGGACCAGGAAATCGACGACGCTGGTATCGACGATGAGCTGGCGATCGAGGAACAGCTTCACCAGGAGCAGGCGAAACAGATCGTCGTCGGGCCTGCCGATCGCGATGACGTCGGTGGCGCGCAGCCGCGAGACGAGGTCCGGAAGGGCCAGCGCCCAGGCCGCGGGCCTGTCGCGCGCAGTCATCAGCAGCGAGGCGCCGGTCTCGCCCGCCAGATTGAGGAGATGAAACAGAGCGGTCTCGCTCACCCCTGGACCCATGTCCTCGAGCGCCACGGCGCCCCGGGCGACGAGCTCGGGCACGGCGCCTTCGTCGAGCGCATGGGCCGGAACGACCGCGGCTCCCGCCATCTCCGCCCAGATCGCGGCCAGATGGCTCTTGCCCGACCCGCTCGGCCCGATCAGCAGCGCCCGCCGTCCCGGCCAGTCGGGCCATCGCTCGACGAGCGCATAGGCCGCCTCGTTGGAGGGCGAGACAAGGAAGTCCTCGCGGCTGAACGACGTCCTCGCCGGCAGGTTCAGCGCGAGCTGCCGGGGGATGGATGCGCCGTTCATTTGTTAAGGCTCCGCCGCACCGGCGGTTCGACATTGCCGGTGTAGAGGGAGCTCGACAGATATTGGCGCAGCCCGAACCGCACGAGCACGCCGATGGCCGCCGCCACGGGCACCGCGACCAGAAGGCCGATGAACCCGAACAGCGATCCTGCGACCAGCAGCGAGAACATGAGCCAGACCGGATGCAGGCCGACCGAGCCGCCGACGAGCCGCGGCGACAGCACATAGCCTTCCAGCAGCTGGCCGACGGCGAAGATGGCGACGACGTAGATCGGCAGGTGCCAGTCGGGCCATGCCTGCACGATCGACACGCTGATGGCGACGATGAAGCCGAGGATCGACCCGACATAGGGGATGAAGGAGGCCAGACCGGTGCACAGCCCGATGAGAAAGCCGAAGCTGATGCCGGCGAAAGTGAGCGTCGAGCCGTAGAACAGGCCGAGCAGCACCGAGACCGTCGCCTGCCCCCGCACGAAGCCGGCGATGGCGCCGTCGATGTCGCGGAAGATGTCGCGGATCGAATCGACATGGTCGCGCGGCAGCCAGCTGTCGACCCGCGCCACCATGCGATCCCAGTCGAGCAGGATGTAGAAGGCGACGACCGGCGTGACGATGAGGGCGCTGACCACCCCGATCACCGCCTGTCCCCCCGACCAGAGCGAGGAGATGAAGCTCCCGAGCAGAGCGGCGCCCTGCCCCACATAGTCCCCGAGCGATTTCTGGATGTCCTGCAGGCGATCACCGACGAGGCTGCCGAGCCAACCCTGGTTGAGTTCGGCCAGGATGCGCTGCAGCGCCGAGACATAGCTCGGAAGGCGGTTGCGGAAGCCGCTGATCTGGTCGCCGAGAAGCGGCAGCAGCAGCAGGAGAGCGAGGGCGATGATGACGAGGAAGCCGAGCAGGATCATCGAGGCGGCGGCCCAGCGCGGCAGGCCGAGCCGTTCAAGCCTGTCCGCCACCGGATCGAGGAAATAGGCGATGGCCAGCCCGCCGACGAAGGGCAGCAGCACGCCTTGCAGAAGCCAGACCAGCGCCACGAGCAGGGCGAGCGCGCCGAGCCAGAATATCACCTGCTTGTGAAAGCTCATCTGATCGGCGTCCTGCTGGCTGAGCCCTTGCCGCATCATGCGGCCATGTGGTTGAGCCACTGCCGCAGATAGGCAGCAGCGGAGAGGACGGTCAGGCCGGCGACGGCGGCGCTGCCGACCTCCACCAGAAGCGGAAGGGGCCAGCCCGTGCCCTTCGAGAAGAGGACGAGCGCGACGAAGGCGATCTGCACCCCGGTATTGAGCTTGGACAGCGGCAGCGGCGCGATCTTCATCGGCGTTCCCATCACCCACGACACCAGGACGGCGCCGATGATCATGAGGTCGCGGAAGACGACGAGGATCACCAGCCAGGCCGGAACCGCCCCGACGACACCCAGCGTCACGAAGATCGACACCAGCAGCGCCTTGTCGGCGAGCGGATCCAGCAGGGCGCCCAGTTCGCTGCGCATGTCGAAGCGCTTGGCGACAAAGCCGTCGACCCCGTCGGACACCCCGGCGACGACGAAGGCCACGAACGCCCAGTTCCAGGCGTCCGACCCGATGCACCACACGGAAAGCGGCACCAGGCAGAACCTGAAGATGGTGATCAGATTGGGTATCGTCATGGTCTACGCAGCGCCGCACCAGCCCTTGTCGCCCTGGATATGGGCGGCAGACTACGCCTTTTCAGCGGCACCGCATGTTTTCTGTCGCCATGGCCGCAAAACGGGGAAATGCGGGCTTCGCCGTCAGCCCCCCGCATATTTGTCCGTCGCCTGCATCAGCCGGTGGAGCGTGCCCGGCTCGGCGAAGGAATGGCCGGAATCCGGCACGATATGCAGTTCGGCGCGCGGCCAGCGCTTCGAGAGCTCCCACGCCGTCACAGGCGGGCAGACGACGTCGTAGCGGCCCTGCACGATGGTGCCGGGAATGGCGGCGAGCCTGTCGGCGTTGCGCAGGAGCTGGCCCTCTTCCATCCAGCCGCCATGCACGAAATAATGATTCTCGATGCGCGCGAAGGCGAGCGCGAAATGCTCCTGCGCATGGCCGGTCGCCGGTCCCTCGGGCATGAGGGTCGAGGTCTCGCCCTCCCACACGCTCCAGGCCCGGGCGGCCGCCAGGCGCAATGCGGCATCGTCCGAGGTCAGACGGCTGTGATAGGTCAGGACCGGATCGGCCCACGTCTCCGGCGGGAGGTCCTTTCTGAAGGCTTCCCATTTGTCGGGGAAGAAGAAGGATGCGCCCTGGCGGTAATACCAGTCGATCTCCATGCGGCGGAGGGTGAAGATGCCGCGCAGGATCAGGGCCGACACCCGGTCCGGATAGGTTTCGGCATAGGCGAGCGCCAGGGTCGATCCCCAGGAGCCGCCGCAGACGGCCCATTCGCCGACGCCGAGGATGTCCCGGCGCAAGCGCTCCATATCGGCGACCAGATGCCATGTGGTGTTGGCGGCGAGGCTGGCATGCGGCTGCGAACGGCCGCATCCGCGCTGGTCGAACAGCAGGATGTTCCAGCGCGCCGGATCGAACAGGCGGCGGTGCCGCGGCGAGCATCCCGCCCCCGGCCCGCCATGCAGGAAGACGACCGGCTTGCCCTTGGGATTGCCCGACAGCTCCCAATAGATCGAATGCCCGTCGCCCACGTCGAGCATGCCCGAGCGGTAGGGCTCGATGTCCGCGTAAAGCCCTCGCCTCGGCGTGCCGTCCGGCTCGCTCGACCGATCAAACGCCATGGCAATTCCTAGAAGCTCAATGCAGGATCTGACTCAGAAAGAGCTTCGTACGCTCATGCTGGGGATTCGAGAAGAAGGCGGCCGGTTCGTTCATCTCGACGATCTGCCCGGCGTCCATGAAGATGACGCGGTCGGCGACCTGGCGGGCGAAGCCCATCTCGTGGGTGACGCAGAGCATCGTCATGCCCTCCTCGGCCAGGGAGACCATGGTGTCCAGCACTTCCTTGACCATCTCCGGATCGAGGGCGGAGGTCGGCTCGTCGAACAGCATGATCTTCGGATTCATGCAGAGCGCGCGGGCGATGGCCACGCGCTGCTGCTGTCCGCCGGACAGCTGGCCCGGATATTTGGCCGCCTGCTCGGGAATCTTCACGCGCTCAAGGAAATGCATGGCGCGCTCGTTGGCATCGCTCTTCGACATCCTGCGGACCCAGATCGGCGCCAGCGTGCAGTTCTCCAGCACCGTCAGATGCGGAAACAGATTGAAATGCTGGAACACCATGCCGACCTCGCGCCGGACCTCGTCGATGCGCTTCAGGTCGTTGGTCAACTCGATGCCGTCGACGACGATACGGCCTTTCTGATGCTCCTCCAGCCGGTTGATGCAGCGGATCATCGTCGACTTGCCCGAACCCGACGGGCCGCAGATCACGATGCGCTCGCCGCGCCTCACGGTCAGGTCGATATTCTTGAGCACGTGGAAGTCGCCGTACCATTTGTTGACGTCAGTCATCTCGACGGCGACCGGCGCGGCGGCATCGGCTGATTGCAGTGCGGTTGCGGCAGAAGCCATGATTCTTCCCAGCGTTGTGACCCGTCGGACGGCGGGCGGCGGCGGCGGACGCGACCTCGAAGGTGCGACGAAAACGAAGCCGCTGTAAAGACCCGCGACAAGGCCGCAGGCGGCGCCGGCCCGCCGCGGCCGGCGCCGATGGCTGTTGACGGCCTGCCGGGAGAAGCCGATGGTTCGGCCGGTATCGGAAAATGCATCGATTCATTGATGAAGAAAATTAACAAGAACGAGATCGCCACCTTCGGCGAGAACACGCGCCTCGTCATCGGCGGGCGCGAGCCCGACGACTATCACGGCTTCGTCAACCCACCCGTCTATCACGGCTCGACGGTGCTCGCGCCGACGACGAGAGACCTGCTCGACCACACCCAGCGCTATGCCTATGGGCGGCGGGGCACGCCGACCACGGACGCGCTCGAACAGGCGCTGAGGGCGATCGACGGCAGTGCCGGCGTCGTGCTGTGCCCCTCGGGGCTCGCCGCGGTCTCGACCGCCCTGCTCTCCTGCCTGTCGGCAGGCGATCACCTGCTGATGGTCGACAGCGCCTACGGGCCGACCCGCCACTTCTGCGACGGCCAGCTGGCGCGCTTCGGCATCGAGACGACCTATTACGATCCGCTGATCGGCGAAGGGATCGAAGCCCTGCTGCGCCCGAACACCAAGGCGGTCTATCTGGAGACGCCGGGTTCGCAGAGCTTCGAGATGCAGGACGTGCCCTTGATCGCCGGCATCGCCCATCGCCACGGCGCCACCGTGCTGCTCGACAACACCTGGGCGACGCCGCTGTTCTTCGATGCCTTCGGCCATGGCGTGGACCTCATGATCCAGGCCGGCACCAAATACATCGTCGGCCATTCCGACGCGATGTTCGGCGCCGTCTCCGCCAATCGCAAGGCCTGGCCCGCGCTGAAGGGCTTTTACGGCGACGCCGGGCTCTGCGCCGGGCCGGACGACGTCTATCTGGCGATGCGGGGCCTGCGCACGCTGGGCGTGCGCCTGAGGCAGCATCAGGAAAGCGCCCTCCGCGTCGCCAAATGGCTGGCGAAGCGGCCCGAGGTCCTTCGCGTGCTGCATCCGGCTCTCGACGGTGATCCCGGCCACGCCATCTGGAAGCGCGACTTCAAGGGATCGTCCGGATTGTTCTCGATCGTGCTGCAGCCTGCGCCCGAGGCAGCCGTGGAGGCGTTTCTCGACGGCCTGAAATTCTTCGGCCTCGGCTATTCGTGGGGCGGCTTCGAAAGCCTCGCCATTCCCTTCGACTGCAGCCATTACCGCACGGCGACGACCTGGAATCCGGGCGGCCCGGGCGTGCGGCTCCATATCGGGCTCGAGGATGTCGAGGACCTGATCGCCGACCTCGATGCCGGGCTGGCGCGGTTCCGGGCGGCGCGGGGGTGAACGCCCCGCGCAGGCGGCGCGATTCCCATGCGGCAGGATGGAGACGGGATCCGCGACGGGTCGCCCGCCCTGTCGGCACGGAGGATCCGTCGGGGCCTATTTCGCCGCCTCGGCCTTCGCCTTCTCCGCGGCGCGCTCCTTCAGCACGAAGGAGACGTTGCGGAAATAGATGAGCAGGCCGGAACCCTGGCCGATGATGTAGACGAGATCGGCCCGTACCAGGGCGTAGAGAAACAGCAGGGCGCCTCCGCCGATCGACAGCACCCAGAAGCTGAAGGGGATGACGCTCTTGCCTGCTCTTTCGCTGGCGAACCACTGCACCACGAAGCGCAGCGTGAAGAGCGTCTGCGCGAACAGGCCGAGCGCCAGCCACGCATCGAACTTGTTGTAGAACACGTTGTGGAAATAGCCCCCGAGGGCGTTCGACAATTCAACGAGCATCGGCCGTCCCTCCGATAACGACAGGCACGCGCCGACGGCGGCGGATCAGCCACCACACGCCGATGAGATCGAGAATGCCGACCCATAGCCGGTCCAAGAAGCCATAATTGGATGTTCCGCTCAGCCGCGGCCGGTCGACCACGTCGACATGGCCGACATCGAAGCCCTCCCGCTTGACCAGCGCCGGCATGAACCGGTGCAGCGCGTCGAAATAAGGCAGCGCGAGATAGACGTCGCGGCGGATCGCCTTGAGACCGCACCCGGTATCGCGCGTGCCGTCGCGCAGCACCCAGCCGCGCACCCGGTTGGCCGTCCTGGACTGCCAGCGCTTGAAGCCGGTATCCTTGCGGCCGAGGCGCTGGCCGGCGATCATGCCCATCGCCTCGCCGCCCGCGACGAGCGCATCGACCAGCGCCGGCATATAGGCCGGGTCGTTCTGGCCGTCGCCGTCGATCGTGACGATCAGCGCCCCCCGGGCGGCCCGCACGCCGGTGCGCACGGCGCAGGACTGGCCGCACGACGTCGCATGCCGCAAGGTCCTCAGGAACGGCATGGCGGCTGCGAGCCGGGCCAGTTCCGCCGGCGTCCCGTCGCTCGACCCGTCGTCGACATAGACGATCTCGAAGCTGCGTCCGGCAAGGGCCCTTTCGATCTCCCGGATCAGCGGCTCGATGTTCCCGGCCTCGTTGCGGACCGGAACGATGACGCTGATGTCAGGCGCCGTCGGAAAGGGTGTCATCTGCTATCGGATCCTTGCGGCGCGCTCGCCACGCCAGCAGCGTCTTTGCCGCGTCTTGCCCCCGCAAGGCAAGAGCGCCATCGGGCTTTTGCCGGAAAACGAGACCGCGGCGCGCCAGAAATTGCGCGAACCACAGCGTGGCGAACCAGCCCAGCAGCGCGCCGGCCACGACGTCGGAGACGAAATGCGCCCCGAGCACCACCCGGCTGACGCAGACCAGCGTGGCGAAAGCGAAGGCATAGGGCCTCACCCGCGGGCCCGCCAGCAGCACGAGGCACGCGGCCACGCTCCAGGCCGTCGTGGCGTGGCCGGAAGGCATGCTGGCCGCGGTCGCATGCCAGGCGAAGGGGTCGAAGGTCAGATAGGCGCCGGGATCGACATGGAGCGGCCGCACGCGTCCGATCGCCCGCTTGACGAGGTTCACCGCAAGACCCGTCACGGCGATGACGGTGAAGCAGAAGGCGAGCCGCAGCCAGACCTGCCGGAGGGCGGCGTCCGCCCGCCGGGGCAGGACGGGATCGACCAGAGCGAGGCCGATCAGCGCGATGCCGAGCGGCACCAGATAGAGGCCGGAATCGCCGAGATTGGTGACGATCGCCGCCACGCGGATCAGCGAATGCGGCCATTCATGCAGGATGCGAAGGTCCGCCGGATCCGCCGTGACCATCAGCGCGACCGTGAGCAGCAGGCCGAAGAGGACGGCCGCCGGTGGCGGGATGCGGCCGAACAGCGGGCGGCCCGCGAAGCGAGGCGGCTCGCGCAAGCGCCGCCCGAGTTCCCGCCACGTCGCCGTATGCGCCCATTGCCGTATGGCGTTCCTCACGACGGGCGACCTTCCGCCGGGCACGCCCGCCGCCTCAGTTGCATTTGGTCTGCGGCAGGAAGTCGAGCGAGGCCATGGTTCCCTTGAGGCTGAAATCCCCGTAATCCAGGCTGATATTGCCGGAAATGCCATTGGCATAGAGATCGAAGGACATGGTGTAGACCGGCGTCTGCTCGCCGACCGTCTGCTTGGTCGAATCGAAATAGGAAATGGTGATCGGCCAGCGGTCGACACCGTCCAGCTGCTTGGCGCCGGTGGCGGCGCCTTCTCGCGGCTGGTCCGGCGCGATCCGGGCGCCGATCACCGCGAGGGTGTCGTAGATCTTCTCGCCGCCGTCCGAGCCGTCATAGACCTGGGATTCGAAGACATGGTCGCCCGCCTCGGCCACGGCCACGATCGCCTTCATCTGGCCGGTCGGGAACAGGACGTCCTTGGTCAGGTCGAACTTGGCCGGCTTCGGCTTCTTCAGGGCCACGGCGACCGCACCGTCATCGGCGCGGTTGGCCTGTCCGTCGACGAGGCCGTCGACCTTGTCGTTGGTGTAGTTCTGCGAGCTGAAGCGGAAATTCCGGCCCTTGTCGTCCTCGAAGGTGGCGGAGCGCAGATCGGAGGTGTTGGTGCCGCCGCCGCTGAGGCCGATCTCGGTCACCTGCCGAAAGTTGAGCACGTAGCCGCTGCATTCATTGCCGGAGAATTCATAGACGATGCGCCCGCGCATGCTGTCGACGCTGGTCGAATTCTTGCGCCTGTCAAGCTGGAGATCATAGACGGCGCGGTGCGCCACGAAGCTGATCGGATGCGCAACGGCAATCGGCGCCGTGGCCGCCACCGGCTGCGGCCGTGCCGTCTCGGCAGCCTGCACCTCCGCAGCGGCGCCCGTGAGGGCAAGAAAGGCCAAAAGCCCGAGAGCACCCGGAATCATCGTCCGCATAAAGCAAATTTCCGTTCTTATTTCGACCGGCACCATAGCAGGCACCTGCCTCGCCGCAACGCAGAAGAGCACGCGAATCGTGACGGAATTAGGCCATCCGGGCATGCCGCACCGTCCCGGCCGGTAAGGCTGTTTATGATCCGTTCGCACTGGCGCTGCGGAAATGCAATAATGGCGCCTCATCGAATCGCTGATGCGAGATTCCAACCGAATGCCCGTTTCCGACGATCTGTTTGGCGCCGACGAGCCGGCGCCGGCAAAAGCCAAGCCCGAGAAGGCGGCGCCGCGGCGCACCGCCCCGCCCGCCCCCGGCAAATCCGCGACCGCGGATGAGGACGCCTACGGCGCCTCTTCCATCCGGGTGCTGGAAGGCCTGGAAGCGATCCGCATGCGTCCGGGCATGTATATCGGCTCGACCGGCCCGGAAGGCGACGGCCTGCACCACCTCTTCGCCGAGGTGATCGACAATGCGATGGACGAAGCCGTCGCGGGACACGCCAGCTTCATCGAGGTCGATGTAGGCGCCGACGGCTTCGTGTCCGTCACCGACAATGGCCGCGGCATTCCCGTCGACCCCCATCCCCAATATCCCGGCAAGTCCGCGCTCGAAGTGATCATGACGATGATCCATTCGGGCGGCAAGTTCAATTCCGACGTCTACGAGACCTCGGGCGGCCTGCATGGCGTCGGCGTTTCCGCCGTCAACGCCCTTTCCGAGGAGGTCGAGGTCGAGGTGGCGCGCGGGCGCGAGCTCTACCGCCAGCGCTTCCGGCGCGGCGTGCCCGAGGGCCCCGTCCAGCATGTCGGCCCGGCCCCGAACCGGCGCGGCACCAAGGTCCGCTTCAAGCCGGACAGCGACATCTTCCGGCACGGCATCGCCTTCGACCCCAAGCGCCTGTTCAAGATGTCGCGCTCGAAAGCCTATCTGTTCCGAGGCGTGGAGATCCGCTGGAAATGCGCGCCGCAACTGCTTGCGGGTATCACCGGCGTGCCCGCCGAGGATGTCTTCAAGTTTCCGCGCGGCCTGGAGGACTATCTGCGCTCGGCCAGCGAGGGGCTGGAACTCGTCACCGACCAGATGTTTTCCGGCAAGGTCGATCGCGCGGGCGGCCACGGGTCGGTCGAGTGGGCTGTCGCCTGGTTCACCGAGAACGAGGGCTATGTCTCGTCCTACTGCAACACGATCCCGACGCGCGAAGGCGGCACGCATGAGCAGGGACTGCGCATCGCGTTGCTGCGCAGCCTGAAGGACCACGCCGAGCGCATCGGCAACAAGCGCGCCGGGCAGGTCACCACCGAGGACCTGATGGCCTGCACGGCCGCCATGCTCTCGGTGTTCATCCGCGAGCCGGAGTTTTCCTCCCAGACCAAGGCCAAGCTCGTCACCACCGAGGCGAGCCGCATCGTCGAGCAGGCGATCAAGGATTCGCTCGACCAATGGCTCGCCAACAGCCCGTCGCAGGCGCTCAAGCTGGTCGATTTCGTGGTGGAGCGCGCCGAAGAGCGCCTGCGCCGCCGCGCCGAAAGGGACGTCGCCCGCAAATCGGCGACGCGCAAGCTGCGCCTGCCCGGCAAGTTGGCCGACTGCTCCAACAACGCCGCGCAGGGATCCGAACTCTTCATCGTCGAGGGCGATTCGGCCGGCGGCTCGGCCAAGCAGGCGCGCGACCGCGCCAGCCAGGCCGTCCTGCCGTTGCGCGGCAAGATCCTCAATGTCGCCGCCGCCGGGCGTGACAAGCTGGCCCAGAACCAGCAATTGCAGGATCTCGGCCAGGCGCTCGGCTGCGGCATGGGCGCCCACTATCGGGATGACGATCTTCGCTATGAGAAGATCATCATCATGACCGACGCCGATGTCGACGGAGCCCACATCGCCTCGCTGCTGATCACCTTCTTCTGGCGCCAGATGCCGCGGCTGATCGAGCGGGGCCACCTCTACCTGGCGGCACCGCCGCTCTATCGCCTGACGCAGGGTACCAAATCCTTCTACGCCCGCGACGACGCGCACAAGGACGAATTGCTCGCCTCCGTATTCAAGGGCAACCAGAAGGTCGAGATCGGCCGCTTCAAGGGCCTGGGAGAGATGATGCCGGCCCAGTTGAAGGAAACCACGATGGACCGCAAGAAGCGCGTCCTTCTCAAGGTCACCGTCGCCGACGAGGAACGCGCCGACACCTCAGGCTCCGTGGAAAGGCTGATGGGCAACAAGCCCGAAGCCCGCTTCGCCTTCATCCAGGAACGCGCAGCCTTCGCCAGCGAGCTGGTGGATATCTGAGGCATGCGCACCTCATTCGACTGACATGTCATAGATGATCTTCGAACAGCCGCTTCCCGCCGTGCTCCTGCCGCAAACGCTGACGCTATAGATGTCGCTTCCTTTGAAGCCCTTGTTCGCTGAGTAGTGGAAGGAAAAGGGGCCGATCTGTTTGAGCTTGCCGTTGCGGGGAAGGTCAACGATCGAGGCCGAAGTGAATTCCAAACGTCCCCCCGCACTGTATTGATGACGGCAATTTCCCGTCGTCGTCATCAGGTGGGCAGTTACACTGCCGTTCAATGCAGGATTGAAACTGTAAGGAGCGGCTATACAGACGCCCGCCATTGCGGCGGACGAAATACTGCAACAGGCCAGCACGGCTGAGATGAGAAGTACTTTCATGATTTTCCCCTGCTTGAGATCGGCCTCTCTTCGAGCCAATTTTACTCAGAAGACCATCTCGATGGTCAAATCTCAATATGAAAAATCAAGAACAAAATAATCTTTATACGACATAAACACAAAATACTAAACCATAGGTTGCATAGATACATCTACTTTTATTAATGCTGAATATGTTCAGGACAGAAAAAAGCCGGTCTCTCGACCGGCTTTCTCGCTTCATTCGGTTTCGTCTCGCATCATTCCGTTTCGAGCGGCTTTTCGGGCTCGTGATAGCTCGCGCCATTCGCCTTGCCGCCGTTCCTCTTGGCGGCCTGTTCGCCGGGGCCGGCGAGCAGCGGTTCCTGCTTGGGCTCGACCGGGCCTTCGGGATATTCGAAGCCGAGCACGTTCTTGCCGTTCTCGTCCTTGACGACGTTGACGCGTACCGCGCCACCCGATTTGAGCCGTCCGAACAGCACCTCGTCGGCAAGCGGCGTCTTGATCGCCTGCTGGATCAGACGGCCCATCGGCCTCGCGCCCATGAACTCGTCATAGCCGTTGGCGACCAGCCAGGTGCGCGCGTCGTTGCTGAGCTCGATCGTGACATGCCGGTCGGCCAGCTGCACTTCGAGCTGGGCGATGAACTTGTCGACGACCTGCGCGACGATCTCCTGCGACAGATGCGCGAAGGGAATCGTCGCATCGAGCCGGTTGCGGAACTCCGGCGTGAAGAGCCGGTTGATCGCCTCGGTGTCGTCGCCCTCCCGCTTGTTCTGCGTGAAGCCGTAGGCCGACTTGGCCATGTCCGCCGCACCTGCATTGGTGGTCATGATCAGGATGACGTTCCGGAAATCGACGCTCTTGCCGTTGTGATCGGTAAGCTTGCCGTGGTCCATCACCTGCAGGAGGATGTTGAAAAGGTCGGGATGGGCCTTCTCGATCTCGTCCAGCAGCAGCACGCAATAGGGCGTCTGGTCGATGCCGTCGGTCAGTAGCCCGCCCTGGTCGAAGCCGACATAGCCAGGCGGCGCGCCGATCAGGCGCGACACGGTATGCCGCTCCATATATTCGGACATGTCGAAGCGCAGCAGCTTGATGCCGAGCACGGACGCGAGCTGCTTGGCGACCTCGGTCTTGCCGACGCCGGTCGGGCCCGAGAACAGGTAGTTGCCGATCGGCTTCTCCGGATCGCGCAAGCCGGCGCGGGCGAGCTTGATCGACGCCGCCAAGAGGCCGATCGCCTTGTCCTGGCCGTAGACGACGCGCTTGAGATTGAGCTCCAGATTCTTGAGCGTCTCGGTGTCGTCCTTGGATACGGTCTTGGGCGGAATCCGCGCCATCGTCGCGACCGTCGCTTCGATGTCCTTCACGTCGATCGTCTTCTTGCGCTGATCCTCGGGCACCAGCATCTGCGACGCACCGGTCTCGTCGATGACATCGATCGCCTTGTCGGGCAGCTTGCGGTCGTTGATGTATTTGACCGAGAGTTCCACCGCCGCCCGGATCGCGTCATTGGTGTAGCGCAGCTTATGATACTCCTCGTAATAGGGCTTGAGGCCCTTGAGGATCTCGATCGTGTCGGGAATGGTCGGCTCGGCGACGTCGATCTTCTGGAAGCGGCGGACGAGAGCGCGGTCCTTCTCGAAATATTGACGGTATTCCTTGTAGGTGGTGGACCCGATGCAGCGCAGCGCCCCGGCGGCAAGGGCCGGCTTCAGCAGGTTGGAGGCATCCATCGCGCCGCCCGAGGTGGCGCCGGCGCCGATCACCGTATGGATCTCGTCGATGAACAGGATCGCGCCCGGATAGGCCTCGATCTCCTTGACGACCTGCTTGAGGCGTTCCTCGAAATCGCCGCGATAGCGCGTTCCCGCCAGCAGCGTGCCCATGTCGAGCGCGAACACCGTGGCGTTCTGCAGCACCTCGGGAACGTCGCCCTCCACGATGCGGCGCGCGAGGCCCTCGGCGATCGCCGTCTTGCCCACGCCGGGATCGCCGACGAAGAGCGGGTTGTTCTTCTGGCGCCGGCACAGGACCTGGATCGTGCGGGTGATCTCGCTGTCGCGCCCGATCAGCGGATCGATCTTGCCGTCCCGCGCCTTCTTGTTGAGGTTGACGCAGTAGGAATCGATCGCATCCTGCTTCTTCTTCGACGAATCATCGCCGCTGGGCGGCGACTTGGCGCTTTCGCCCTCGCTTTCGTCCGCACCCCGGGGCGCCTTCGCCTCCGAGAGGCCGGCCCGCTTGGCGATGCCGTGCGAGATGTAATTGACGGCGTCATACCGCGTCATGTCCTGCTCCTGCAGGAAATAGGCGGCATGGCTTTCGCGTTCGGCAAAGATGGCGACGAGGACGTTGGCGCCCGTGACCTCCTCGCGGCCCGACGATTGCACATGGATGACCGCCCGCTGGATGACACGCTGGAACCCAGCCGTCGGCTTGGCGTCGTCACGGCCGTCCGAGACGAGGTTTTCGAGCTCGGTGTCGATATATTCGACCAGGTTGCGCTTGAGGATGTCCAGATCGACGTTGCATGCGCGCATGACCGCCGCTGCATCCTGGTCTTCGATCAGCGAAAGCAGCAGATGTTCGAGCGTGGCGTATTCATGCCGACGCTGATTGGCAGTAGCGAGAGCGCGGTGGAGGGACTGTTCGAGATGTCTTGAAAAGGATGGCACGATCAGTTCCTCACTTTTCTTCCATGACGCATTGCAGCGGATGCTGGTGCTTGCGCGCGAAATCCATAACTTGTGTCACTTTGGTCTCTGCGACCTCATAGGTGTATATGCCGCACTCTCCCACGCCATTGTGATGAACGTGCAGCATGATGTGGGTGGCACCGTCGCGATCCTTGTTGAAGAAGCGCTCGAGCACCTCGATGACGAACTCCATCGGCGTGTAATCGTCGTTCAGCAGCAGGACGCGATAGAGCTTCGGCCGCTTCGTCGTCGTCCGCGTCTTGGTGATCACCGCGGCGCCGGTGCCGTCGCCTCCGGCCGGATTGCGCGGTTCGCGCGCCATGGTGATGAACGCTGTCCGGCCCCGCGCGGGCTCTGCACGAAATTCAGGAATGGTGCTCTCTGCCATTTCTACAAACCGCAATCGACTGCAGCCTAACACGATATCAGCGAGGGAAAAGAACTTCCGTCTCCCCCAATTTAAGAGCGGCACGCGCCTTTCGCTAGTGCATGGCGCCGCCGATCGTTCACAGAGGGCGTCGTTTCCCCCGTCGCGATCATTCCATCGGCTTCCCGTCATGAATGGCGCAGCTCGGAAAGAGTTTCCTGCCTATCGCCATCCTTCAGGGAACCGTGTGATCGGGCGGGTTCCGGAGCTGTTTCGGCGTCAGGAACATAGCGAGCGTACCGAGATGAGGGCCGACATCCTTCCATTGCGGGACGTCGAGATCGATCACCGCGAGCGCTGCGGTCGGGAATTTGTCCTCGAGCGGGCTCGCGGCCGTTCCGCCTCCGCGGACCAGATGGCTGGCCGTCCGCTCGAGCCCGGGATTATGCCCGATGATCATGAGGCTGGCGACTTCGGGACCGATGGCACGGATCACCCGCAGGATCGCATCGATCGGCGCCTCGTAGACGGCGCGCTCGTAATGCGCGGTATGCTGGCCGAGAAAAGGCTCGACCAGATTGAAGGTTTCGCGGGTGCGCCGCGCGGTGGAGATGACGACATGGTCCGGCGAGAGTCCCCGCCGCGCCATTTCCTTACCTATCACGGGCGCATCACGCTGGCCGCGCGCCGCCAGCGGCCGTTCATGGTCCGTAACGCCGTCCGGATAGGCCGATTTGGCATGGCGCAGCAGGATAAGTCGGCGCATTATCGTCCTTCTTCGGGTGTCCTGGCCAAGGAAATGATTTCCGGCCGATATTCAAAATGCATGGTATCATAATGATACCATTTTCCGCCCCAGATGAACCCGTGTTTTTCGAACACCGAAACGATCTCGGCGGGAATACGGTTCCTGTAGGTGGCGTCGTCGGTCTCCCGCGTCGCTCCGCTCCAGCGCCAATAGTCGGCGAACCTGACATTGATGTCGATCGCCGCCGCATAGGCATGCATGCTCCGGCGCCGGGTGCCGGCCACGGGCCGGCAATTATAGGTGCCGGCCGAGGGTATGAGGTAGGCGCGAAACCTGGCCGGCAAAGCCTCGAGATCACGGGATACCGCCTCCAAATGTGCGGCGACGCCGTTGGTGGGCGTGACCCGCAGCGTACCGCCGCCGAGCCCGGGAAGCCACCGGACCGTCTCGAGCCGGACCTCGCCCCTTGAGCAATCGCCATACATCGCGTCGAACAGCGCCTGGTTGCGGGCACGGCCGGGGTCGTCGGCCTGGTCCGACGGCGCTCTCTCGACGGCCCCGAGCGGATAGGGCACGGCGAACATGTCACGAATGTCGGCATCGGCCACCCGCTGCTCCGGCGTCTTGCCGGCGATGCCGTCGGAGAGGGGGAGATGCCGGCCGTTCTTCAGGATGAGATCCCTCGCGTCATAGCCGGCGATGAAGTCGGGGTAGGCCGCCACCAAGGCATCGAGCGCCGCGTCGGCACGCGCCCCTGTCGGAGCCGCCGCCAATGCCGCAACCGCGAGGAAGGCGCATGCGCCCCTCACGGTGCGGACTCGGCCCGCTGAATCAGGGCGAGGTTGGCTTTCTCCACCGGGTTGAGAGTCACGTTCCATGTGAAGGGCCGGTACCAGTAGAACTGCGAGAAATAGGCCCGCAGCTGCGCATCCTTCATGAAGCGCCCACGCCGCGCGAAGATCTCGTTGCGCGCGACCCTCAGCTGCACGGGCGAAAGGGCAGCGACCTCGTCCCAGCCGAGTTGCCGGTCTCCGGACTCGGGCAGGATGAAGCCGGGCTGGACGTTGCGGGGCGCCTCTGCGGGCACGTCGGGAAGCGGCACGGCTGAAGCTTCCTTCCGCGTCGGCTGGACGGCGGCGGCATTGTCCTGGGCGGGCTGGAGGACCTTCACCGGCTGCGGATCGGCGACGCTGCCGGCTATGGCGAAGGAGCCGATGATCGCCTCGTTGACCCAGGGCGTCTGCGCGCCCTGCGTCGCCTGGTCGACATCCGCCCGGACCTGGCCGAACATCTGGCGGATGTCGAGCCCGGGCGTGCCCATATGCGCCAGCAGCGCCTGCGTGAACGGCGAGTTGCGCCCCGTGCCGTCCTGCGCCACCGAGCCGGGCGCCGTCGAGAAGGCGATCAGCGTGCCCTTGGCCTCGGACGCGTCGAGATCGACCCGCGCCAGCCCCCGCGTCCCCGCCCCGCGCACCAGAGCATGCGCCAGCGGATTGTCCCGGCACGAATCCAGGATCACGATCTTCACCTTCGCCGACGCCCCGTCCACCAGGTCCAGCAGCTTGTCCAGCGACAGCGCCTGGGTGTCGAGGTCGAGTTCGTCCGCGATCTTCGCCGACACCGGGATCAGGTAGTTGCGCCCCTTCACCTGCACGCCATGGCCCGAATAGAACACCACCACGCTGTCCGCATGGTCGGCATCGCGCAGGAACGCGCGTACCCCGTCATTCATCGCCTGCAGGTCGCCGTCCCTGACCAGCGTCACCCGGTAGCCCAGCCGCCCCAGGCTCGCCGCCATGTCCGACGCATCGTTCGCCGGATTGGACAGAGGCGTCACCGACCGGTACGCCCCGTTCCCGATCACCAGCGCCGCCTTCGGCGCGGCATGGGCCCAGGACGCAGCCATTGCGACCACCACGAAAATGCTCCAGAAGACGCTTCGCATCGCCGACAGCCCGCTGTGAAATCCCCTTCAGGATACATCGTTTGCCCCGGCACGGATGCGTGAAAATGCACGCGCATCGCCGCGGCCTGTGGCATGTTTGCCACGCTTGCCGATTGTCTGGCCGGGAGAATCGCCGCGGGCCATTTCATGCTTGCAACGACGTAACACTTCGGCCCAGAAATGCCGGCTCCTCGTACCGGTGCGTATGCAACCCCGGCGAAGCGATGTGGCAGAAGGACAAAGGTTTGAAGGCTGGTCCGAAGCGCGGTCCACGGTTCGCAGCATCCCTCGCGGGAGTCGTTCTGGCGCTGGCGGCGGTCCTGCCCGCGCAATGCGCTCCCAGCCGGACGCCGCCGGCGAAGCCGAGACCTGACGACGACACATTGCCGATGCATTTCAGCATCGCCGCCTCGGGCAAGGACTGTCCGGGATGCGTGATCGTCAATGCATCCGGCGAGATCGTCGACGACACGTCCCGCGACTTCGCGGATTTCGTCTCCCAGAATCGTCTCGACGGCGTGCTTCCGCCCGAGCCGGCCGCCTCAGGCGCGCCCAAAGTGATCATCGCCTTCGAATCGGTCGGCGGCAAGGTCCAGTCCGCCCTGATCATCGGCCGGCGTATCCGCAAGGCCGGATGGATCACCGTCGTCGGGCAGGCCTATGTGACCCGCGAGGGCACGTTCCTCACCGATGCCGGCTGCTATTCGGCCTGCACGATGGTGATGCTCGGCGGCGTCGATCGTCTGGCCGTCCCCGGCTCGAAAATCGGCGTCCATCAGTTTTCGCCGCAATTCGGCGACGGCGAGACATTCGACGCGCAGGAGATGAGCCAGATCGTGCGCGATTACGGCCGCGAGGTGGTGAGCGTCTACGACTTCGTCCGCACCATGGGCGTGGACCAGGATTTCTTCCTGGCGACCTTGCGCACCCCCTTCAACAGCCTCGACGTGCTGCCGGAGTCCCAGTGGGTCTCGACGGGAATCGCGACCGCCGTGCTGCCGCGGACCAGCGGCGACGTGCCGGTCGGCGCCGTTCTCGATGCCGCCGCCCATGCCGGCAGCCCCGCCCTGACCGTCACCGCCACACCGGCCGTCGCGCGGCCTCCCCTGGCTCCCGACCGGGTGTCCACCGGCGCGTGGACGGTCAGCCGGGCCGAAGGCAAAGCCGCCTCGGCGCAATTCACCAGCGATGACCTGCGCCTCTCGCTGGCCTGCACGGATAAGACGACGGCCCGGCTGGACCTCTCCTTCAAGGACCTCGCACCGCTGGACCTCGAGCGCCTGCGCGCCGCCGCCTTCTCCGCGAAGACGCTGAAATTCGCGGATCGGCGCCTGTCCATCGACGATATCGGCGCGCCGGCGCATGGTGAGCAGAGCCTCGCGGCCCAGGTCGACATCAGGGATGTGGAAGCGATACCGGCGAGCGACGCCTTCACGCTCGCCGTGCTCAACAAGGCGGGAGAGCCGGTCGGGCGCGCCACCACCGTCCCGACCGCCGGCATCGGCAAGGCGATCCTCGACGCGATGTCGGCCTGCGGCGCATAGGCCGCGCCGCGGACGCGGCGGCGTTCTTCGCCCCTTATTGCATCGGCCGCGCTGCGCGCGCCTGCGCCGCGTCGTTGTCGGCCCGCAGAGACGCCCCCAGCGCCGGCTGCCGCTCCTCGCGGACGACCATGATCGAGCAGGGAGCGTGCCGCACGATCGCGCTGGCATTCGAGCCGAGAAGATAGGTGGCGACGCTCGGCTGATGCGAGCCGACGACGATGAGGTCGGCGCGCTGCTCTTCCGCGATCGCCAGCACCTCATGATAGACGCCGCCGATCCTCACCACGGTCGAAACGCTACCGCCCGGAAGGTCGATCGCGCGCCCGAGATCGGCCAGGGTCGACTTGGCCTTTTCGGCGACTTCCCCCTCGAAACTCACCGGCACGGTATCGAGCATCATCAGCGGCATGATGGGCACGACGTGAACCAAGGTCAGGCTCGCCCCGATCGGGTCGGCCAGCTTGACGGCGCTGTGGATCGCCAGGTGGGCCACCTTGAGATCGGAGACATCGACGGGAACGACGATCGACTTGAACATGGGTCCGCTCCTGAACAGCCGGGGTGGAGGGGCCAGCATACTACAAAATCGCCCGGCGGCATCCCGTTTCAGCCCGGGATCGCTGGCGATGGAAGCGGACGCCGCAACCGCCGGGAGGGTTCGAGGCCGCCGCCGACACCCTCGGCGGGGAATCGGCACCATGACCGGCGGAAAAAGGCGTTCGAGGACCCGAACGGCGACGATCGCGCAGGTGCCTGCCCGGCGGCCCCTTCGAGGACCGTCCTCACAACACGCCGAGCTTCCTCTGCAGGCTCGACGAGGACGTCGTGTACTGGAAGGTGAGGCGCTTGTCGGGGTAGATGTAGCGATGGACCTTCTGCGCCATCAGCGCCCCCTCGTGGAAGCCCGACAGGATGAGCTTCAGCTTGCCCGGATACCAGTTGATGTCGCCGATGGCGAAGATGCCTGGCTGCGAGGTCTCGAACGTCTCCGTCGACACCAGCACGAGTTCGCCATTGTGCAGATCGAGCCCCCAGTCCGACACCGGGCCGAGCTTCATCGTCAGCCCGAAGAACGGCAGCATATGGTCGACCGGAATTGAATAGACGCGGCCCGAATCCTCCCGCACCGTCGCGGCAGTGAGCATGCCGTCCTCGCCTTCCAGCCCGACGACCTGGCCGAAGCACAGATCGATCTTGCCGGCAGCGACCAGCGCCCGCATCTGCTCCACCGAATGCGGCGCGGCCCGGAAGACGTCGCGCCGGTGCAGAAGCGTCACCCGCCTGGCGACCGCATGCAGATTGAGGGTCCAGTCCAGCGCGGAATCGCCGCCGCCGACGATCAGCACCGACCGGTCGCGCAGCGTTTCCATCTGCCTCACCGCATAGGAGACCGACTTGCCCTCATAGGCGGCGATGCCGTCGATCGGCGGCTTCTTCGGCTGGAATGAGCCGCCGCCGGCCGCGATGACCACGGCCTTGGCCTCGAATATGTCGCCGGCGTCCGTGGTGACGCGGAACAGCGGATCGCCGATGCGCTCCACCTTCTCGATCATGCGCGAGAGGTGGAAGACCGGGGAGAAGGGCTCGATCTGCTTGAGGAGATTGTCGACGAGCCCCTGCCCCGTCACGACGGGAAAGCCCGGAATGTCGTAGATCGGCTTTTCCGGATAGAGCTCGGCACATTGCCCGCCGATCTTGTCGAGTATGTCGACGACATGCGCCCGGATGTCGAGAAGCCCGAGCTCGAACACGGCGAAAAGCCCGACGGGCCCCGCTCCGATGATGAGCACGTCGGTCTTGATGGTCTCGGTCATGGTCCGTCCGATGGCAAGGCGATGGGGCAGGAAGGCTGCCCAAAAACACCGACTTGCCCGCGCCGTCAACCAGGGCGGCGGCATTTCGCCGGGCCCTGCCTCGCCTCACCCGCCGGGAATGCCGGGACGGCGCCGAGGCCGCCCCTCAGAACAGCGCCTTCACCCGCTTCACGATCTCGGCGACGCCGAAGCGCACGGGATCGGTGGTGGGCAGGCCCTCGGCCGCGGCGATCTCCTCCAGGCAGGCGCGGGCGGCGGCTTCGTCGAGCGCCTGCGTGTTGACGGCGATGCCGACGCATTGGATGCGCGGATTGGTGAGCCTTCCGCTGGCGATGGTGGCGTCGATCACCTGCCGGATCGTCGGCAGGGCGGCGGGCACGCCGCGCATGGTCTTCCGCGTCGGCTCGTGGCAGACGACGAAGGCATCGGGCTGCGATCCGTGCAGCAGGCCGAGCGTCACGCCGGCGAAGGAGGGATGAAACAGGCTGCCCTGCCCTTCCACCACGTCCCAATGGCTCGGATCGGCAGCCGGGCTGATCCACTCGGCGGCGCCGGAGATGAAGTCGGCGACGACGGCGTCCACGGCGACGCCGCGGCCGGAAATGAAGATGCCGGTCTGCCCCGTCGCCCGGAAATCGGCGTCGAGCCCCTGCTCCCGCATTTCCCGCTCAAGGGCGAGGGCTGTGTATTTCTTGCCGACGGAACAGTCGGTGCCGACGGTGATCAGCCGCAGGCCCGTCCGCTTCGTGCCCTTGCCCGTGGCGAAATTGATGGAGGGGATGCGCACATTGAACAATTGCCGCCCGTTCCGTGACGCGGCCTCGGCGATCTGCGGCACGTCCTCCAGCCTGGTGTGCAGGCCCGAAGCCACATCGAGCCCGGCGTCGAGCGCCTCCACGATCGAGCGGATCCAGTGCTCCGGCAGGACGCCGCCGGCATTGACCACGCCGATGACCATGGTCTTCGCCCCGCGCCGGCCGGCCTCGGCGATGCCGACATCATCGATGCCGAGATCCGCCTTGCATCCAGGCAGGCGCAATTGCCCCACGCACCAATCGCGGCGCCAGTCGACGATGCCCGCCGCGGTCTTGGCGGCGAGCTGGTCGGCGACATCGCCGATGAACATCAAATAGGGCTTCTCAATCTGCATGGCGTCGTAGCATCCTTGGGTCGTGTGGGCACGAAACGGGACCCGTCATGCGCGACGAGAAGGCCCCTCGATCCATCGTATGGCGGTTGCACGATCTCCTGCAAAGGAGTGTGCCATATTTTTTGCACATCATGTTGCGGCGCCTGGTGTAGGATGACGAGTGATGAGTCTCCTGCAACAGCCAGTTACGGCACGCCATGCCTGAGTTCGGGACCGGCAATGACGGCGCCGCTTCGGACCGAGCGACCAGGATAGCCCCGATGGGAGCCTGGGTTGCGCGCAATTCACGCCGCCTGGAGCGCCTCGCGCAGGCGATGGCGGAGCGCGCGCCCGCCGACGCCACCGTCGAGTTCGACCTTGCGAAGGTCTCGCAGCTCGATACGCTCGGCGCCGTGGTGATCGAAAACATCCGCCAGGCGCTCGGCGCCAAGAATTCGACGCTCGCGATCCGCAATGCGAGCACGGCGCAGGAAATGCTGCTGGCGGAAATCGCCACCCACAACATAACGGCTCCGCCACCGCCGCCCGAGACGCATCACCTCATCGACCTCCTCGCCGATTTCGGCCTGTCGATCCGCAGGATGGCGCACGACGCCTTCAACATGAATGTGTTCCTCGGCGAGACCGTGCGCGCCCTCGGGCGGCTGATCACCGGGCGCAGCCGCTTTCGCATGCCCGCCGTGGTCAACCAGATCGAGCTGATCGGCATGCGCGGGGTGCCGATCATCATGCTCATCTCCTTTCTGGTCGGGGCGATCCTGTCGCAGCAGATGATTCTGCAGCTGAGCAATTACGGGGCGACGCTTCTGGTCGTCTACACCCTCGCCGTGCTGATGTTCCGTGAAGTCGGCCTGCTCCTCGCGGCCATCATGGTGGCCGGCCGGTCGGGCTCGGCGATCACCGCCGAACTCGGCTCGATGAAGATGCGCGAGGAGATCGACGCCATGCACGTCATGGGCCTCGATCCGATGGAGGTGCTGATCATTCCGCGCATCCTGGCGATGATCATCTCCCTGCCCCTGCTGACCTTCCTGGCCGCGATGGCCGGCATGTTCGGCGGCGCCCTCGTCGCCTGGGGCTATGGCGGCATCACGCCGACCACCTTTTTGCAGAATCTGCGCGATTCCGTAACGATGCATACATTCCTTGCTGGCCTGATCAAGGCTCCGGTGATGGCGCTGATGATCGGCACCACCGCCTGTATCGAGGGAATGAAGGTGGAAGGTTCGGCAGAATCCCTGGGGCGCCAGACGACGACCTCCGTGGTCAAGTCGATGTTCATCGTCATCGTCGTCGACGGCATTTTCGCCATGTTCTTTGCGTCGATCAATTTCTGAGCATGGCGGAATCCCCTCCCCCCGAAACCATCATCTCGACCCGCGGCGTCAGGGTGACGTTCGGGAAGCGCTTCATTCTCGACGGGCTCGATCTCGATGTCTATCGCGGGGAGATCCTCGGGGTGGTCGGTGCGTCCGGTACCGGAAAATCGGTGCTCATGCGCACCATCATCGGGCTCGCGCCGCTTTATTCCGGGGACATCAAGATTTTCGGACAGGACTATGTGGCCCTGCATCCGCGGGAGAAGCAGAAGATGGCGCGCCGCTGGGGCGTCCTGTTCCAGCAAGGCGCCCTGTTCTCGTCGCTGACGGTCAAGCAGAACATACAGGTGCCGATGCGGGAATATCTCACGCTCTCGCCCAGGCTTCTCGACGAACTCGCGATGCTGAAGATCGCGTTGGTCGGCCTCAAGCCGGATGCGGCGGAAAAGAGACCCTCCGAACTTTCAGGCGGCATGATCAAGCGCGCCGCCCTCGCCCGCGCTCTGGCGCTCGACCCCGATCTGGTCTTCCTCGACGAGCCGACGTCGGGCCTCGACCCGATCGGTGCAGGGGAATTCGACGAACTCATCGCAACGCTGCGGCAGACTCTCGGTCTCACCGTCTATATGGTGACCCACGACCTCGACAGCCTTCACTCCATCTGCGATCGCATTGCCGCGGTTGGCGAAGGCCATATTCTGGCTGAAGGACCGATGGCGACCATGCTTGCTTCCGACCATCCCTGGCTGCGCGCCTACTTCCACGGCCCCCGGGCCCGCGCAGCCCTGGCATCCGCCAAGGCCTGACCATGGAAACACGCGCGCATAATGCCCTGATCGGATTGTTCACTCTGGCCGTGGTGGCGGCGGCGCTCGGCTTCGTGGTGTGGTTCGCCCGCATTTCCGACAGCCAGGCGGTCAAGCATTTCGAGATCGACTTCGTCGGATCGATCAGCGGCCTTACCGTGGGATCCAGCGTCACCTTCAACGGCCTGCGGGTCGGCCAGGTCGACACGCTCGACCTCAATCCCCAGGATCCCTCGCGCGTCATCGCCATCATCAGCGTCAGGGATACAACGCCGGTGAAGGTCGATACCTCCGCCCGGCTCGAATTCACCGGCATCACCGGCGGGGCCAACATCCAGCTCTACGGCGGCAAGCCCAATACGGCGGACCTGGAGCCCCAGGCGGGGCAGAAATATGCGATCATCGTGGCGCAGCGCTCCGAACTGCAGAATCTCGTGGACGGCGCTCGCGATACCGTCAACCAGGCCGCGCAGACGATGAACCACGTCGATACCTGGCTCAACGAAAACGAGTCGAGCATCACCGCGACGGTTCACAACATCCAGACCTTCACCAAGGCATTGGCCGACAATTCGGGCAATGTCTCCGACTTCCTGCAGACCACCGGCGACGCCGCCAAGAGCATTTCGCGGCTCGCCGACAACCTCAACGGCATGTCCGGCGATCTCCAGTCGCTGCTGCAGGCGGTCTCGCCGGCCAAGGTCAATCATATCGTCGACAACGTCTCCACTGCCTCGGATCAGCTGGTGTCGTTCGCCAAGGCCTTCGACAGCGGCAAGGCGCAGGCTGCGGTCGACAATATCGAGGCCTTCAGCAAGACGCTGGCCGACGCGCGCCAGCCGCTCTCCACTTTCGCCACCAACGCCTCTTCGCTGGCCGACCGCCTCAACACGATGGCGCCGAAGCTCGATGCCACGCTGGACAGCATCCGGCAGATTACCGCGGCCGTCGACAGCACCAAGATCGGCGATGTCGTCGACAACGTCACCAACTTCACCGCGGCCCTCGGCAACAATGCCGACGAACTGACGGGATTCATCAAGGATGCCCGCAAGGTTTCCGGCGATCTCGCTGCGATGACGCCGAAGGTCGGCGGCGCCTTCGACAATTTCAACAAGGTTGCGAGCGCCATCGACTCCAGCAAGATCAACGACATCGTCGACAATTTCAATCGATTTTCGAAGACGCTGGGCGACTCCTCGGCGCAGGTCAAGCAGGTCGTCGCCGATGCCGGCGACATTTCCCGCAAGCTCAACAATGCGGCGGACCAGCTCGACGGCATCATGAAGAACATCACGACGATGACGTCCAACCCGAACAGCCAGGGCATGTTCGCGGAAATCACCGAGACGGCGAAATCGATCCGCATCCTCGCCAACAATCTCGACGCGCGCACGGCGGTGCTCGCCAAGAACCTGACGCAGTTCAGCGGGTCCGGCCTGCGCGACTATCAGCAGATCGCCATCGACGGACAGCGAACGCTGCAGAACATCCAGCGCACCCTCAACAGCCTCCAACGGAATCCGCAGCAGCTGATCTTCGGGCCGAAATCGTCGATCCCCGACTATAAGGGCAAATAGAATGCGTGGTGTCAGTGTGCGTCTTCGTCCCTTCCGGCCGGGCCTCGTCCTGCTCGGCGCCTCGCTTCTCTGCGGCTGTTCGATCCTCAGCGCCCCCGCGCCGGATACCTTCGACCTGACGGCGCCGAAACACGCCGCGGTGAAGGGAAACGGCCGTGCCCAGATCCTCATCGCCGAGCCCACCGCCCTTCAGGCGATCGACAGCGACCGCATCCTGATCCGTCCCGGCGACGGCAAGGTGACCTACCTGCCCGGTGCGCAATGGGCCGATCGCCTTCCC
The DNA here is from genome assembly GCF_030814655.1 of Labrys monachus. Taxonomy (NCBI): domain Bacteria; kingdom Pseudomonadati; phylum Pseudomonadota; class Alphaproteobacteria; order Hyphomicrobiales; family Xanthobacteraceae; genus Labrys; species Labrys monachus. Next base: position 5,400,423 of record NZ_JAUSVK010000001.1, read on the forward strand.
CGCCTCGTGCAGGCGCGCCTGATACAGACATTCGAGAACGCCCACCGGACCGGCATGGTCGGCAGGCCCGAGGACAAGTTCACCCCGGATGCCTCATTGGTGACCGAGATCCGCGACTTCCAGATCCAGGCGGCTTCCGGTCCGGTCGCGGTGGTGACGATCGCGGCGCGCATCGTCAGCCAGACCAGCGGCCGGATCATCGCCGCCAATCTGTTCACGGCAAGCGTTCCAGCGGCCGGGCTCAGCGGCCAGCAGGCGAGCGCAGCGCTCGACCAGGCTCTCGACCAGGTGCTCGTCGGCGTGATGACCTGGACCGTGGGCAAAGTCTGAAACCGAGTACGCCGCCTGGCGGCCGTCCGCGGGGGTAAGGCGCCACAATCCAGCGGATCATCATTTTGTCGGGGCCGCCCGGCGCGGATATGCGCTCACTCAGGCCTGCGTTTGGAGAGTCGATCACCGATCGACCTCTTCCTCTCCGGCGGGTTCGGTGTTTCAAAGAAGGGCGATCGGTGATCGCCCCTCCATCCCACGCCTTGCCAGTTGACGCATAGGGGCGAGCCGCCCGTGCGTGCCGTCGGCGCTCAGCTGAACAGCGCCGCCCTCTTCTTGAAGGGCATGGCTTCGATTTCGGCGACCGTCATCCGGGGCGCCGTGGGAAGACGCGACCAGGATGACGAACGGACCAGCGCCTGAGGTTCGGCCTCTTTGGCCGGCGGTTCCTCGGGCTCCAGCCTGAGCGGCGCCGAGAAGACCGATTCCGCGTTCTCGGCCGGCTCTTCGTCGACGAAGGTCACCAGCCCGCTGCGAACCTGCTTCGGCGGTGCCTCGCGGGGCACGGCCAGCAGCGTCGCCATATCGAGCCGGCTGCGCCGTGACGCAGCCAGGTGATTGACGGGCAGCTTCAATTCCGGGCGCTGCGCATCGCGTGCCAGAAGCGCGTCGGCAGCCTCTTCGTCCAGTTCGAGGATCGGAAAAGGCTCCGAGGCGCTGCTTGTCGCAGGCGCCGCGCCCTCGGCGTCCGCGCCGGCTTCGACCGGTGCCGGCGCGCCCCGCACCGGAGGCTCAGACTCGGCCGGCGGTTCCTCGCTCGGGCCGGACGCGACATCCGGATCCGGCTGAGCCGCGGCAACGGCTTCCGGCTGCGTGGCCGCTACGGGTTCGGCCCCCGCTTCCGCGACTGCATCCTGCTGCGCCTCGGCGACCGGCTCGTCCGCAACGGGTTCCGCCTGCGCCTGTGCGGCGATGGCCGGCGGCTCTGCGCCAATCTCGGTGTCGGATTGAGCTGCGGGAGCCGGCTCGGGCAATCCTGCGGCAACCGTCTCGGCCGGCTGCCCGGCGACCGGCTCTTCGGCGGGCCCCGGTTCGCGCGGTTCGATATCCGCCTCGATGCGGATGGCCTGGGAAGCCGACGCCGACATGCGCCGGATCGCCGCACCCGCGGTATCGGCCGAAAGCGGTATTTCCGCCTCGGCGATTGCCCGGGCGATATTCGCCATTCCCTTGGCGACCTCGCTGCGGGCATCCGTCGAAGCGGCGCTTTCGACCAGACGCTCCAGTCGGTGTATGGCGGCAAGCACCGCCGCCGTGTCGGCATTGCGATTCCGGCGGGCATATTCGGCCAGGAACCAGCGACCGCGCGCCGTTTCCATGACTGCCGCCTCGATGGCACCATAATCCTCTTCGCTCAGGAGAGGCTGCGGCGGAACCGGTTGCATCAAATGGCGCTCGTCAATTTAAGAACACGGGCATGAAAATATTAACGAATCACTCGAAGGCGAGTGTTACCTCTCTATAAGGCATACGGCCGGGGAGAGCTAACGCCCCGCCGAGTTTTCCCCGATGCCGTTGTTTCGTTCAAGGACCGCACCGGCCGCGACGCCCGTCCGTCGCCGCGCCCTGCCGAACCGCCGTCTCCGGGGTCAGCCCCAGAGGGCAGGATCGGGCGGATGGACAGTGCTGCCTTCATAGAGCAGGCCGGCTTGGCGGTCCTTCGCCAGCAGGAGCGGCCCGTCGAGGTCGACGACACGGGCCTGGCCGGCCAGGAGCAGCGCCGGCGCCATCGCCAGCGAGGTTCCGACCATGCATCCGATCATCAGGTCGAAGCCGAGAGCGGAGGCGTCGCGGGCCAGCGCGATCGCTTCGGTCAGGCCGCCGGCCTTGTCGAGCTTGATGTTGATCGCGTCGTAACGCCCCGCCAGTCCGGGTAGGGAGGCCCGGTCATGCAGCGATTCGTCGGCGCAGACCGGGACGATGCGCTCGATTTCGGCAAGGGCGGCGTCCTCCGAGGCCGGCAGGGGCTGCTCGATCAGCACGACGCCGGCCTGTGCGCAGGCGGCGAAGTTGCGGGCGAGGTCGTCCGCCCGCCATCCCTCATTGGCATCGACGATCAGGCTCGAATGCGGTGCGTTGCGCCGCACCGCCGCGATGCGCGCGGCATCGTCGGGCCTGCCGAGCTTCACCTTCAGCAGGGGCCGGTGCGCCGCGGCGGCGGCCGCCTCGCCCATGGCGTCGGCATCTCCGAGGGAGAGCGTATAGGCCGTCGTCACCGGGCGAGGCTGCGGCAGCCCGGCCAACTGCCAGACCGGCCGGCCGGCGATCTTCGCCTCAAGGTCCCACAGCGCGCAATCGACCGCATTGCGTGCGGCGCCCGGGGGCATCGAGCGCTGCAGCGCGTCCCGGCTTGCCTCCGCCTCGATGGCGGCCCGCTGCGCTTCGATGGCCTCGGCAATACCCTCCACCGTCTCGCCATAGCGGGCATAAGGCACGCATTCGCCCCGCCCGACATGATCGCCGCACGAGATTTCCACCACCACCACGACCGCTTCGGTGCGCGAGCCCCGCGCGATCGTGAAGACGGCTGCCAGCGGCCAGCGCTCCACGGCGATGGAAAGGCGCCGGCTCATGCCTGCTTCTCGGGCGTGGTGACGGTGAGGCCGTCGAGATTGTCGCGCACGCGGATCTGGCAGGACAGGCGAGATGTCGGCCGGACATCGAAGGCGAAGTCCAGCATGTCCTCCTCCATCGGCTCGGGCTCCCCGACCAGCGGCATGAAGGCCTCGTCGACATAGACATGGCAGGTCGCGCAAGCGCAGGCGCCTCCGCATTCGGCCAGAATGCCCGGAATGCCGTTACGGATGGCTGCTTCCATCACAGTCGAGCCGGCTTCGGCCTCGACCTCTCGAATCTGTCCCTTGTGATCGCGGAAATTGATTCTTACCATGGTGGGTCCCGGCTTTCGATAGAGGTTCTATACAGACCCGTCCGGCACGGTTCCAGTGTGGAGGGGCCCCGATTTCCGTCGGCAGAATCGCCGGAAAATCCAGGCCGGGCGCGCGAGGGCTGCGCTTATCCTGCTTGAATCAGGGGAAACTCCGAAATTAGACGGTTTTTTCGCGCTTCAAGAGTGGTAAAAAAGTCGTTAACGATGCTGTATGAAAGCTGCCGGCGGCGGTTTTAATTCGGGATCGCGCAGGATAGGATTTTAGTACGGCACCTGCGTCCTCGTTTCGGGGACCATGTGGCATCGCTTCATCCGAAGCGATGTGGAGACTGATGCCTCTGGTCGCGTGGATGATTTCGGGTTCACGCGGGCGGCGGCGATTAAGTGGCGTGAGGCACGTTATGTCGAAGAAGTCGAAGGTGCAGGATCCGGCCGACGCCGCCCTGTCTGCGATCGAGGAAGCGCTCAACATGAGCAAATCCGGCGCCGACGCGACAGACGGTGAGCGTGCTCAATTGCCCAAGGTCGACGACGGCTTCAATTTCGATATCGAGCCGGAGCCGAAGGCGCGGCCTTCCGTGTCGCGCGCTCAGGAAAAGCCCGCTGCGGTACGGGCGCCGGAGAAGGCCTTTGCCAGGGAGCGCCGCGCCCCGGCCAATGACGACCGGGCGAGCGTGGGGCAGTTGCTCCAGGCCCTGCAGCGCCGCCCGTCGCTGATGCCCTATTATATTGCTGTCGCCTTGAGCGCGCTGTGGTTCGCCGGCGGCATCTTCCTGTTGCGGGTGACGGGGAATATCCAGGTCGGCGCCCTCTTCAATCCGGCGACCTACCAGGCCAGCCCCGGCCTCGCGCTCGGCGTCCTCTCCATCCTGCTTCCGCCCGTCTTCTTCTTCGCCATGGCGGCGCTATTCTGGCGCGCCCAGGAGATGCGCTATGTGACGCGGTCCATGACCCAGGTCGCCCTGCGTCTGGCCGAGCCCGAAGGCGCGGCATCCGAATCCGTCACCTCGGTGGGCCAGGCGATCCGGCGCGAGGTCGCGGCCATGGGCGACGGCATCGACCGCGCCCTCGCCCGCGCGAGCGAGCTCGAGATCATGGTCCACAACGAGGTCTCCATGCTCGAGCGCTCCTATTCGGAGAGCGAGCAGCGCATCCGTTCGCTGGTCGAGGACCTGTCGGCGCAGCGCGAGGCCATCGTCGGCAATGCCGACCGCGTCCGCTCGGCCATCGTTGTCGCCCATGACGACCTGACCCTCGCCTTGGGATCGGTCGCCGGCCGCATCTCCTCGGAAGTCTCCGAAGCCGGCCTGCAGGTGATGCGCTCGTTCGGCGATCGCGGCAGCCAGATCACCTCCGAGCTCGCCAAGGTCGGCGACCACATGGTCGACGCCATGGCCAACCGCGGCACGACCCTGATCGACCGCATGGCCGTCACGGCCGAGGAGGTCAACCGCGCTCTGACGAGTTCCTCCGAACTCGTCACGGACCATCTCAACCAGCGCGCCGCCGAGATCACGGAGACGCTGACCTCCACCTCCAACCAGATCAACGAGACCTTTGCGTCGAGGGCGAACGAGATCTGCGAGACCCTGTCTTCACGGGCGACGCTGCTGAACGAAACGCTCACGCGCAACAGCGAGAACATCGTCAGCGACATCGTCGAGCGCGGTACGGCGGTCAACGATACGCTGGTGCGCACCGGCGCGAGCCTGAGCAACGCCTTCGCCGAGGGCACGGATGTCGTCGTTCGGTCGATTCGCGACACCGGCTCCAAGATGGTCGAGCAGATCGTCGGCAGCGTCGCAGAAGTGAACAACACCCTGCGCAGCACCGGCGATGCGATCCTCTCCGATCTGCAGAACCGCGGCATGGACGTCGCCGACAAGCTCGAGACGAGCGCCACGCATATCGCAGAGATCATCACCACCCGCGGCGGCGACCTCGCCGAGCGCCTGAGCAGCACCGGCGAGCGCATCCACGAATCGATCGTCGTCGGCGGCGGCGATATCGATCGCCGTCTGGCCGCCACCGGGCAGACCATCGTCAACGCCATCGAGAAGCGCAGCACCGAGGCACAGGCCGCCGTCTCGGCCGCAGCCCACAGCCTGCAGGCCGCGCTGGAGGAGGAAGGCACCCAGCTTTCCACCCGTATCAGCGTCGCCGCCCGCGAGGCTTCCGGCATTCTCGGCATCAGCGGCGACACCCTCACCCGCGTGATCGGCGAGCGCAGCAATGCGGCCGTGGCACAGATCAACTTCGGCGTGTCCCGCCTCGAGAGCACGGTGGAGGCGCAGACCAAGGCCTTCAGCAAGACGCTGGTCGAACGCCTGCAGCAGCACGAGAAGCGCAGCCTCGAAATCGCCGACCAGCTGCATTCGCGCCTCGACGAACGCCTGTCGGCGCTCGAAACCCGCAGCCTCAGCCATGCCCAGCAGGTGCATGCGACGCTGGACGACACCCTGTCGGGCTTCGATACGCGCTTCGCCGACAGCGCCTCGACCATCCACGGCAGCCTCGAAAGCCGCATGACCGAATTCGAGCACCGCTTCCAGTCGCTCTCGACCCTCGCCCATGCCGACCTCGATCGCCGCCTCAGCGATTTCGAGGTGCGCTTCGCCGCGAATATCCAGAACAACCGCAACGGCCTGGACGAGACCCTGAACGCCTTCGAGCAGCACTTCAACGTCAGCGCCGAGGGCGCCCATCAGGCCCTGGACAAGCGTCTGAACGAGTTCGAAAGCCGCTTCGCGGCCAACGCCTATCGGGCGCATGGCGACATCGACCGCCGCCTGGGCGATTTCGAGAATCGCTTCACCGCCGTCGTGCAGGAAAACCGCAGCGGACTGGGCGAGATGCTGAAGTCCTTCGAGGAAAGCTTCAGCACCGTCTCGGATGGCACTCACCAGGCCCTCGACCGGCGCCTCACCGAATTCGAGTTCCGGTTCAACGGCACGGCCCACAACACGCGGAACGTCATCGAGCGCCGTCTCAGCGATTTCGAGCAGTTCTTCAGCGGCGCGGCGGAAAACACCCACACCACCCTCGATCAGCGCCTTTCCGAATTCGAACAACGTTTCGTCGGCAATGCCGGCAACGCGCATGCCATGCTCGATGCCCGCATGAAGGATTTCGAGGACCGGTTCCATACGCTGACGACCGCCGCCACCGCCAGCATCGCCAACCGCATCTCCAGCTTCGAAACCAACTTCAGCACCGGCCTCCGCGACAGCCAGCTCGACATCGAGGGCCGCCTGGCGGATTTCCAATCCCGTTTCGACTCCGGCGTGCAGAACACCCAGGCCAGCCTCGACGAAAGCCTCGCCGCCTTCGAAGCGCGCTTCACCAACAACACGGCGACGGTCCGTTCCTCGCTCGATCAGCGCTTCGGCACGTTCGAGACGCATTTCCTCAACGGCTCCACGGCCCTGCAGGAGGCGCTCGACCAGCGTCTGGCCACGCTGCAGGCACAGATTGCCGCGAACACCGACGTGGTTCACGACACCCTCGCCGAGAAGCTGGGCAACTTCGAAAACCGCTTCCAGTCGGATGCGACCGCGGTCAATGCCACGCTCGACGCGCATCTGCGTGATTTCGAATCGACCCTCGAAAAGCGTCTGGTCGATGCGACGCAGGCGATCGAAGGCCAGATCGGCGCGCTCGATGCCGTCATCACCGGCCGGGGCGGCGTGCTCGCCAGCCGCATCAGCGAGGATTCGCGTGCGCTCAGCAACGACATCGCGCAGAAGCTGCTCGGCTTCGAGAGCGCGATGCAGCGGCATGGCTCGCGCCTGACCGACCATGTCGAGGAGCACACCAATACGGCGGTGTCCCTCCTCGGCGGCAAGCTCGAGGCCTTCGAGACGCGCTTCGGCTCCCATACCGTCAGCGTCGCGCAGACCCTGGACGAAAGGCTCATCGCCCTCGACGAGAAGCTGTCCGTCCTGGACGAACGCTTCGCCGACAAGGCAAGCAATTTCGCCCAGACGCTCGATGGCCGCTTCGCCCGCATCGATCAGGGCCTGGACAACCGTGCCCGCGCCCTCAACGAGACCCTTGCCACACGCACGCTCGAACTCGCCCGGCTCCTGGGCGAGGGCGGCCAGAACGTGACCGCCTCGATCGACGGCAAGGCAAAGGAGATCGTCGATCTCATCGACGGCCGCACCTCGATCATCGCCGATCTCCTGGCGCGCCGGGCCGACGAGATCTCCATGCTGCTCGGCGTCAAGGGCCATGACATCACCGAGTCCATCAATGCCCGGGTCCAGGAACTGACCGACCACCTCGGCAGCCGCAGCCTCGCCGTGACGGACGATTTGTCTTCGAAGGCGTCCGAGATCGCCGATCTCTTCGACGGCAAGGCCTCGATCATCGCCGGCACGCTCACCACCAAGGTCGGCGACGTTCATGCCGCCCTCGACGAACGCGTCGGCGAAATCGCCCAGTCGCTCGATACGCGCATCACGCGCTTCGAGCGGGATGTGGTCGATCGTCTGCGCGACCTGTCCAGCGCGCTCGACGAGCGCAGCCTGCATATTGCCAGCGCGCTCAACGAGAAGGTGCAGAGCGTCTCCGACAATCTCGTGCAGAACGCCGCCACCGTGGGTGCCACGCTCAGCCGCCTTTCGGACGATGTCGGCGCCAAGCTGGCCGACCGCGCCGCGGTGATCAACACGCTGCTGAGCAGCCATTCCGATGCGATGGCCAACCTTCTCGACGAGCGCGGGCAGGCGCTGGTCGGCACGCTTGCGGCCCGCAGCGCCGCGATGACGGCGGAACTCGGCGACATCTCGCAGGGCGTGAGCAAGGCGATCGACCAGCGCAGCCTGGCGCTGGTGGGCGCCCTGACGGCCAGCAGCGAAGCCGCGACCCTGGAACTCGGCGCCCTCGCCGACAGCGTGGCGAAGGTGCTGGACGAGCGCGGCCAGGCCCTGGTCGGCACGCTGACGATGCGCGGCGATGCCATGGCCGCCAGGCTGAGCGACGCGGCGCAGGGCCTTGCCAGGTCGATCGACGACCGGAGCGATGCCCTGGTCGGCACTCTCGGCGATCGCGGCGCTGCGATGAACGCCCAGCTGGGTGAGTTCACGCAGAGCCTGACGAAGGCCATCGACGAGCGCGGCGAAACCCTCGTGGGCAGGCTGGCCGAGCGCAGCGACGCCATGACGGCCGAGCTCGGCGTCCTCGCCAACACGCTTGCCGACCGCGGCCAGGCCCTGGTCGACATCCTGACCGTACGCGGCCAGACGATGACCGCCGAGCTCGGCGATCTCGCCCAGACCGCCGCGAACGTGCTGGACGAACGCAGCCAGGCCCTGGCCGGCACGCTCGTCCAACACAGCGAATCGGTCACGACGGAGCTCAGTGTGCTCGCGTCCAGCGTGGCCTCGATGCTCGACGAACGCGGCCAGGCCCTGGTCGGCAACCTCACCACCCGCGGCGAGGCGATGACCACGGAACTGGTCAACCTCACCGATCACGTCCAGACGACGTTGGACGAGCGCAGCCGCGCCTTGACCGGCGTCGTCATGGGCCGCACGGAAACGGTATCCACGGAGCTGCACGCCCTCGCCGAGAGCGTGGCGAGGATCCTCGACGAGCGTGGCCAGGCCCTGATCGGCACCCTGACCGAGCGCAGCGATTCCGTGGCGAGCGAGCTGAGCGTGCTCACCGAGGGGGTGGCCAGGGTGCTCGACGAGCGCGGCCAGGCTCTGGTGGGAACGCTGACCGGCCGCAGCGAATCGGTTGCGACGGAGCTTGCGCTCCTGGCCGACCGGGTCGCGAAGGTCCTCTCCGAGCGCGGGCAGTCGCTGGTCAGCATGCTGACCGAGCGCAGCGCCACCGTCACGACCGAACTCGGCGTGCTCGCTTCGAGCGTGACGACGACGCTCGACGAGCGCAGCCAGGCCTTGATCGCCACGCTGACCGAGCGCAGCGCCGCCGTCACCAACGAACTCGGCGTCGTCGCCTCCGGCATCACCACGGCTCTCGACGAGCGCGGCCAGGCCCTGGTCGGCACGTTCGGCGAGCATGGCGATGCCCTGGTCGGTCTGCTCGGCCAGCGCAGCAAGGCCATGAGCTCGGAGCTGGACGATCTCGTGCGCACCATGTCGAACACGCTCGACGAACGGAGCAAGGCGCTCGTCCTGACCTTGGCCGAACGCAGCGAGGCGATGACGGCTGAGCTCGGTTCCCTCGCCGGCACCGTGGCCACGACGCTCGATGAGCGGGGCAAGATCCTCGTCGGCACGCTCACGGCACGCAGCGAAGCGATGTCCACGGAACTCGGCGATCTCGCCCACACCGTTGCCAACACGCTCGACGAGCGCAGCCAGATCCTCGTCAACACGCTGGTCGAACGCAGCGACACCATGACGAGGGAGCTCGGCGATCTCGCCAACAGCGTCGCCAACACGCTCGACGAGCGCAGCCAGGCGATGGTGACCTCGCTCATCGATCGCAGCGAAGCGGTGACGACCGAACTCGGCGTCCTCGCCAACAGCGTCGCCAGCATGCTCGACGAGCGCGGCGAGGCGCTGGTCACCACGCTGAGCAACCGCGGCGAAGCGATGACGGCGGAACTCGGCGGCCTCGCCCACAGCGTCGCCAACACGCTCGACGAGCGCGGCGAAGCTCTGGTCGGAACGCTCAGCGCCCGCGGCGAAGCGATGACGGCGGAACTCGGCGGTCTCGCCCACAGCGTCGCCAACACCCTCGAGGAGCGCGCCAACCATATCGCCGAGATCATCGGCCAGAAGGGCGGCGATCTCGTCGAGGCCCTCGGCGACAAGCGCACGGAACTCAGCCGGACGCTCGAAAGCTCGTCCGATGCCCTCGCATCGGCGATCGAAACGCGCGCCACCCGGGCCATCGACAGTCTGAGTTCGCTGCATCAGCAGCTGCGCGAGGAAATCTCCGCCTTGCTGGAGCGTGTCTCCGGCACCAGCTCCACGCTGAACGAGACGCTCGGCCAGTCGAGCAAGACGCTGGATTCGGTCGAGGCCGGTCTGGCCGAGCGGCTGCGCGAGTTCCAGTCGAGCATGATCGGCCTGACGGAACAGACCAACGGCGCCACCGGCCGCGTCAGCGAGCAGGTCGCGGCGCTGCGCGATCTCTCCGCCGTGCTGATCCGGGACGTCGCCGCCATGGCCACGCGCCTCGAGCAGCAGAGCGAAAATCTGACCAAGACGGCATCCGTGCTCGGCGATACGCAGGGCCAGGTCGACCAGGCGCTGGACGAAAGGCGCGCCACGCTCGATGCGCTGGTGGCCCTCTCGAGCACCAAGGTCGAGGCGATGGAAGCGCTGATGCAGACCTTCGCCGGCGTGATCCAGGAAAAGCTTGCCGACGCCGAAGCCAAGGCGCGCGAAACCAGCAGCCTGCTGGCGGAAAACGCCAACACGACGGCGCAGGCGATCGCGGACCAGTTCGAGCTCATCCGCGCCGCTACCGGCAAGGAGCGCGAGCGCACGTCGACCGCCCTGCAGTCGACCTACGATCAGGCCGTGTCGGAGATTTCGACCCTGTTCGGCAACGCCACCCAGCGCTTCGCCGAAGTGGCCCAGGAAATGCGCAGCATGACCACGACGGTCCAGCAGGAGCTCGAAGCCACCCGCTCCGAACTCAAGCGCGGCCTGCTCGAAATTCCGAAGGAGACCTCGGAATCGACAGCCACCATGCGCAGGGTCGTCGCCGAGCAGATCCAGGCCCTGAACGATCTCTCCGACATCGTGACGCGGTCCGGCCGCTCTCTCGACGTCCTCGACGTGCCCTCCTCCGGGCGCCCCGAGGCCGGCCCGTCCCGGCTGAAGGAGGGGACGATCACGATGTCGCCCGTGTCTTCGGCTGATGCGGCCGAGATGCCCCGTGCCGCCCAACTCTCCGTTCCCGCGGGGAACGAGGCACAGTCGGGCCGCCAGCTGCCGGCGACCCATCCCACCCCCTCCCCGGCTCGCAGCGGCGAACGCCGCGGCACCGGATGGCTGTCGGCCGTGCTGGCCCGTGCTTCGCGCGACGAGACGTCGGGCAATGTCTTGGAGGAGACGGGCGCACCGACGCTGACGGCCCCCTCGCTCGACACGCTCTCGGTGGATATCGCCAAGATGATCGAGCACGATGCCGCCGTCGACATCTGGGACCGGTACCGGCGGGGCGAGCGCAACGTCTTCACGCGCCGTCTCTATACGGCGCAGGGACAGCAGGCCTTCGAGGAGATCCGCCGACGCTATCGGCGCGACGCGGACTTCACCGCCACGGTGGATCGCTACATCCAGGAGTTCGAGCAGCTCATCGCAGAAGTCGATCACGAGGATCGTACCGGCAACATGGCCAAGACCTATCTGACGGCTGATTCCGGCAAGGTCTATACGATCCTGGCTCATGCCGCCGGCAAGCTCGCCTGAGCTGCAGCGAAACAGAAGATGAAAAAGGGCCCGGAAGTGGGCCCTTTCTCATATCCAAGCTGCGCTCCGGCATTCCTGCCGGATCAGGCTCTTCCATGGTTTGCCGCGCTTCGGGCGCTCCCTGCCCGGCCCTGTCCTTCATCGGAGGCGGAGCGCCATGGCCGCCAGATTTGCGGCAGATGGCGCATTTCATTTGTTCCCGGCGCAAGCAGGCAGGACGGCGGGGGGATCGGGCGCATCCACCGGATGATGTCGGGTCAGGCCTGCATAGGCGCTAACATATGGGCAAGACCCGCCTTCTCCCGGTTCGGGAGAAGGTCCCGGCAGGGGGATGAGGGTCTAAACGTCAACGCAGATAGCTCAATAGTCGCGCTGGAATTGCAGAAGTCCAGACCCTCATCCGGCGCTTCGCGCCACCTTCTCCCGCATGGGAGAAGGAAAATCGCGCTATTGTCGGCAAAGTTAGCGCCTATGGGTCAGGCCTGTGCAGCCATTCGCGCTGTTTCTCCGTCCGACGGAGAAGGGAACCGCGGCTCCGGCCTGCTGCCGGTCGAGGTCCCGCTCGCCTGCATCACATTGCCGATGAACTGGCGCGCCGACGCCTCCCAGGAATAGTTCAACGCTTCCTCCCGACATGCGGCGGGATCGAGGGACAGGCAGGCGATCGCCGCTTTGCCGAGGTCATGATCGAGAACCCCGGCTCGGGTGCCGCCGATCACATCGATGGGGCCGGTCACCGGAAAGGCCGCGACCGGCAGCCCGCTCGCCATGGCCTCCAGCAACACGATGCCGAACGTATCGGTCAGGCTGGGGAAGACGAACACATCGGCCGAGGCATAGGCCTGCGCCAGGTCCTCGCCGCTTTTCACGCCGGCGAACAGCACCCGGGGATAGCGGGCGCGCAGCATGTCGAGCGCCGGCCCGGTGCCGACCACCACTTTCGAACCCGGCAGGTCCAGATCGAGGAAGGCCTCGATGTTCTTTTCCACCGAGACGCGGCCGACATAGAGGAAGATCGGGCCGGGAAGATCGAAGATGCGCTGCTGGCGCGGGCGGAACAGCGCTGCATCGACCCCGCGCGACCAGCGCATGAGGCGCTTGAAGCCGCGCTCCGCCAGTTCCCGTTCCAACGCCGGCGTCGATACCATCACCCCGATGCCGGCATTGTGGAAATTGCGGATCCAGCGATAGCTCCAATCGAGCGGCACCGGCACGCGGGCGGCGAGATATTCCGGAAAGCGGGTATGGTAGCTCGTCGTGAACGGCCGGCCACGCCTGAGACAGGCCCGGCGTGTGAGGTGGCCGATCGGCCCCTCGGTGGCGATATGGATGAAATCCGGCGCCTCGGCGTTGATATACTTCTCGATGGAGCCGGGCCCCGGCATGGCCAGCCGGATTTCCGGATAGGACGGCATGGGGACCGAGAGGAAGCGGTCGGGCGCCAGGAAGCGGAACTCGACGCCGAGACGGGCGGCGGCGGCGGCAGTCTGCTCGAGCGAGCGAACGACGCCGTTCACCTGGGGTCGCCATGCATCGGTGGCGATGAGGATCTTCATGCCGCCTGCTGCGGAACCAATGTCTTCGGCTTGTCGGCGTCGAGCCTGGCAGCCTCGCGCGCCAGGTCGCTCCAGCGGACGATCTCGAACCGCCCGTCGAAATGCTCGATGATGGCGGTGCAGCTTTCGACCCAGTCGCCGGAATTGATGTAGGTCACGCCGTGCAGGTCATGCAGCGAAGCATGATGGATATGGCCGCAGATCACGCCGTCGCAGTCCAGGCGCTTGGCTTCCTTGGCCAGCGTCTCCTCGAAATGCCCGATGAAGCTGACGGCGTTCTTGACCTTGAGCTTGGCCCAGGCCGAGAGCGACCAATAGGACAGGCCGAGACGCCGCCGGATCGCGTTGACCCAGGTGTTGACGCCGAGGGCCGTCACATAGGCCCAGTCGCCGAGGAACGCCAGCCACTTGGCATGGCGCACCACCACGTCGAAGGCATCGCCATGCATCACCAGATAGCGCTTGCCGTCCGCCGCGACATGCACCGTCTGCTCGATCACCTCGATGCCCCCGAAATGATGCCCGGGAAAGCCGCGGAGGAATTCGTCATGGTTGCCCGGCACATAGACCATGCGGGCGCCCTTGCGCGCCTTGCGCAGCAGCTTCTGCACCACGTCGTTGTGGCTCTGCGGCCAGTACCAGCCGCTTTTCAGCTGCCACCCGTCGACGATATCGCCGACGAGGTAGATCGTCTCCGCATCATAGGAGCGCAGGAAATCGAGCAGCATGCCCGCCTGGCACCCGCGCGTGCCCAGATGAACGTCCGAAATAAAGAGCGCCCTATAGCGCGTGCCTTCGCTATCGCTGTTCACGGCACTGTCCTCGCGCTTTCAACAACGACCGTCACAAACACGATTCCGACCACTCTTTTGTGACAGTTCGGCCGTCAGCGGTATTTTCAGCCCATGGCGGGGCGCCGGGCCGCCCAAGGCCTGCTCGCAGTATCGGGATACCTGGCAAAGATGAAATTGGACATGCCCCTCTTTCCACCTCTTGAAGCCGGGATTTGCCATTCCCAATTGCAATCCTGCTGGGACTAACGCAAGGAGAGGATGATGACATCCTGTTCGACGAGGGGCCCTTGGCACCCGCTGCATATCGCAGCAGTGGTGGCCGGGTTCTTGATCTGGTGGCCGCTCGGCCTCGCGGCTTTGATCTATTTCATCTGGGCCGGCCGCTTCCCGGGTGAGAGGCTGCGCGACGGCTTCGAGCGCGCCAGGGATCGCGCCCGTCACGAATTCGGTGGCTTTGCGCGCGACCGGAACGGGGCCGGCGGTTGGTCGGGCACAGGCAATGCGGCCTTCGACGATTATCGCCGCGAGACGCTGCGCCGCCTCGAGGAAGAGCGCCGGCGTCTCGATGAAGAGAGCCGGGCCTTCGCCGAATTCGTCGCCAATCTGCGCCGCGCTCGCGACAAGGAAGAATTCGATCGCTTCATGGCCGATCGAAACGCTGCCCGCGGTACGGAGGGCTTCCCCTCCTGACCGCGACGGCTTGGCGGACACCGGTCCCCCGCGCAACGTCGGTTGCGCGGGTTTTTCTTTGCCCGGAGCCGAAAACCGGCACCGGACGCCTCCGCGCCAAGCATCGAGCGGCGGGAGGATCGGCGAGATTCATCAGACATGTCTTGCGGCGCCGCCCTTCCATCGGCATGATCCGCCGGCCTCGACACCGAAGCCTTGCGCGCGACGCAGCCTCGGTTCCCTGGCTGTTTCTCAACCTGTTCTAAGAACGGCCCTGCAAGGGCCGCGTCTGGCCCAAAGGACCCTGTTATGAAGCTGGTACGCTACGGCACGCCTGGCTCGGAAAAGCCCGGCCTCATCGATGCGGATGGCAAGATTCGCGACTTGTCGGCCCATATCGCCGATCTCGAGGGCGAAGCCCTGTCCCCTGAATCGCTGGCTCGGATCGCGGCGCTTTCGCCTGCCTCGCTTCCCGAAGTCGCCGGCAATCCGCGCCTCGGCTCCTGCGTGGCCCAGCCCGGCAACTTCATCGCCGTCGGCCTGAATTATGCCGACCACGCGGCGGAAAGCAACCTGCCGGTCCCCAAGGAGCCGGTGCTGTTCAACAAGGCGCCCTCCTGCGTCGTCGGGCCGAATGACGACGTCGTCATTCCCCGCGGGTCGCTCAAGACCGACTGGGAGGTCGAACTCGCCATCGTCATCGGCAAGCGTGCCTCCTATGTCGAGGAAAAGGATGCCCTTTCCTATGTCGCCGGCTACGCCGTGTGCAACGACGTATCCGAGCGCGCCTACCAGACGGAAGGCACGGGCCAGTGGATGAAGGGCAAGGGTTGCCCGACCTTCGGCCCGCTCGGTCCGTGGCTGGTGACGACGGACGAAGTCGACGACGTACAGGACCTCGACATGTGGCTGGACGTCAACGGCGAGCGCATGCAGACCGGCTCGACCAAGACCATGATCTTCGGCGTCGCCCACATCGTGCATTATATCTCGCAGTTCATGATCCTCGAACCGGGCGATGTCATCACCACCGGCACGCCGCCGGGTGTCGGCATGGGCAAGAAGCCACCGCGCTATCTCAAGCCGGGCGAGGTCATCACGCTCGGGATCGAAAAGCTCGGTACCCAGAAGCAGACCACCGTGGCCTGGAGCGCCTGACGCTCCGCCCGGTCGATCATCGGGCCGGCCCCGGCCCGATGATCGCCAAACGGGGCGCGGCCATTCCTATGCGCTCGGACGGCACCGAGCCCGATGGCGGATGGCAGGCGAGGACGGCTGCAGCCAAGGTCGGCGAGCCGCCTCCTACTCCATCAGCGCCGCCTTCATGAAGCAGACCATGGTGGCGTGCGCGGGCTTGCCGCCGACGACGCGGATGGCGTGGGGCCTGTCGCAGCGATAGCGCAATGTCTCCCCCGGCCCGGCCCTCTCGATCGCATCGGCGACCTTGACCTCGACTTCGCCTTCCAGGACCGACAGGCATTCGACCGAGCCGCGCTGATGCGCCTCGCTTTCGAGGACGCCGTCGGGTTCGGCCTGGAAATCATACCATTGCAGCCATTCGACCGTCTTCAGCCAGCCGACCACGGCGAGCCGGCACTTGCCGTCTTCGGAGAAGATCACGGGCGTGTCGACGCGGGTTGTCTTTTCGATGAAGGGTTCATCGTCGGCACTGGCGAGAACGCGCTCGATGGAGACGTCGAGGGCCTGTGAAAGGCGCCAGATCGTCGCCAGGGTCGGATTGGTCTCGTTGCGTTCGATCTGGCTGATGATGGACTTGGCGACGCCCGACTGCTCGGCCAGTTCCGATAGCGACAGGTTATAGGCCTTGCGCAGCCGCTGGATCGTCTTGCCGAGCTGGCCTGACAGCGCTACCGCGCCGGCATCGACTTCACTCCGCCTGTCAGCCCCGCTCATGCCCTACCTTCGTTTTTTATGACGAACGATCGTTTGATAGGACGGACAATACAAGATGACCGGCCAAAACGGAAATCCGTTTTGGCCGGTCATGGATCCCTCGCGTCGCTGCGTTATTCTGCCGCGATCTTGCGGCTCGTCGCGTCCTGGATCGTACGCCACACCACTTCCGGGGTTGCGGGCATATCGATCCTGGTCACGCCGACGCTGCGGCGCAGCGCATCGATGAGAGCATTCATCACGGCGGGACAGGCGCCGATCGTCCCGGCCTCGCCGGCTCCCTTCACGCCGATGGGATTGGTCTTGCTCGGCACGTTGCGCGTCTCGAAGTGGAAGCTCGGCACGTCGTCGGCACGCGGCAGGGCATAGTCGGTGAGGGAGGCGGTCAGCAACTGGCCGTCCTCGGCATAGACGGTGCGCTCGAGCAGCGCCTGGCCGATTCCCTGCACCACGCCGCCATGCACCTGCCCTTCGAGCAGAAGCGGATTCACGACCCTGCCGAAATCGTCGACGATCGTATAGGCCAGGATATGGGTGACGCCGGTCTCCGGATCGATCTCCAATTCGCAGATATGGGTGCCGTTCGGATAGGTCGCCTCGTTGGGCTGGTAGTCCTCCACGGCCGTCAGGAGATCGGGCGTCGCCTTGGGCAGGCGGGCGAGCGCGACGAAATCGATCGCCCGGTCCGTGCCGACCACGCGGACGCGCCCATCGACGATCTCGAGATCGCCGATGCCCGCTTCAAGCTCGTCGGCCGCCAGTGCCTTCAGCCGCTCCGCCAGCGTCTGGCTCGCACGGGCGACCGAGGCGCCGCCGACGGGGATGGAGCGCGAGCCGCCCGTGCCGCCGCCAGTCTTGATCCGGTCCGAATCGCCCTGCACCACATTGATGCGCTCGAGCGGCAGATCGAGATATTGCGAGACGAACTGGGCATAGGCGGTGATATGCCCCTGCCCGTTGGTCTGGGTCCCGATCAGCACCGTGGCCGTACCGTCCGGCTCGAGCGAGACGGTGGCATCTTCCTTCTGGCCGTCGGCGCAGGCCTCGATATAGGTCGACATGCCGATGCCGCGATATTTGCCGGCCTTCTGGGCGGCCTGCCGGCGGGTCTCGAAATCGCTCCAGCCGGCCACCTGCATCGCCTGGCGCATATGGCCTTCGAATTCGCCGGAATCATAGACGCGCCCGGTCGGCGCCTTGAACGGCATCTGCTCCGGCTTGACGAAATTGCGGGCGCGGACGGTGTCCACCCCGAGGCCCGTCTCGAAGGCGATGGCGTCCATCAGCCTTTCGATCAGATAGGCCGCCTCCGGCCGGCCGGCGCCGCGATAGGCGTCCACCGGCAGCGTATTGGTGAACACGCCGCGGACGCGGACATCCATCGCGCCGACGGCATAGGCACCGGTCGCCATCAGCGCGCCCAGCCAGGGAATGAAGGGCGCGAACTGCGACAGATAGGCGCCGAGGTCACCGATGATGTCGATCTTCACGGCCAGGACCTTGGCATCGGCATCGAGAGCCGCGTCGATGCGGCTGACATTGTCGCGGCCCTGGGTATCGGCCAGGAAGTGCTCGCTGCGGTCCGCCGCCCATTTGACCGGCAGGCCCAGCTGGCGAGCCGCTTCCATCGCGAGCGGATATTCGCGGTAGAGGAAGGCCTTGGTGCCAAAGCCGCCGCCGACATCGCCCGTCTTCACATGGATGTCGGCCGGAGGAAGCTTGAAGATCGATTCGGCGAGCGCATCGCGGATGCTGTGGACGCCCTGGCTGCCCAAGGTCAGCGTGAACCGCGCCCCGTCCCATTCGGCAAGGCAGCCGCGCGGCTCCATATAGTTGGCGACGAGCCGGTTGTTGACGATTTCGAGCGAAACGACACGAGCGGCCTCGTCGAAGGCCTTGGCCACCGCCGCCCGGTCGCCGATCTGGGCATCGAAAGCGAGGTTCGAGCCGTTTTCCGGCCAGACCAGCGGCGCATCCGGTGCGAGCGCGGCAACCGAGCCGATGATGGCTTCCAGCGGCTCGTAATCGATCGCGATGGTTTCGGCGGCATCCCTCGCCTGATCGAGCGAATCAGCGACCACGAAGGCGACGGCATCGCCGACATGCCGGACGACGTCGCGGGCGAGCAACGGATAGGGTTGCTGATCCTGTTCGCTGCCGTCGGCATTGGTCATCAGGGCCTGGCACGGCATGTCGCCGAGATCGCCGAGGTCCGAAGCGGTGAGAATCAGGCGCACGCCCGGCATCGCGGCGGCCTCGGCCGTACTCCCGATGGTGAAGCGCGCATGGGCATGCGGAGAACGCAGCACATAGGCCCGCAGAATGCCGGCCCGCGTCTCGTCGTCCACATAATTGCCCGCTCCGGTAATGAAGGCTTGGTCTTCCTTGCGGCGAACGGGTTGACCGACGCCAAATCTGGTGGGCGGCATAACGAACCTCCGGCAATGACTGGAACAGTATCCGCACTGGGATAGCACGCCTGAATGAGTTTGCAAAAATCCGCAGAAATCCGACATTGACCGCTGGACAGGGCCGGCGGGCTTTGCTAAATCGCCGTCATCGAGCGCGGCAACTCTCCGCGCTCTGATTTTTTCCGATGGGCGCATAGCTCAGTTGGTAGAGCAGCTGACTCTTAATCAGCGGGTCCCAGGTTCGAGCCCTGGTGCGCCCACCATCGGAAAGCTCAATTCCTTCAAGGGGTTGGCGAGAAAATCGAAGCAGCAGGTTATGCCGCTCCGAAGCTCGTCTTTCTACGGGTAACGCCGGGGTATCAAACGTTACCCGCCGCAGACCCTCCCCTTGGGTTGGCAAGCGCCCCGATCAACCGAATTCCGGCGACTGGCATCGAAGTGCCGCTTGAAGCGCAAGGCGAGAGCCTGGATGCGTTCGGTCGCGATGGCCGCGCCGTTGGCGTAGGACGAGCCGCGAGGGGCCTCAAGCGCGTCGCAGGCACTTGCGGGCATTCACAGCATCATCGCCCGCCAGCGCCTCGCAGACGGCGCGTAGTGCGACGACAAGCGGACCGGCGCCGGCGGCATGGATGGGGCCTTCGTGTGGAAAGTCGATGAGGCGCCGAAAGGCTTCGCGGATCGTGGCCGTCTCCCTGCCCGCGGTCGCGCTCATGATCTCTTGGTAGAGCATGGTGATATCCTGATTTCGGATGAAGGAACGAGGCCCGGCCGGCGCTGCGCCGGCCGGGCGGGATCTTCAAATCGGCACTGCTGCCGCCAAGCTGCGAAGGCACATGCCGACCGTCTCGGACCCGATGAAGGCATCGTTCGCCAAGAGGAGGACCTCGACCATCTTCTCAGCGCCGGCGCGGGTTGCGGGAACGGTCTTGGCAAGTGCCTCTTCCTGTTCGGAAAGAAGGGCTTGCAAGGGTGTCCAGGCCGCTTCATCGAGGTCCTGATCTTCGACAGCTTTCCGTATCGTCATGTATCTGTCGACGGCAGCAATCGCCGGATCGATCGAGGCGGCTTTCATGTCTGCCTCCAGTCGCAACCGACCGTGCTCAACACGATGGAGGCCCGACCGATCGGGCCGGATGTCGTGTCGCCGAGATGCCACCTAGGCCATTCCTCGCCATGGAAGCGCGCGCCCTCATTGCAGAGGGGAACGGCGCTTTCCACGACATCGAGATGGGTCGGATTCAACGTCGCGCAGAGAAGACGCCGCTCATAGAAGAGCCACGCATTGTAACTGTCGAGAAGATCCCGCGTTACCGGCGCTGCGGAGGCTGTGGGCCGACCTATGAGGGTGACGGCGCCTCCGATGAGCGGGAGAGCGGCAAGGCCACTCAGCAGGCGCCTGCGGTCAAGGATCGCGGTCATATCGCGTGCTCCTCTTCGGCGTCGGCTTCTTGTTCGAGGTCGGCCTCACCCCAACAGGGCGCGCCGATCTCGCCGCTCTCGGTCCAGCCGAGCGAGGGCTCGCGGTCGGACTGATCTTCCTCGCGATCGGCGCCGTCCTCGTCGTGCTCATCTTCAAGCTCGCGATCGGTCGTGTCGACGCGGCAGCGGCGCGCATGCAGCCATTCGGTACCCGAGCTTCTGTCCTCGAAATGCGTTGTCGCGAGGAATGGCTCGGCGTCGCCGCCCTCTTCAAGATCCGGGTCGATATCGAGCGCATCGAGCAGTCGGATCATTTCCTCGACAGCATTGCCCACGGCCCGGCGGAGGACGCAGGCATCGTCGCTGCCGCGCAGGCGGGCAAGGGCGCGCACGGCCTCGCGGATGCCGTCCTGCAGGGTATGTACCTCGCCTTGCGAGACGGTGAGCGCGAGGGCGTGGACATTGGTGCGCACGCGGGCTTGCAAAGCGCGGGCGCCAGCCGGCATCGGTGGCGCGGCTTGGGACGAAATAGGCACAAGTGTGCTATTGCTGCGAACAGCCATTGCCAATCTCCAGGGTTGGTTTTGGTTAGGGGCCTTTCGGTGCGCCAACACCGTCTGGCCCCGTTGCATTTGTATGCAACTGAATGTATAATACACTCATTGAATTGCATGTCAACTGCACACAATGGCACTCATGGCAAAGACCTCAGCGCTCTCCGTTCGTGTTTCCGATGACGTCAAGGCCGCAGTGGAGAAGGCCGCCGCCGATGATAGTCGGTCTGCAGCATCCCTGGTCGAGAAGGTGCTTGTTCAGTGGCTTCGTGACAAAGGCTACCTAGCCAAATGAGCAATGACGATCCACTCAAGCCGTGGCGAGACATGATGGCCTCAGGAAAGGTAGTTATGTCTCATGTTATTGATATGCCTATAA
This sequence comes from Labrys monachus, assembly GCF_030814655.1. Taxonomy (NCBI): domain Bacteria; kingdom Pseudomonadati; phylum Pseudomonadota; class Alphaproteobacteria; order Hyphomicrobiales; family Xanthobacteraceae; genus Labrys; species Labrys monachus. The sequence continues at coordinate 5,421,741 of NZ_JAUSVK010000001.1, forward strand.
AATTGTCATTATCTGAAGCGGGAGTCCTTCAAATTGATTCCCCTTTCGCTGTGGTCGGTATTGAGCAAGCGGGCCTTCAGCGGATGTATATAATGGCGACATTAGAAACGCTTCTGGTGGCTCTGCAAGAGCTCGCAGATCATCCCGATAGGACCATCGAAATTAAAGCGGGGCGAGCCGCGAACTGATTTTTTTCATCCTCTCAAATCCCGTCCTATTCGCCGCCTGATCGAGAAAGTTCTCAAGCACGATTGACTCCAATCTTTTCACCTTCGAAGATGCAGGAAAGGGGAGGCGCCGATGAAGTTCATTCTTGTTGCAGTTACTGCTATTTTTCTCCCCAATGCGGTATTGGCGGCTGATGATCAGCCCGCAACCGTCGCCAATATGCGAGACCTTTGCGAAACGCAAAGACCTGACGCTTTATTTGATGATTGTGGGCGCTTTCTAAATCAGATGATGGATGGTCTCATCGAACTAAAACAGGAAGGGAAGCCCGTTATATGCCTTCCAGAGGGGCGTCCAAGCACCGAAAATCTGAAGGCTCTTTTCATGCGCTTTGCTGAAGGTAGTAACGGAAAACTCGATAATATGTCTGCCATGACAATGTTGGCATCGGCGATCGATATCCAGAACGGATGCCCAATGCCGTAAGATCATTCGCCTCCACGATTACGGCGGCAGGGCGTTCGCCTTCCTCGGCGCGCTGTGGCGCGCTGGATCGAGATTCAGAAACTGCGTCGGGCTGACGCAGTTTCCGGAGGCCGTGGCAACGAAGGTGGAACGCGCGCGGCAGCAAGGGAGCTGAATATTTCCGAGCCAGATGCGCGTCGGGCCGAGAAGGTTGCATCCCTTTCCTCAGAAGCCAAAGCCGCAGCCGTTGAGGCTGGCCTCGACGATAATCGCACGGCTCTCCTCGAAGCCGCCCGCAAGCCCACGGTCGCCGAACAGGTCGCCAGCTTTCACGTTCGTCGGCATGTGCCTACCGGCTTTTTGAGAGTGCCAAAGCGCCTGGCGTAAGCGTCAGGATAATAGGCTCGTCGGGTGGCAGGCTCGCGGGGCGGCTGACAGCCGCCTGTGTCGTGTTTTTCTCTTCAAATTGCTTGACCGCATCAACTGGAATTCTGAGAAGACGCGGTCCGATACGAAAGGCACAAAGCTCGCCGCGCTTGATCAGAGCTCGAACGTGGTTCGGCGTGCACCCCCAGCGCTCCGCAAGGGTTTCAGGTGTGTAAGGTCTTGGGTCCATCGGTCTGATCCTCGGGCCGAGATCGTGCCCTATGGGCTAGCGGCTTTCAAGAGGCCGCCGCCGCGCGCGCTTGTGCCAGGCTCAGCCGACTTTTTCGAGCCAATCCTTCAACACGGCATTCGCCTTGACCTGCCAGCCGTCGCCCAGGGCACGCATGCGATCGATGACGTCGCCGTCCAGGCGCATCGTCACCTGGCGTTTCGGGTTCGGCACACGCGGCCGGCCGCGGCGCCGAGCTTCCTGATAGGTGACGAGATTTGCGTCGTCCGGGAGGGGTGGCGCGTCCGGATCGGCGAGCGCCGCGGCGTGCAGCTTCGCGTCTTCCTCGTCGGTCAGCCCTTCGCCATAGGCCCCTGCCTTTGCGAGGGCCTTCGCCCACTTTTCCTTTTCAGAGACCGAAAGTTTTGCGAATGTGGTCTTCATAGCGCTTCTTGTCCTTCCTGTCGGCGGCGCGGAGGCTGATCGCATGATCCTCCTCGCCGCGGAGCGTGTAGACGTAGAAGAACAGGCGAGGGCCGATGAAGCCGATAGCGCGCTCACGCTGTTCGCCATGGGCCTCGCCGCGGTCCTCCGCGATCAGCGCCGTTTCCCACTCGAACCCTTCAGCCGCCGCAAGCTCGATGCCGTGCTTGACGAGATTGCTGCGGTTCTTGGCGGGATCGAAAGTGGTCAAGATCGGCGCTCTCTGTTCGATAATTATTTGTAGCGCCATTTAATTGCGGCGTCAATTGTTGTAACGCCGAAAAATTGATTTGTTGCGAGAAATGCCGGCAGGGCATGCGGTGCATCAGCATAGCGAAACGTCATGATACGAGCAGGCGAATGCTCGATCGTCTGCGTACGGGCGCCAGAAGCGGCCTATGGTGTCGTGGGGCCTATCGGATAAGCGATGATCGTCATGAACCAACTTCCGCCGGGCATCTGGGATTCGAGATCATATTCAATCAATTTCACGATCCATTTGCCATTGGCTGGCGTCAGATCGCTTTTAACCTCGATATCCCCCCCATATCTCACGGCCGGATTGTACAGCGCGCGAAGGATGATTTCGGTTTCGTTGAAGGCTGGGTATCCAACTAAGCCCGTCTCTTTGGAGATGAGCGGGGTGCTGCCCTGCCGCGGCTTGCCGGGCATCGATATGGCGAGTGTGCCCTTGTCGACGATCCACTCGATGCCGGCATGCTCGGCGATCTGCATCGCCTGCATCCAGGCCGAGCCGTAGTAGTAGGGGTTAGCGAGCTTGACGTTGACGCCGTTGCCCTCGAAGGCCAACCCCATTTGCTTCGCGAGGTTCGACATCATGCCGGCGACGTCGGCGCTGCCTTTGATGCTGGTCGGCTTGACGGGCTTGACCTGGTCATAGATATTCGGTTTGGCGGAAATGCGAAAGCAGACCTGCGGCATCGACATCGCGTCGACGAAGGCGGAGAAGATTTGCCCTTCATAGACGGTGTCCATGCCGGAACTGTCGCCTGCTCGGATCACGACGGTATTCAAAAAGTCCCTGTTGTATTGGGTGCCGACATTGCTGAGCTGGTTCATCAAATCGAGCGGCAGGCCAAAGATAGCAGCCGTGGCATCACTCTGATCGGCGCCCCCCTTATTTACGATATGGCAAGAGCACCTTAGCCCCTCTATCGTCGCCGTGTTGCCGCCGCCATGGAACTGGCCATTGGCAAGTTGCAACTGGATGGAGATCCGCTTTTGCGAGAAGGCCATGTGAAAAATCCGATCTATTAGGTCTTGTCGGCCTCGACGAGGTGCCGCTGAATTGCAGCTTTCCGCCGCTTGGCGCTGTCCAGAACTTCGGCCAGCGTTTCCGCGCTTCCAACGGCGATGGCGATAGCCTTCTCATCACCGGCTTGCCGCGCTGCGTCGATTGCCGCTGTTGCCTCCGCCAAGCTACCCGAGAGCGATCCGATTTGGTTATCGATCCCTGATAGGGTTGCGGCCACGTGCTCTCTGATCTGAGACATCCGAAATTTCCTGTTTGGTCGTCGAAATAGTGGGTCTTTGTGTCAGGGGAACTCGAGAACGAGAACCATCCCATCGGCGCCGGCAGCGCCCGCAAGGCTTGTCGAGGCGACCGTCTGCGCACCGCCCGCGCCTGATCCGGGCGCCATGCCGGCATTGGCCGTTCCCCGGCCGCCGGGCTGCGATGCCTGCGGGATCGCATTGATGTAGACGCCGCCGGCATTTCCGGCGAAAGGGATCTGAAACTTTACCGGTATTTGGCTGTATTGCATGGTGCTTCGCCCATCGGGCTATCCTGTTCGGAATGAAAAAGAGGGGAATGGCCGCCCCCGAGAAAAGGACTACTCGTGACGGCCTGCTGGCTGTTGTTGCGGACACCTGCCGGCTGGTCCGCCCCGCGGCTGACATGGCTGCAAAGCGCGGGGTGTGTGCGAACATCCCTGAGCAGCGGCGGACATTCGCGCATTTCGCTCAACTTTCCGGTGTTACGCCGATCGCGATAACGCGAGCGGATTGGATCACCTGCGGCGATTGGAGCGGCTCGCCATCGGAGTTCACGACATAGACGTTGGCGGTCCCGATCGACTGTCCGATGGCCGCGGCTGCGGCATCGATCAATAGGGTGTTGAGTTCGGCCGCGCTGAAGATGACGCGGGTGTTGCCCTGGATGGGGGTGATATTCGGCATCGCTCAAGCCTCCGGAAGCGGCGCATTGGCGTCGTTCGAAAGCGCCTCGAAAGCGGCCCGCCACGTCGCACCGATCGATCCTTGCGCCTTGGGATCGCGGCTGAGTTGCTCTTTCAGGTCGGCAGGAACGGCATTCCTTCCGAACAGGAAGGCCACGGCTTCATGCAGGTCTGCCTCTTCCTGCCGGGCCCGGATCGTCCGCTCGCAAATGCTGCGGACCGCTTTGGATTCGGCCAGCACTTCAGGCACGGCGCTCGCCATCGCCATGTTGATGAAGGGGATTTCCCGTTCCATGGTGGCGATTTCGTCGAGCGCCTGGCGCCGGGCGTTGGCGAGCATCTCGACGGCTTCCTCCGCCTCGCCGAGTGCGTCCGCCGCTTCACGAATCGTCATCTTCGGCGCCGGGTTCGCCGGGTCGATCACATGCGCGGTTCGTTCGACCTTCGTCGTATCGAGCTGGACGCGGGCCGCCTCGACGGCCTCCTCCGCGCGCCATTTCCTTTCCATGAGATCTTCGGCACGGGCACGATAGGAAGCGATCTTTTCGTGAACGCCCTTCTTCCTGCCGATGGTCTCGGCGAGCTTCTGGCGCGCGTCACTCGAACCCGGTTCCTTGCCCTTGCCGCCGGCTGCCAGCTTGAGATAGCTCCCGATTGCCATGAGTGCCTCCCTCAGCCGCGCTTGATCCGGGAAGCGCCCGGAAACATCGCATTGAAGCTGTCGACTCCGGCCTGCGTCGGAGCCGGCGGGCGCTTGGGCTGCTGCCCGTAGGTGTCGACGGATCGAACCTTGCCGGCATTCGGGAACATCGCATCGAAGGCCAGGCGCCGGGCGCTGTCCATCGCTTCGACCCGCGGCTTCTGCGTGGCGTTCTCCGGCATGTCATCATCGGCCTGGTCCGGATCTTCCTCGCCGCCGGCGCCGCGCAACATCCCGTGCAGGTCCGCCCATTCTTCCGGGGTGCACTTCTTCGCCAGGGCACGCATGATCGCCATGGGGTTGCGCGCCGGCTTGGCTTCGGGCGCCTCGTCTCGCGCCATCCTGCCGCGCAGGTAGTCGTGACGACCGCCGGGAGCGAGATCGGAGAGAGCGGGCGACTGCCGAGTTCCAGGCCGCAGGCGAAGGGCGCCGTCCATGGCGCCGACAGGCTGCCGCTCGACATTCCTGTCGAGCCAAGCATGCCAGTTGCCGAGCTGGTAGTTCGTCAGCAGCTTTTCGGGATGGCCGTTGAGATAGGGGTTGTGGGCAGAGGTTTTCACTTGTCGTTCCTTTCTGGGTGATTGTTTTCAGCCGGCGGCTCGCCGCCATGCGGGGGGCATCCGGGACAGTTCGAGGAGTTTGTCGGAAATGATCATTGGGCCGTGTCCGCCGAACATGAGTTCGGTGAGTGCCCAGACGAGTGCGTCCATGCGGTTCGGTGAGCCGGGGCCTTGGTATCCGCTCGTATTCGTGAGGCGCATTTCCTCTTCGAGATCGGCGAGGGGATTATCGAAGCTCCCGATGGGCACGACGTGATGCACCTTGCCCTGTTCGTAGAGAGCGGCCACGGGTTCGGCCCGGACAGCCTTGCCTCTCGTCGCCGTTATGAGCTTGATCGGCGCGCTCTTGCGGGCGGTCTGGATGACGTGCTGGCACATCTCGCCGCCGTAGTTCTTCTCGACGACGATCTTGTCGGCCTTGTACTGGTCGAAGGCCGCGATTACGGCCTTGCCCCAACCGTCCGGCGACAGTTTCACGGTGCGGTCGGCCAGGATGTAGGCTTTTCCATCGTCACCCTTGCCGGCTACCACGATGCCCTGCGCATCTCCCCCGTCTTCACCGTTGGAGCCGCTCGGGTCGACGGCCACCACAACCCGAATAAGCTGCGGCGTCTTGTCGACCCGGCAGCGCTCCAGCACTTCGAACGGCCATAGACAGTTCGGCACGTCGTCCAGCAACTCGCCATCGAGTTCCTGCCGTCCAAGGCGAGTTCCTGCATACCGATCGGTAATGACCTTCATGAAGCCGGCGGCGAGGTTCGCCGCATTGTCCCGCGTCTTGCCCCGCGTGATCACGACATCTTCGCCCGCCCGCTTCATCAGTTCGCGAAGCAGACGGTTCGGTTTCGGCGTCGTCGTCACCACGGCCCGAGGCCGGTCTCCCAAACGCAAGCCGAACTGAAGCATGTCCCAGGCCGCGAGGTATCGCCAGGATCCAACCTCGTCGCACCATGCCGCATCGAACTGCGGCCCGCGGAGCCGTTCCGGCTCGTCTGCCGAGTAGGTCGTCGCAATGACGCCGTTCGGCCATGTCAGGCGGCGACGGGAAGGCTCGTATTCGGGACGCATGCCCTTCGGAGCGATGGCGAGCAGCCCGCTTTCGCCTTCGACCATGACGTCGCGGGCATCGGCTGCCGTGGGGGCGACAAGCGCTATGCGGGTCGCGGCGCCCATCAGCACTTGCTCTTGCACCCACTCGGCGCCGGTCCTGGTTTTGCCGAACCCGCGGCCGGCGACAAGCGCCCATACGGCCCAATCGCCAGGGGGCGCAATCTGCTCCGGCCGGGCTTTCATGCGCCAGGAGTTGCCGAGCACATCGGCCAGCCTGCCGAAGAGCGCGCCATCACGCTGCGTCTGCATGATAGGCCTCCGCTGCCGGGAGGGCGATGCCATCAATCTGCGGAACGGGAATATCCTGAAGCTTCATCAGGCCTGCCACGACGGCGCGCATGGCTTCCGGATAGGGTGCCAGTTCGCGCATGAGCATGGTTTCAAGTTGGCCGAAGAGCGGCGACGCCATCAGCGTGACGGCGTTCTGCGTCACGTTGTTGTTGATCGTCGTAATAGAGCGGGCGCTCTCCATCAGTTCGCCGGTGAGCTTGCCTATCTCGCGCAGCACCTCCGTCGCCCGGCCGGCAAGGTTCGCTGTGGCGTTGCGGTCGTTGCAGGCTGCCGCAGCGAGCATCTGCGATATCAGAGTGCTCCGGATGATGGCGAGATAGTCGAGCAGCCCCACGCCCTCCGCAGCGGCCTTCTCGACGAGATCCTGCATGGGCACGTCTGCGATCAGCATGGCGCGCCGGTCCGGCGGCAGATGCTCCATGTGTCGCCACACGGCATCACGGCCAATGCTGTACTTCGCGGCGATGTTATCGAGACTCACGCCGCTGATGCGCGCCATCTCGATCAGCACGCGATCCGGATGCGCACAGACGGTGCACCGGGCCTTGTTGGCTGTCAGACGGGGGTGGGGAAGCTTCTTCGGCATTGCGCGACTTATCTGCGTGGAGATGAGCCCGCGCGCCAAAGCGCCTACGGCAAGCCATTGTGAAGTGGCACTTAATAGTTACGCGATAATTCGTCGCGATTCAAGAGGCTGTCTTAACAGTCTTTCGAAGAAGCAGGTTGCGCACCGTGGTTGCGTGCCAAGCACCGCCCCGGCGAGTGTGAACGCCGCGCGTGTTGAGCACCGCGGCGATGCCTTCAAAGCTCGTAACGCCCGATGCCTGGATACCCTGGATCATGGGCAGCATCTCGTCTGCAAAGGCGTTTGCATCGGCGCTGAGGCTTGCTCGGGCGGCTGCTGCCGTCTCTGCGCTACCATGAGTGCCCAGGCGCTTGCCCTGCGCCTTGCGGGCTGCCAGGGCCGCCTTGGTGCGTTCCGAGATCATGGCGCGCTCTTTCTGTGCCAGGGCGGCATAGAGATGCAGCATGAAGGGATCGGCATCGGCGCCCAGTTCGGCCACGATAAAGGGCGTTTTCTGCGCCATCAGACCAGCGATAAAGGCGACGTCGCGGGACAGGCGATCCAGCTTCGCGACGATGATGGGGCACTTCGATCGCTTGGCAGCGGCGAGCGCGGCGGCGAGTTGCGGCCGGCGATCGAGCGCGTCCGTTCCCTTGCCGCTCTCAACCTCCATATGCTCGCCGATGATAGCGATTCCCTCAGCCTCGGCGAAGCGGCGGATTGCGTCCCGCTGCGCCTCGATGCCGAGCCCACTCTTGCCCTGCCGGCCCGTGGAAACGCGGAGATATGCGACGGCGATGTTCATGCGGATGCCCTTCAACCTGACATCTGCAAATCTAGTACGTCGGTTCGTATTTTGCAAGTGCTTGTTTTCACTCATGTTCGCGACGCCTGTTCAGCCGCCATCGCTTGCGTGTTTTCGATGCGACGTCTTTTCTCAATCCCTACCGGACATGCAGCCCGGTTCCTGCCGACATCCTGGCATCGGCCCCGCCGACTTCATGGTCTTCTGCACGCCGTTTCGCTCCATCGTTCCACCCTCTGTTCGCACCTTCCCCTTTCCAAGGGGGGGGAAGGGTGCGAACGCGAAACAGAATGGGCATTTGTTCGCATCTCTGTTCGCATGCGAACGCAAATGTTTTCAATGACTTACCGCCGTCTCGTTCGCACCTGTCGTTCGCTGCGAACGGTGCGAACAAAAAGGGCGGTTTGTTCGCAGGGTGCGAACGCCTCATTTTGCCTCTACCAAGGCGCCTTTTCCCTTGGCGGTAATGGTCCATTTTCCCAAGGTGGACTCGACGAGCTTCTGCCTTTGCAGCGTTTGGAGCTTTCGGTTGACGATGGATTTCGTCCGGCCGATCGCGGCGCCCCACGCGGCTTGTGTCCCGGCTGGCTCGGCAAGCATGGCCTTCAGCAAAGCGATACTGATGTCGATCTCGGCGGCCTGTCTCTCTTCGGCGAACTCTTCGGCACTGGGGCGCATGGTGGGTAGCTGCACCTGCCGGCCCTTGGCGTCGAGCACGTCGGGGCTGCCGGTAATTTCGAAGCGAAAGAAGGCAGGCTTGAACTCGAGACCGCGGAGCTTTCCTTGCCAATGCAGGGTGACAAGACCGCTTTCGGGCTGTTTGGCGAGGCAGAGATTGCCGTCGACTTCGTTGAGGATGGCGCCACCACCATAGGGGACAAGATTGTCTTCGGCGGCGTTTTTGACAGGGTGAGCGGCGACGACAACGGACGGGAGGCCATCGATGCGAGTGAGGGGACGCACGCGGCGCATGAACTCGCCCCCCTGCACGTTGTCGTTGATATTGTCGCCGTCGAAAAAGGCCGCGAGCGTGTCGACCAAGACAAGCGAGAACGGCCGCTGTTTCGCCATGGCGTTGAGCTTCGTGACAACCTCTTCCGGCTTCACGCGCATATCGAGGATGACGAGATCGTCGCTCAACTCGTCGATATCGATATTCAACAGAAAGGCGGCGACTTTGAACCGCATCCTGGCGTCGTCGGGGTTCTCGAATGCGAGGTAGGCGACGCGACCCCGGTTGACATCGAGGCCGAGAATGTCCGGTCGCCCGGTCGCGATTGCCAGGGCAGCGACGACAAGGAACGCAGTCTTGCCCGCCCCGGTCTTGGCTGTGAGCGTGTATAGCGAGGATGAGCGCACGATCGGCTCTATCGCATAGGAGAGCGGCGTATACTCCGCGCAGAACGCTGCCGCCGATTTGAATTCGACGGCAGGCTTTGCCGAGACGGGTTTCTGCCCGGGCGCCGGCGATGGGGGCTGTTCCTCGCGCCACATCCCATTATCCGGCATGGCGCGTGGTCTGCCCATTTTGCTGCTTCTCTCGTTCACGCAGCCGCTCCCGCCTTGGCCTGCCAAGTGATTCGCGGGCTCGGCGTAGTGAGCATGCAGCGCAGTTCGGCGGCGTGGACCGCGTCTTCGGCCTGCATGGCGATGCCGGCAAGCTTGCCGCGGGCTTTCCTGGCATCGACGACGACAATCCCCCGGCGGTCGTTGCGGAGCCACCACAGCGGATCACGATAGACGGGTAACGGTGCACCAAGCCGCGGTCGCAGAATTTCGTCTTCGCCGGGCCCGACCACGGCACCGAGCCAAAGAGCCAGCCGGTCCGTGCGTGGATTCCAGGCCGTGATGTCGGCGGCGACGCCCGATGTGTCGTAGCACAGGAAAAGGAGGGCTCTGGCGCCCTCCTCCTCATTGGTCACGATGTCGAAAGTCCCGGCCCTGTCGAATGCGACACGGGCCGTAAGGACGGGGTCCGGTTCGATCAATGCTTGCGTCGCGACTCCGCGAACGCGGAGCCAGTTGAGTTGACGCTGATCGAGGCGGTCGGACTGGTAGAACAATTCCACGAGTTCGGAATGGGAGACGATCACAAAGGCCCCCTCGTCCCCCGAGGAGACCCGGCTTTTTTCCCATTCTCAGCTGCGGCGCCGATCGCGAGCGCCAAGCGCAGCGGAACGATAACGAGGGGCTCGCGCCGATCCGCCTTGACGACGAGCATGTCGCGCCCCTCCAGCCAGCGATAAAGCTCGCGGAAGCCATCAGCGCGTGCCTTGGCCTCGACGGTGCGGTCGACGCCGAGAAGCGGCACGGTGATGTCGCCGATATACGATCCACCGGCCGAACCAGAGAGCGGGACACGCTCCGCGGCAAAGCCGGCTTCCTGGAGTTGCCGGACGAGGGCGCGTTCGACACGATTGCCCTTGTCGCGAGATGCGCGGCCGCCGCTCATAGCGGAGCCCTCACGCCCAAGAAGCGGGTGGCGAGATAGCGGACGGCCTCCTCGTAAGCCTGCTCGCCTTGCTCCATCGTCCAGCGGATGACGTCGCCCTGCTTCAGCGTCACCGTGCAGATATAGAACCGGTGCTCATCCGAGATGAAAAGGCTGTCCTGCCCGGAAAAGGGGGAAGCGCCGCGCCATTCATGACCCTGCTGGCGCAACTGCACCGCCCGGCTGATCACGTCCGAGGGCTTGACGGTTTCGACGATCTTCCGGGCCAGGAACTTCACATGGCTTTCGGCGTCGGCCGGCTCGTCGTGGAACTTGTCAGGCATTGATGAGGCCCTCCGCGACGGCAAGCGCCTCAGCCTGGCGCAGCCCCTCGATCACCTTGCCGAGAAGCTCAGGCTTGATCGTGATGCCGGTCTTCGTTGCGATCTGCTCATGGTCACCATTCTCGGTGAACAAGCGCAGGTCGATGAAATCGGCACCTTTGAAGTGCCGCATCATGATGCAGATGAAATCGCGACTGTTCTTCTGGACGCGGGCGACGACGCGATCGGGACTATCCATGGAATGCCCCTCCCGCGTTGACCATCAGGTGAACCATGATGATGCTGATGGGGATCGAGCAACGCGCCGCAATCTTGCGCGCTGCGGCATCGATCCGGTTGATTTCGGAGTGGTGGGCTGGTACTGAAGAGTTGCTGAACTTTTCGACTACCAGCCCGGCGGAGGCGGCAACCTCGCGCCGGGTTTCGTTTGTGGTGTGCATGCTACGCCGCCTCCGCTTTCGCGGCTTCGGCGGGGACCGCCCTAGCCAGTTCCCATCGGCGCAAGGTGGCAAGGCGCCAAAACCGGCGACCATTGACCTGCATATCAGGCGCGGGAAATCCCAGTTCGGAATTCGAGAGCCACCGATCGATACTACGAACATGACGATGATAACGCTTGGCGACCTGACCGGTCGGCAAGAGCACATCGTCGTCAGATGCTTGGAAACTCATTTTTTGCTCCTTGACAGCGGCGAATGCTGCTGTTCACGGAGCAAACATGCACAAATGATCTGGGCACCGGGACTGGCGGTAGTAAAAATACTTATTGCCAGGTCTGGTAGTTAGAAAATTTCTTAGTCCCGGCCCTCGCCTCGCGGCCGGATACTGCCTCGAATCCATCCTCTTACGGTGTCTACCTCGACGCTGGTTTCACAGCATATCGAAACAATAGTCGCGAGTTGTCCCATATAGGATGAGCCATAGATAGCTCTGGTGAATCTATTAAGGGAGAGAACTTTAACCCGTATCCCATCCTCAGCTTGAGATTTTCCGCTTCTATCAATGTAATAAGGGTTAGAATACTGATGCTCCTCGACTTCAGTTGCCAAATTATCGAAATATTCACTTACCATGACCAGGGCATCTCTCAGTTTTTCGTTGCTTAGGCCGCCCATAGGATCGTTGGCTGCCCAAGTGCATTGAAGAGCGGCCTCTCGCCATTGCCCTGTAGATTTCCGAATGAGATTTCCCATCACCGGTTGATTGTTGATCTGCGTTTCGAGCGATGCGGCCAAGAAAATGGATCCACAGGCAATTTCCGCGAGGTCACAGTCATGCGTTTCCACCTCCAGCATTGCCGGGCGATAGAGATCGTCCAGCGCATCCAGGCGCGTCTGAAAGGCCCTTGCATCCTCTCGCACCTGGAGGTCGCCTTGTCCCTTCAGATAGCTCCAGACTTTTGTCATTTTTGGATGTTCAATGAGACGCTGAGCTGTCTTGTTTGCCTGAAGTTGTTGGGTTTCCGCGAGTTGCTTTAAAAGCTGCGGAGCGCCGAGCCTATTGAGCATGATGCGCCACCCTTATCGGCACCACATTGGCCGTCGGCGTGTCGGCCACCAGTTGCGCAACGAACCGCCCCCAGGTCTCTAGCGCCGCCCGCTTCTCATCCGAAAACGAATGCCGCTGATAAACCCCTACGATTCCCCCGAACGAACCGGAGACGTGGTTGAGGATTTTTTCGATCACAGGGAGGTTTATGCCCAGTCGAGCCATGCCGGATGCCATCGTCCTGCGAAGGTCGTGGAAGGTCCAGCGCTCCGGCTCGCCGATCTTGTCAGCATTTCCCCCGGCATCGGCCGCGGACCTGCGGAGCGCCTCCAGGATGGATTTGTCCAGCGAGCGCTTCGCCTTCGCGTAGCCGGAGACGGGCGTCTCCCCCGTGGTCGTGAAGACGTAAACGGCGCCTTTCTTGCCTGAGATTTTCGGCAGCTTCCGTAAGATCTCTACGGCCGGCGCTGACAGTGGCACCTCGTGAGCAACGCCGTTCTTGGCTCGCTCTTTCGGAATGGTCCACAGCGCCTTGTCCAAGTCGACCTCGGACCATTGCATTCCCGCGACTTCCTCGCGGCGCTGACCGGTCAAGAGCAGCAACTGCGCAAGAGGTCCGAAGGGCCAGCCCTGCCCCTCCGCGGCGTTCCAGACAAGGCGGAGTTCGATATCGGACAGCACGCGGTCACGGCTGGTTTCGCCGGTGGGCGCCTTGAGCCCCGCGCAAGGCGAGATCTGCAAAATGCCGCGCTCCACGCACCAGTTGAAAAGCTTACGAACCACGGCCAGGACGCGGTTGGCCTGAACCGGTGCGCCACGATCAACGATCCCATCGAGCAGATCGATGACGTCACGCTTCGCAATGTCCTGGACGCTGCGCTTCTTCCAAAGCGGCACAACCTCCCGATTGAGGATCCGCTCATATTCACGCCAACTCGATTCCCGCGTATTCGGCTTCGCGTATCGGTCGATGAATGACGAAGCGATCTTCTCGACGGTGTCCCTTTCCGCCCGCCCTGCTTCCTCGGCAGCCTTCCGGGTCTCTTTCTTCTCCGACGCTGGATCGACGCCATCCGCCACCTGGGCGCGCAGGCGCTCGGCCTTCTTTCTCGCCTCGGCGAGGCCAAGCCCGTCGCCCAGGTAGGGACCGATCGTGAACTTCGCCGGCTTGCCGTTGATTCTATAGCGGAATGCCCAGCTGAGGCGCCGCTCGCCATCGGGCCGGGCGGGCTGAACGACCAGATAGAGCCCCCTCACCTTTCCGTCCGGTATCTCGCGACGAGCGGGGCCTGGACGAAGATTGTCGATAGCCACCTGCGTGAGGTTGTTACCCATGGCTCGGACCGTCCGTTGACATACGGGTAACACGAGGGTAACGGAATATCCGTGTCTTCTGGTGTTACCCAATGTCGACGACATTAGCAGACATCACCCGACATAACAATGAGATATATAGGGTTTTTGTGCTCAGGATGTCCTGTTGTGTCTGTGTGTGTCGCCTCCAAATCGGCAACTCTTAATCAGCGGGTCCCAGGTTCGAGCCCTGGTGCGCCCACCATCGGAAAGCCCGGGGCTGAGGGCGGTATCTGCCCAGCCCTGCGGGGCGATCTCATTGAATATCGATTTTGGAGCGGATGATCGCAGCTGCTCGGTTTGTTGCCGTTTGAGCTGCCCTGGCGACAGGTTGGCAGCTGTCGCTCCAAACAGCTCAAAGTTCCAGCGCGGCCCTTCCCCACGGTTCATCACACGCCATCACGGGCCGCTTCTTGCCGACACGCGTTCGGTACAAGTGAATCGGGCGAAAACCATCCAGCGGCACTGTCCTGACCTCGGCGTTTCTCGTCCATCGGCGATCTCCACGCTCAATGCCGATTTTTTGATTGGCTCTGCCGGTAATATCTTACAATACGACTTTGACGGGCGTAGATTGTCCCTATTCGCGAATCATCAGCGAGCGGCACTTTGCGAAGCAAAATAGTCAAACGGTCTGTTGTGATCTCCGGCCACAATACGAGCGTCACCCTCGAAGAAGGCTTCTGGGAAGCTTTGAAAGAGATTGCCGATGACCGGGGCACCACGCCCACCCAGCTCATCGCCGCCATCGACCGGGACCGAAGCTTGAACAATCTTTCGTCGGCGATCCGGGTTTTCGTGTTGGAAAACATCCGCAAGGAATAGTCGGCAGCCGGTTGTGTCATTCAGCACAGCGTTCTCTCAAGTATTTCAATAGCTGTCATGGAGAGATCGATGCGCAGGACACCGCCGTGAAAAGTAACATTATCAAACGATCAGTGAAGATCGATGGACGCAGCACAAGCATCTCCCTTGAGAATGCGTTCTGGGAAGAGCTCAAGAGGATTGCGGCCGAGAAGAACATTACTACTTACCGGCTGGTCACCGACATAAGCGTCGACAGTCCGCATTTCAATTTGTCGTCCGCCATCCGGCTCTTCGTGCTGGAACACGCCCGCCGCAACCGGCGCGCCAAAGCGGAAACCTGACCGAGGGGGGCCCGGCCCCCGCCCTCGCCCCCTATTCGTCATGCCGGCGGGGCGAAGATACCCCCGAAGCATTCGGGAATGCGGCGCAATGCCTCAGCCGTGACGCGCAAGGTCCGGAATGTCGGACCGGCAAAAGCCGATCTCGGCGAGATCCTTGTCGGTCAGCATCTGGTAGGCGTCGAGGCGAGCCCGGTAGGCACTGTAGGCCCTGTAGCGGGCACGAAGATTGGCGATGAGCCCCGCGAAGATCATGATGGAATTCCTTTCTTGCTGCAGCGCAATATAGGAAGCCTCGCTCGGCCGGGTAGCATCGAATATGCATGCCTATCATGCGGCGCCTGCCTTCCGCCCGGCTGGGTCCGTGCGGGGAAGCCCGGCGGCCACGCTTCGCATTCCTGTTTCCCCCGGCTGTTTTCGAACGGCCGGCATGCCGCCCTCCGCCCCGCGCCCCGCTTCTCGAAATAGCCGCTAATGTTCTCTAAATGTTCACACGACGAAATCGAACCTCTCCTCACCGTCGAACGTTGATCTTCAGTCCGCAATCCAGGGCAGATCGCCATGATGTTGCCGCCGGCGGCGCACATACAGAACGGAAGGGGAACGACATCACTCCCCTTGCAAAATATACTCCTGAAATAGGAACTAATTCCTCTATATTCGATATTAACACTGATAATTCCGGCACTATACAAGCCGATCGCAAAGACAATATCCTGTCCCTGGGCAAAAAGTTGCGCTTTTTTCTTTGGCCGATTCGGACTATCAGTGGAGAGCGCTGCGCCCTCGTCGCAATCCCGCCTGCAAGAAGGGATAGGCTTGCCGAGGCGCTGTTGCGGGGCAGCGACGGGCGCATCCGTCGAAATAGAGGGAGTAGACACATGCTTCGTTCCGTTATTCTTTGTGCCGGATTTCTGGTTGCGGGGGCCGTTGCCTTCTCGGCGCCGGCACAGGCGCTCACCATGAAGGAGTGTGGTGAGAAGTACCAAGCCGCGAAGACGGCAAACACATTGAACGGCCAGACCTGGAGCGAATTCCGCAAGGTTCAATGCGGCGCGGAGACGGCGCCGTCCGCTCCCTCGGCACCGGCAAGCACGACGGCTCCGGCGACCACGAGCACCACCGCACCGGCCAATGCCGCTTCGACCACGCCGGCGAAGCCCGCGGCGCCCGCCGCCGTCGATTCGGCCAACGTCGTGTTCCCCACAGCGATCGCGCCGGAGTTCTCGACACTGACGCCCGCCAAGGGGCGCATCAAGACCTGTGCCAAGCAATGGCATGCGAACAAGACCTCGGGCGGCAACGGCAACTTGAAGTGGATCCAGAAGGGCGGCGGCTATTGGAGCGAGTGCAACAAGCACCTGAAGGGTTGATCGACCTCGGCTGCATGCCTTGCGTTGGATGACGTGAACAGACGCTCCGGGCGCGGCGCCAAATACCGTGCCCGGGACGTGGGGGGGCGCCCGCGGAAGCCTCGCATAGGCGCTGATGAGCCAAAGCGACGCATTCAGCCTGCACATAGCGGCTATGTGCGATCATTGTGCATCGCAGCATGATTTTACTGTATGTTGCAGCGCAGCAAATCGGCTTGCGCGCGATCGCCGCGCCTGTCCCGGAAGCGTTCGACCGCACCTCGGTTCGCGTGAAGCTCGGTGGCGTGACACCTGGCGGCATGAGACCGAACGAGACGCGGTCGCTCGAGGCCGGCAGCCAAGGGAACGACCGCCATGCTTTTTACCGGCTTCATCGCTTCGCTCATCATGCGGCTCTACACACACCAGGCCCATCGTCACGGCGAACGGCAATGGCCCTCTCTGCGCCGGCGCGACGACGAGGATGGCGGCGAGCAACGCCGGGCGTTGTAGCCTTCGGCTGCCGGAAGCCTCGCGACGCCGGCGTGTTTCGTCGTCCGGTTCGGCGGCGAATCGATGCCGACAAAACCTGTTTCACCCGCTTCTTTCTTGTTCTAACGTCACAGGTTGACGCTCTGTCGAAGCTCGGGAGGCGGACGCGGAGCCCGCCGGCTCGCTCCGGCGACAAGGCTGTGACGGGGAGAAGGGGCGGGCCTGTTCCCGTCGGCAACGGGGCGCCGCCATGACCGAGGACGACACGCGCGATTTTGCCGAATTCTCCGCGCGCCTCGCCGAACGGGCCGAACAATTGCCCAAACGCCTGCGCCAGGTCGCCCAATTCGCACGGGACCATCCCGATGAGATCGCGCTGGGAACGGCGGCTTCCGTCGCCGAGAATGCCGGCGTGCAGGCTTCGACCCTCGTGCGCTTCGCCAAGACGCTCGGCTATGCCGGCTTCTCCGATCTCCAGCAGGTGTTCCTGGCGCGCCTGAAGAAGCGCTTTCCCGACTACCGCCAGCGTGTTGCGCTGCTGCGTGCCGGCCCCGACGAAGGCTCCCTCTCCGGGCCGCTCCTCAACGGCTTCGCCGACGCCGCCGTCCTCTCGGTCGAACGCCTGCGCAACGCGATCGACCTCAGCCTGGTCGACGCGGCGATCGAACTTCTCGCCGGGGCAGACATCATCCACCTCGTCGCCGCCCGCCGCCTCTTCCCGGTGACGGCCTATCTCGCCTATGCCTTCGGAAATCTCGGCCAGCGCTGCGCGCTGCTCGATCATATCGGGCAACTCGGCCGCGAGCAGATGGCTCTGGCCGGGCCGAAGGACGTCGTCCTGGCCGTCAGCTATGCGCCCTACGCGCCTGCAACCATCGACCTCGCCACCATCGCTGCGCAGCGCGGCAATGCCATCGTCGCCATCACCGACAGTCCGTCCAGCCCGCTCGCGCGCCTCGCCGCCGTGCGCCTCGACGTGGAGGAGGCCGACCACGGCGCCTTCCGCTCGCTGGCCGCCACCTTCGCTCTCGCCATGACCCTTGCGGTCGGCACCGCCGAACGCAAGGGGCGGGACTGATTCGAGGCTGTCGGACGCGCATATGTGCCGTTGCTCGCAATCCGCCGCGGCGACGCCTCACCGGCGAAAAGGCGTGATCGCCGATCCTCCGTTTCGGAAACGCCGAGCGGGCCGGAAGGAAAAGGCGGTCGGCAGTCGCGCCCTCCCGGGGAACCCCGTCGTCCTATACCCGCACGGTCTGCCCCATCTGCGCCGATTCGGTTGCGGCGTCGGCGAGGATCTGCGCCTTCAAGCCGTCCTCTCCGGAGGGGCTCGGCATCGTTCCGGCGGCGATCGCATCGAGAAAGGCGGTCATTTCCAGGCGATAGGCTTCCGCATAGCGTTCGAGGAAGAAGTCCTGCACGGGATCGGCGAGGAAGCCGGCCTGCGTCGCCACCTCCACGGTGGTGCGCGGCACGTTATGGGCGCGGATCATGCCCTTGGAGCCGTGCACCTCGATGCGCTGGTCGTAGCCATAGGTGGCCCGGCGCGAATTGGAGATCTGCGCGATCCGTCCCGATGCCGTCTTGAGGAGCACCGCGGCGGTGTCGACATCCCCCGCCCTGCCGATGGCCGGGTCCACCAGGGCCGATGCCACCGCATGGACTTCCACCGGGTCTTCGCCCAGCAGGAAGCGCGCGAGATCGAGGTCGTGGATCATCATGTCGCGGAACAGGCCTCCCGAGGTCTCGATGTAGGAAATCGGCGGCGGCGCCGGGTCGCGCGAAATGACGGTGAGCAGCTCGATCTCACCGATCGCCCCCTCCCCGATCCGCCGCTTCAGATCGGCGAAATTCGGATCGAACCGCCGATTGAAACCGATCATCAGCGGCCTGCCGGTCTTGCCGACCACGTCCAGGCACGCCCGGATGCGCGCCGACGACAGGTCGACGGGCTTCTCGCAGAACACCGCCTTGCCCGCCCGTGCCGCTTTCTCGATGAGATCGGCATGGGTGGTGGTCGGCGTGCAGATCAGGACCGCGTCGACATCGGGCGCCGCGATCGCCTCCTCGATCGGACGTATGGCCGCCCCGGTTTCGGCCGCGAGCGCCTCGGCCGAAGGCAGGTGCGCGTCCGAAACCGACACCAGCCTGGCGCGCGGGTGCCGGGCTGCGTTGCGGCCATGGATCTTTCCGATGCGGCCGGCACCGAGAAGTGCGATCTGAATCATTTCTCTCCCCATGATCCCGGCTTTGCCGGGCCGTCTGGTCTATGGATAGGACTGTCCGGCAAGGCCGGACGTCCTTCGCGCCGCGGGACAGCCGGAGCGCGACCGCCAGCATAATAGGCTGATATCGAAGAAAATATGGCATTTTTGTTCTATATTGACAATTCAATAGAATATATGTTTCATTTTTCGGCGCGGAAGGGAAAGGGCGGCCTTGAAATCGGCACGGCTTTCCCGGTCTGTGCGCCGAGAAGAAGTGCGAAGGGCCTGATCCGGGCTTCGCAGCGAGGAACCGCACGAGCCGGCATCCCGTATCTCCGAGCGGCCTCCGCCACGCCGGAAGGGTCGCCTGCGAAGATGGGCGAGGCCGGGCTGCCTGGAGGTCGACGATGAAGCCGCCCGCTCTCGATGTCATCACCATCGGCCGCTCGTCGGTCGATCTCTACGGCCAGCAGATCGGCGGCCGGCTGGAAGACATGGCGTCGTTCACCAAGGCGGTCGGCGGATGCCCGACCAACATCGCCATCGGAACCGCCCGCCTCGGGCTCAAATCGGCGGTGATCACGCGCGTGGGCGACGAGGCGATGGGCCGCTTCATCCGCGAGCAGCTGCAGCGCGAGGGCGTGGAGACCGCGGGCGTCCACACCGACGAGGCGCGGCTGACGGCCCTGGTCATCCTGGGCGTGCGCGACGACAAGCAGTTTCCGCTGATCTTCTATCGCGACAACTGCGCCGACATGGCTCTCGACGAGAGCGACATCGGGGAGGACTTCATCGCCTCGGCGGCGGCGATCGTCGTCACCGGCACCCATTTCGCCGCGCCCAATACGGACGCCGCCCAGCGCAAGGCGATCCGCATCGCGCGGGCGCACGGCCGCAAGGTCATCTTCGACGTCGACTATCGTCCCAATCTCTGGGGCCTGGCCGGCCATGGCGCCGGCGAGGAGCGCTATATCCGCGCCGAGCACGTCACCCGTCATCTCCAGTCGATCCTGCCCGATTGCGACCTCGTCGTCGGCACCGAAGAGGAACTGCACATCGCGGGGGGCTCCGAGGACACGCTGGAAACGCTCCGGCGCATCCGGGCCGTCAGCGGGGCGACCATTGTGTGCAAGCGCGGCCCGATGGGATGCGTCGTCTTCCCCGGCGCCATCCCCGACAGCATCGAGGACGGCATCAAGGGTCCGGGCTTCCCGGTCGAGGTCTACAACGTGCTCGGCGCGGGCGACGCCTTTCTGTCGGGCTTCCTGCGGGGCTGGCTCCGCGGCGAACCGCTGGAGACGGCCTGCACCTATGCCAATGCCTGCGGCGCCTTCGCGGTGTCGCGCCTGCTCTGCTCGCCCGAAAGCCCGACCTTCGCCGAACTCGCCTTCTTCCTCGATCACGGCAGCAGGGAACGGGCGCTGCGCAGGGACGAGGCGCTCAACCACATCCATTGGGCGACGACGCGCCGCCCCGCTCCCGACAGCCTGATGGCCTTCGCCATCGACCATCGGTCCCAGATGGAAGCGATGGCGGACGAGGCCGGCGTCTCCCGCGACAGGATCGCGGCCTTCAAGGTGCTGGCCGTCCGCGCCGCCGCCCGGGTCGCCGGCGGCAGGCCGGGCTTCGGCATGCTGATCGACGGCGCCCATGGCCGCGAGGCGCTGTTCCGCGCCACCGACCATCCCTTCTGGATCGGCCGCCCGGTCGAGGTGCCGGGCTCGCGCCCGCTCGAATTCGAAGGATCCGGCGATATCGGTTCCAGCCTGATCGAATGGCCCGTCGGCCATACGATCAAATGCCTGTGCTTCTATCACCCGCACGATCCGCCGGCGCTCAAGGCCCGGCAGGAGCGCGAGCTGGTGCGCCTCCACGCCGCCGCGCGCACCGTCGGACGCGAACTGCTGGTGGAAATCATCGCCGGCAAGCACGGCCCGCTGGAGGACGACACGGTGTCGAGCGTCGTCGAGCGCCTCTACGCCATCGGCGTCAAGCCGGATTGGTGGAAGCTCGAGCCGCTGAAGACGGCCGCGGCCTGGCGGGCGGTCGGCGCGGCGATCGGCGACAACGATCCACTCTGCCGCGGTATCGTTCTGCTCGGGCTCGAAGCGCCGGAGCAGGATCTCGAGGCCGCCTTCGCCGTCGCCGTCGGGGAGCCGCGGGTCAAGGGCTTCGCGGTCGGCCGCACGATCTTCAACGATCCGGCGCGCGCCTGGCTGCGCGGCGCGCTCGACGATGATGGCGCCGTCGACGCCATGGCCGCGACATTCGGCCGGCTCGTCGCCGCGTGGCAGCGCGCAGCGGCCTCGCGATTGGGGTCGCAAGCGGCGGCCGCAAGCGCTATCCTGCGTCCGGCAGAAGGGTGAAACGAGGCGAAGGCCTTCGTATTCATCCCGCAACAACAATGCATTGGAGCATGCGCCTCACCTGCTTTCGCAGCGATCGGGCAAGGCTCGGGGAGAGATGTCGTGGCAAGGATCCGCCTTACAATGGCCCAGGCGCTGGTGCGCTTTCTCACGATGCAGAAAACGGTGATCGACGGCGAGAAGCAGCCGATCTTCGCCGGCATGTTCGCCATCTTCGGGCACGGCAACGTCGCCGGCATGGGCGAGGCGCTCTATCAGGCCCGGGAGGCGCTGCCGACCTACCGCGCCCATAACGAGCAGTCGATGGCGCATGCCGCCACCGCCTATGCCAAGGCCATGCGCCGCCGCCGCTTCATGGCCTGCACCTCCTCGATCGGCCCGGGCGCGACCAACATGGTCACCGCGGCGGCCGTGGCGCATGTCAACCGCCTTCCCCTCCTGCTGCTGCCCGGCGACGTCTTCGCCAATCGCCGGCCCGACCCGGTGCTGCAGCAATTGGAGGATTTCGGCGACGGCACGCTGACGCCGAACGATGCTTTCCGGCCGGTCTCGCGCTATTTCGACCGCATCACCCGGCCCGAACAGATCATTCCCGCGCTCGCCCGCGCCATGACGGTGCTGACGGATCCCGCCGATTGCGGCCCGGTGACGCTGGCGCTGTGCCAGGACGTGCAGGCCGAGGCCTATGACTATCCCGCTTCCTTCTTCGAGGAACGGATCTGGCAGGCCCGCCGTCCCCGCCCGGACGAATCAGAACTCGAGGCGGCCGTCGCCGCCATCAAGGCGTCGAAGAAGCCGCTCATCGTCACCGGCGGCGGCACGCTCTACGCCCAGGCCGAGGCCTCGCTCGCGGCCTTTGCCGACAGGCATCGCATTCCCGTCGGCGAGACCCAGGCGGGCAAGAGCGCCATGGCGCACGACCACGCGCTCGGCATGGGTGCCGTCGGCGTCACCGGCACCGCTGCGGCCAACGACCTTGCGGCCGATGCCGACCTCGTGCTGGCGGTCGGCACGCGGCTGCAGGATTTCACCACCGGATCCTGGGCGCTGTTCAATGGCGAGGGGCACCGCCTGATCGGCCTCAACACGCAGCCCTTCGACGCCGCCAAGCATCGGGCCCTGCCACTCGTCTGCGACGCCCGGGTCGGCCTCGAACTCCTCTCCGCCGGCCTCGGCGACTGGAAGGCGCCGGCGGCATGGACCGACAGGGCGATCGCCGAACGAAGCGCCTGGCTGCAGACGGCCGCCCGCTATACCGATGGCGGCAATGCCGAATACCCCTCCGATGCGCAGGTGATCGGCGCGGTGCAGCGGGCAGGCCTGCCGTCCGACATCGTGGTCTGCGCCGCCGGCGGCCTGCCGGGCGAACTGCACAAGCTCTGGCAGCCCGGCGCGCCCGGCGGCTATCACCTCGAATACGGCTTTTCCTGCATGGGCTACGAGATCGCCGGCGCCATCGGCGTCAAGCTGGCCGAGCCGGGCCGCGAGGTCGTCGTCATGGTCGGCGACGGGTCCTATCTGATGGCCAATTCGGAAATCGCCACCTCGATCATGCTGGGCGTCAAGCTCATCGTCGTGGTGCTCGACAACCGAGGCTTCGGCTGCATCAACCGGCTGCAGCGCGCCACCGGCGGCGAGAGCTTCAACAACCTGCTCAAGGATGCCCGCCACCAGGAATTGCCCGACATCGACTTCGCCGCCCATGCCGGCAGCCTCGGGGCGCATGCGGTGAAGGTGACAGGCCTCGCCGACCTGCAGGAGGCCGTCGCCCTCGCCCGCGGGCAGCCGCGGACCTCGGTGATCGTCATCGATACCGATCCCCTCGCCTCCACGGATGCCGGCGGCGCCTGGTGGGACGTGGCGGTGCCGGAAATATCGGTGCGGCCCGAGGTCGAGGCCGCCCATGCCGACTATGCCAGGGCGAAGGTCCTGCAGCACATCGGCGATTGACGCCTCCCTTCCTTCCAGACCTCTCCAACCCTCCATCCCTTCCCGGAGCCACCCATGGCCATTCGCATCGGCGCCAACCCCATCGGCTGGTCGAACGACGACATGCTCGAACTCGGCGGCGAGACGCCGCTGGAAACCTGCCTCGCCGAAGCCCGCGGAGTCGGCTTCGAGGGCATGGAGCTCGGCAACAAGTTCCCCCGCGAGGCCGAGGCCTTGAAGGCGGCGCTGGCGCCCTTTGGTCTCGCCTGCATCGGCGGCTGGCATTCGATCGAGCTGCTGGAGCGGGATGCCGCGGCCGAATTCGCCGCCGCCCGCGCCCATATCGACCTGCTCAAGGCGATGGGCACCCCCGTCTTCATCGTGGCGGAGACGTCGAACGCCATCCACGGCGATCGGTCCAAGGCCTTGTCGCAGCGGCCGGTGCTGACCTCGAACCAATGGACCGAGTACGGACGGCGCCTCACGACCTATGCGGAGGCTCTCCGGGCCGAGGGGATGCAGCTGGTCTATCACCACCACATGGGCACCATCGTCCAGTCCGAAGCCGATATCGACGCCCTGATGGCTGCGAGCGGCGAGGCCGTGAATCTCCTGCTCGACACCGGCCATGCGACCTGGGGCGGCGCCGATCCGGCGGCCCTCGCCCGCCGCTACAGACACCGCATCGGCCATGTCCACACCAAGGACGTACGGGCGGAGGTGCGCAAGCGCTCCGAATCAGGCGACTGGAGCTTTCTCGACAGCGTGATCGAGGGTGTCTACACGGTGCCGGGCGACGGCATGGTGGATTTCGCCGCCGTCTTCCGCGAGCTCGGCGGCTATTCGGGCTGGGTGGTGGTCGAGGCGGAGCAGGACCCGAAAAAGGCCAATCCGCTGCATTATGCCAAGATCGGCTATGCCCATCTGAGGAAGGTGCTGGCCGAGACGGGCCTGATCTAGCCCTGGAGCGCGGACATGCCTGTCCGCCTCTTTCCGCACTCTCGACGCTTCGAAGAGCGGACAGGGATGTCCGCGCTCCCAGGAAGGGCTTCATGTCCAAGCTGCTCATCAAGCCCGGCAAGGCCGGCGGCCTCATCCATCGCGTCACGCCGCATTCGGCGGGATGGACCCATGTCGGCTTCGAGGTTCGCGATCTCCAGGCCGGCGACACCCTGAGCGCGGAAACCGGCGACCGCGAAGTCTGCCTCGTGCTGCTGGCAGGCCGGGCATCGGTCGAGGCGGGCGGCCGGGATTTCGGCGTTCTCGGCGAGCGCGGCAACGTCTTCGAGGGCGCGCCCTGGTCGGTCTATGTTCCCGCCGGATCGCGCTACAGCGTGACGGCCCGGACCTTGCTGGAAGTCGCCATCTGCTCCTCTCCCGCCACCGGAACCCTGCCGGCCCGCCTGATCGGTCCCGACCGCGTCGCGCAGGAGACGCGGGGCAAGGGCTCGAACACCCGCCATGTCCGCAACATCCTGCCCGAATGGGAACCGGCGGAAAGCCTGCTCGTCGTCGAGGTGATCACGCCCTCCGGCAATTGGTCGAGCTATCCGCCCCATAAGCACGACCGTGACGACCTTCCCGCCGAGAGCCTGCTCGAAGAGACCTATTATCACCGCTTCTCGCCGCCGCAGGGCTATGGCGTGCAGCGGGTCTATACCGACGACCGCTCGCTCGACGAGACCATGACGGTCACCGACCGCGACGTCGTTCTGGTGCCCCGGGGCTATCATCCCGTCGGCGCCGCCCACGGCTACGACCTCTATTATCTCAACGTCATGGCCGGGCCGAAGCGGGTGTGGAAATTCCACAACGACCCGGACCATGCCTGGCTGACGAAGGCCTGAGCGGTGGGGATTATGAGCCGCGGCGCTCCTTCGGCGTGACGTCGAAGGAGCGCGCCTTGCCGTTGCGCAGCACGTCGAAGGTGGTGCTGCGCCCGATCCGGTCCTCGTCGAGCAGGCGGATCAGGGCATCCGCCCCTCCGACCCTGCGGCCGTCGACGGCGACGATGACGTCGCCCATCAGGAGGCCGGCCGTATCGGCGGGGCCGCCGGCCTCGGCGGACGCGATCATCACGCCCATCGGCTGGTCGATGCCGGCGGCGATCTGCACGCGGCGGGCGATCGGCGCCGGCTGCGCGGCGACGCCGATCGAGGCGCGGCGCACCCGTCCATGCCGGATCAGTTGCCCCATCACGAAGCTCGCCGTGTTGGACGCCACGGCGAAGCAGATGCCCTGCGCCCCCATGATCACCGCCGTGTTGATGCCGATGACCTCGCCCAGCGAGGAGACCAGCGGCCCGCCGGAATTGCCCGGATTGAGGGCGGCGTCGGTCTGGATCACATCGTCGATCAGGCGGCCGTTCTTGGCCCGCAGCGAGCGGCCGAGGGCGGAGACGACACCGGCGGTGACCGTCGCCTCGAAGCCGAGCGGGTTGCCGATCGCGACCGCGACCTGCCCGCGCCGCAGCTGGCTCGAATTGCCGAGGCGTGCCGATGGCAGGTTGACCGACTGCTCGATATGGACGAGCGCCAGGTCGGTATCCGGATCGTCGCCGATCAGGCGTGCATCGAAATGCCGCCCGTCCTGGGTCTGCATGCCGATGCGCGGCGTGCCCTGCGCGACATGGCTGTTGGTGAGGACGAGACCGTCAGGCGACAGGATCACGCCCGAACCCGAGCCGGCCGGCTTGCCGTTCTTGCGGATATCGAGCTTCACCACGGCGGGACCGACGACGTCGGCGACGCCCATGACGGCGTTGGAATAGGCGTCGAGCAAACGTCCATCGTCGATTGACGTAACGGAAGAAACCTCCTGCGAGGCCACTTCGTCATCCAGTATGAAGGAGGGTGAGAAATCCAGCATGGCAATAACCAGGTCCAAGGCAGTCCGGGAAGAAACGTCCCTTTATTCGTCGACCTCATATGGGAACGTTCTTTCGTTATTGAAGAGGAAGACGACAGGCCGCCAGAGGGGGGCCGCGCCGGCTGGCCGCTCCGATCGACGCCCCTGATCGCTCCGATCAGAAATCATCATGGCCGAACAGCACCCGCCCTGTTGCGCTGCATGCGAATATCGTCTGTTGTGCGGCCTGGTTTCGCCCGAGCTCAAGAGCCGCAATGAACATCCTGTCCATCCAGTCCTGGGTCGCCTACGGCCATGTCGGCAACGCCTCCGCGGTCTTCCCGATGCAACGCCTGGGATGCGAGGTGTGGGCCATCCACACCGTGCAATTCTCCAATCACACCGGCTATGGCGCGTGGAAGGGCCGCGTCTATGACGGCACCATGGTCGAGGAACTGGTGGACGGCATCGCAGAACGCGGCGTGCTCGGCCAGTGCGACGGGGTGATCTCGGGCTATATGGGCTCCTCCGACATCGGCAACGCCATCATGGCCGCGGTCGACAAGGTACGCGCCGCCAATCCCCACGCCACCTATTGCTGCGATCCGGTGATCGGCGATGTCGGGCGCGGGATCTTCGTGCGTCCCGGCATTCCTGAATTCATGCGCGACAAGGCGGTGCCGGCCGCCGACGTGATCACGCCGAACCAGTTCGAACTCGAATATCTCGCCGGGCGGGAAGTCACCACGCTCGAGACCGCCAAGGCGGCGATCGCGGCGATCCACCGCGTCGGCCCCAAGGTCATCCTCGTGACCTCCCTGGACACGCAGGAGACACCCGCCGACGCGGTGGATCTCGTCGCCTCCGATGCCAGCGGAACCTATCGGGTGCGCACGCCGCGGCTCGGCCTTTCCATCAACGGGGCCGGCGACGCCATCGCCGCCCTGTTCAACCTGCACTGGAAGCGCTCCGGATCGGCCGCGCAGGCGCTCGAACTCGCCAGCGCCTCGATCTACGGCCTGCTCAAGCGCACCGAGGAGGCCGGGTCCCGGGAAATTCTCACCGTCGCCGCGCAGGACGAATTCGTCACGCCCAGCCGGCGCTTTGCCGCCGAGAAGATCTGAAGACGGGATGACCTCAACGCAAGCTCGAAAGCCGTAGATCCGATACCGACCTGGCGGCGAGGAACGCCGGACCCGGCGGTTCGGCCTTCCCGCCCCGCACACCCCTTTCATCGACACAGGATGCCAGCATGTCCCGCCGCTTCTTCACGCTCGACGTCTTTGCCGACCGGCCGCTGGCCGGCAATCCGCTCGCCGTCGTCCTCGACGCCGGAGGCCTCGACGGGGATGCGATGCAGAAGATCGCACGCGAGTTCAACCTGTCGGAAACCGTCTTCGTCCTGCCCCCCGAAGAAGCGCGCCATCGCGCGAGGATCCGCATCTTCACGCCGGGGCTCGAATTGCCGTTCGCGGGCCACCCGACGGTCGGTACCGCCGTGCTGCTCGCCAGCCTCGACCATGACCACCAGCCGGGCGACTATTTGTTCGGCCTGGAGGAGCAGATCGGTGTGGTGCCCTGCGCGGTATCCCTCGCCGGGGGCGCACCCTATGCCCGCTTCGAAGTGCCGGTGCTGCCGACGGAGCGGGGCACGCCGGCCGACATCGCCCTGATCGCCGGGGCCCTCGGCCTCGCAGCGGACGATATCGGTTTCGAGAACCACAAGCCGACCCTTTTCGGCACCGGCTCCCCCTTCACCTTCGTGCCGCTGCGAAGCCTCGAAGCCGCTGCCCGTATCCGCATCAACACGGCGTTGTGGCAGGACGCCTTCGGGCAGGATGGGCTCGGCGCCGCCTATGTCTATACGCGCCAGACCGCGCAGCCGACCTCGACCTTCCACGCCCGCATGTTCTCGCCGGGCGACGGCATTCCCGAGGATCCGGCCACCGGCTCGGCCGCGGCCTCGTTGTCGGGCGTGATCGCCCGTTTCGACGATCTCGCCGACGGCGTCCATCATTTCCGCATCGAGCAGGGCTTCGAGATGGGCCGGCCCTCGCTGATCGACCTGAACATGACCACCGAAGGCATGCGCCTGGCGGCGGCCTCGATCGGCGGCAATGCCGTCATCGTCAGCGAGGGAACCCTGAATGTCTGAGACGGCACCCCGTATCGTCGAGATCGAGGCGATCGATTGCCGCTTCGAGCCGGTGCCGTGGGCCTTCGCGCAGGACAATCGCGCAGCCATTGCCGAGCATTGGCAGGCGGTGGTCGCCCACAAGCCCGAGACCTTCAACGGCAAGGTCCTGCTCATGCACCGTTGGGAAATCGTCGGCGGGCTGTTCGTGGGGGCCTATCTGATGACGGACTATGCGAGCTTCCTGGCCTGGCGCGATTTCGGCTTTCCGGACCGGGCGAAATGGAACTGCTTCTCGATGGCGGCGCTGCAATCGGCCGACGGCGCCTTCCTGCTCGGCGAGATGGCCGACCATACCAGCAATGCGGGCGCGATCTATTTCGCCGCGGGAACGCCCGACCCGTCCGACCTCGCCGGCGACACGGTGGACCTCGCCGCCAGCGTGATGCGCGAAATGGCGGAGGAAACCGGGCTATCGGCCGCCGAGGTGACGGTCGGTCCCGGATGGACCGCCGTCTTTCACGGCTCGCGCATCGCCCTCATCCGCAACGTGCATTCCCCTCTGGGAGCCGCCGAGCTGAAGCGGCGGATCGAAGGCTTCCTGGCCGGCGATCCGAAGCCCGAACTCAGCCGCATGCATGTCGTGTCGCGGCGTGCCGATATTCTCGCCGAACGGATGCCGGCCTTCCAATGCGCCTATCTCGAACACCGGCTGGCCGGGTAGCCGGCCGGCCTTCCCGTCCGGCGAGGAGGCCGTTGCGGCGTCATTCCTCCGGCTGGCCGCGAACGGGGTAGCCGTGCCGCGCCTGCGTCGAGGAAATCAGCTTCTGCGCCGTGGCGTCGTCGCCGGCATCGCAGGCCTTGGTCGCCTGGTCGAGATCGGCGGTCATTGCGTCGTGGACCTTCTTGTCGACGAAGCCGATCTTGACGTCCTTGTCGATGACGCGGTGCACGAAGGCGATGCGCGTCGAGCAGGGCGCGGCGGCGGCAGGCGTGGCGGCGGCCGCCACCAGAACGGCACAAATCAGAAAACGCATCGCAATATCCCGGCGGTCGTTTGGCTCCCCGCGAAGAGAAGACGATTCTCGGCGATGAAACAAAGCATTTCCGTGTGAGAACGGCGGCAAATCGTGCCGCAGCGGAAGCCTTCGTCGATTCCTTTCCGCACCGCGACTCGCCCCTTGCCCGGGCCTTGCTATCGGGTTACAAGCGCGTCATCCGCGTGGCACCGGCCACGGCAAGACGAGGATCGCCCGTGGCGACATCCGCCGCCAATTCTGGAACGCTCGCGCATCTGGCGCCGGCGTTGGCGCTTGCCCTCCTCTCCGGCAACCTCCTCCTTAGCCGCCCCTGAGGGCCGGCCGGGCATCAGCCTGGGCGCTCAGGGGTCTGGACGAGCCGCGGCAGACACATTCGCCGCTCCTTCCCTTCGGCTGACGAGATTTCATCATGACTTATGCTGGCAAAGCCACGCAGTTCGCTGCCCCGTCCTTCGACATCGCCGCCAAATACAAACCCTGGCCGCCGATCGATCTGCCGGACAGGCGCTGGCCCTCGAACACCATCACCCATGCGCCGATCTGGTGCGCGGTCGACCTGCGCGACGGCAACCAATCGCTGATCGAGCCGATGGGCCATGAGCGCAAGCTGCGCATGTGGGACACGCTGGTCGGCATGGGCTTCAAGGAGATCGAGGTCGGCTTCCCCTCGGCCTCCCAGACCGACTTCGACTTCGTCCGCTTCCTGATCGACAGCGGCCGCATCCCCGACGGCGTCGCCGTCCAGGTCCTCACCCAGGCGCGCGAGGAGTTGATCCGCCGCACCTTCGAGAGCCTGAAGGGCGTGAAGAACGCCATCGTCCACCTCTACAATTCCACTTCCGAATTGCAGCGCCGCATCGTCTTCCGGCAGGACCGCGCCGGCATTCGCGACATCGCCGTCAAGGGCGCGGAACTGATCATGCAGCTCACACGTGAGCTCGGCATGGAAAAGTCGATCCGGCACCAATATTCGCCCGAGAGCTTCATGGGCACCGAGCTCGATTTCTCCAAGGAGATCTGCGAGGCGGTGATGGACGTCTATCGGCCGACGCCCGACAACAAGTTCATCCTGAACCTGCCGCTCACCGTCGAGATGGCGACCCCCAACGTCTATGCCGACCAGATCGAATGGATGTCGCGCAACGTCAAGGATCGCGACAGCGTCATCATCTCCGTGCATCCGCACAATGACCGCGGCACCGGCGTCGCCGCCACCGAACTGGCGTTGATGGCCGGCGCGGACCGGGTGGAGGGCACGCTGTTCGGCAATGGCGAGCGCACCGGCAATGTCGACCTGGTGACCCTGGCCGGCAATCTCATGATGTCCGGCATCGACCCGAAGATCGACATTTCCGACGTCAACGCGCTCGTCCGGGTGGCGGAATATTGCAACCAGCTGCCGATCCATCCGCGCCACCCCTATGCGGGCGAACTGGTCTTCACCGCCTTTTCCGGATCGCACCAGGACGCCATCAACAAGGGCTTCAAGGCGATGGAAACGGCGACATCGCCGGTGTGGGAGGTCCCCTATCTGCCGATCGATCCGAAGGATCTCGGCCGGTCCTATGAGGCGGTCATCCGCATCAACTCGCAGTCGGGCAAGGGCGGTATCGCCTTCATCCTCGAGAAGGAGCACGGCATCGAACTGCCCCGCCTGCTGCAGGTGGAGTTTTCCAAGCTCGTCCAGGGCATCGCCGACGGCGAAGGCGTCGAACTCGGGGCGGACCGGCTCTGGCAGGCCTTCACCGGCGAATATCTCGACAATGGCCGCTACAGCTTCGTGTCGCATCAGACGATGAGCGACGGCGGCGGCGAGGAACGCGCCTTGACCGCCCATATCCGCGACCAGGGCGCCGAGAAGGTCGTGCAAGGCCAGGGCAACGGGCCGATCGACAGCTTCGTCGATGCGATGCGGCGTGAAAGCGGCCTCGATTTCGACGTCGCCAATTACCGCGAACACGCCATCGGCTCGGGCGCCAACGCCGCCGCCATCTCCTATGTGGAATTGCGGCTCGCCGACGGCTCGACCCTGTTCGGCGTCGGCATCGACAAGGATATCGTGGTGTCCTCGCTGAAGGCGGTTCTCTCGGGCATCAACCGGATCATCAAGCGCCGGGGCTGAGCCGCGTGCCAGCCTTCGGACCGGTTGCGCTGCCCCTGCCCTTCTCCCCGCATGCGGGGAGAAGGAAATGGCCGGCGGCTCGCCTTCGAGGGTACGCCGAGATGCGGGTTTTCCAGGTCCATCGCGACGGCGAAGTCCCCTCTGCCCGCATGCGGGGAGAGGATAGAGGTGAGGGGCCGCGCCCCATGCGCTGAGTCGGGGCGCCTTTGGCCTGTAACGGTCCAGGATTTACCTTGCCGGGCCGCCTGCACGAAGGCCGGATACCCGGGACGAGAGCCCGGGTATGGACAAAATTGCCTCTTCCTCTCGTCGCAGCCGCGGCGCCGGCCGGTCCCTCAACCGGCGGTGGCGGTCTCGTCCTTCAGGCGCTGGGCGTAGACGTTGATGATCAGGGCGACGAGCAGGATGATGCCGCGGATCAGGATCTTCAGGAAGCTGTCGATCTCGACGTGATCGAGGCCGTTGTTGAGGACGCCGAGCACGCACAGGCCGACGATCGTGTTGCCGATGCTGCCGCGTCCGCCGAACAGGCTCGTGCCGCCGACCACGACCGCCGCGATGGCGTCGAGAAGATAGCCGGTGAACTCGTTCTGCTGCGCGCTGCCGAAATGGGCGACGCCGACCATGCCGGCGACGCCCGAGCAGACCGCACAGATCACCATCACCGCCGCGAGGATCATCTTGATGTTGATGCCGGAATATTCGGCCGCCTCACGGTTGCCGCCGACCATGTAGATATAGCGCCCGAAGCGCGTATAGGTCAGCACGACATGGCCGACCAGCAGGAAGGCGCCGAGCAGGATCACCAGCCAGGGCACGCTGCCGATGCTGTTGGCGCCGATCGTGGTGACGAGCGGCGGCACCGCATAGGCGATCTGTCCCCGCAGCAGCATGGCGCAGATGCCGTCCGCGATCTGCATCATCGCCAGCGTCATGATGAAGGAGGGGATGCCGATCTTGGTCAGGCCGAAGGCGTTGATCAGGCCGAGCAGCGTGCACACCGCCAGAGCCAGGAGGATGGCGATGGCGCCCGGCATGATGAAGGCCGTGTTGGCGATGTTCACATAGGATTCCTGCGCCGTGAAGAAGGCGAGGGCGACGCCGGTGACGTTCGCCACCGAGGCGACCGACAGGTCGATCTCGCCGCAGAGGATCACGAAGGTGAGGCCGACCGCGATGATGCCGGTCACCGAAATCTGGACGAGGATGTTGGCGACGTTGTCCATCGTCACGAAGGACGGGCTCGCCGCCGAAAAGAAGCCGAGCAGCAGCAGCAGCGTGACGAAGGGAGCTATGTTGCGCATCTGGTTGCGCAACAGGGCACCCAACCCCTGCCGAACGGCACTGCGTTGTCCGTCCTGAACCGGCACGCTCATATCGTAACTCCCTGTGCGGAGCGGGACGCCCCTGGCGGATAGCGCTCCAAGTCTTTGTTCTTGTCGTTATGATCGCGGAGCGTGATTCCGATCGCCGGTGACCACGTTCCCGTTCCTGTCCCGGCGCGATGCCAACCGCGGCGGCGCGCCGAATGCGAGAGCATCTTCCAGAAAAGCCGACGGACTTTCGACTGAGAAAATGCGTTGAGCCAATAGGTTAGAGCAAGGCCTTCAGGCGGCTTCCAGGAGTTTGTCCTTCGATATCGTCTCGTTGACGAACTCCCTGACGATCCTGCCCTTCTTCATCACCACGACGCGATCGGCGAGGGACAGCACGGTCTCGGGCTCGGCCGAGACGACGATGACGGCCAGGCCCTTGTCGCGCAGGTCGCGGACGATCTTCACCACGTCATCCTTGGCACCCACATCCATGCCGCGCGTCGGCTCGCTGAGGATGAGCACCTTCGGCATGTAGGTCAGCCACTTCGCCAAGGCGACCTTCTGCTGGTTGCCGCCCGACAGCGACCCGAGCGGCACGTTCACCAGCGGCGGCCGGATGTGGAGGGATTCGACATGTCCCCTCGCCGTGGCGCGCTCGGCGGCGGGCTTCAGCCAGAGGCGTGAGATCTTTTCCAGGATGCTGATCGAGATGTTCTTGTAGACCGGCTGGTGATGGAAAAGCATCGAGCGGCGGCTCTCGGGCACGAAGGCGATGCCGGCCTGCCGCGCCTGCGAGGTGTTGTGCAGGACATGGTTCCGCCCGGCGAGCATGATCGATCCGGCAGCAGGCCTGAGCTTGCCGAACAGCGTGCGGGCGAGTTCGAGCTGCCCGCAGCCCATGAAGCCGTAGACGCCGAGGATCTCGCCGGCATGGACCTCGAGGGACACGTCGCTGTAGGCGCGGCCGAACGACAGGCCCTGCGTCTGGAGCACGGGCGTGCCCTCGACCTTCGGCGACAGTGCGATCGAGCCGGAATAGCTCTCCTCCAGCCCCTCGTGGCCCCGGCCGATCATGTGCTCGATCACCCAGTTCTTGTCGATGCCCTCGGTCGAATGGGTGATCACATGCCGTCCGTTGCGGAAGACCGTGACCGTATCGGAGATGTTGAGGATGTCGTCGAGGAAATGAGAGATGAAGACGATGCTGCGGCCGTCCTTGCGCACGCGGCGAAGCACCTCGAACAGCCTCTGCACCTCGGGCGGCGAGAGCGCCGAGGTCGGCTCGTCCAGAATGATGATGCGCGCGCCGGAGAACAGCACGCGGGCGAGTTCGATCAATTGCTGCAATCCGATCGGTAGCGAGCCGATGCGGGTGCGCGGATCGACGTCGATGCCGAGGCTCTTCAACTGCTCGCGGGCGCCCCTGATCATCGCCGACCAGTCGATCGTGCCGATGGCGGTCACCGGCTGCTTGCCGAGATAGACATTCTCCGCGACCGTGAGGTCCGGCACGATGCTGAGTTCCTGGTGCACCATGCTGATGCCGGCGGCGAGCGAATCATGCGCCGAGCGGAAATGCACTTCCTTCCCGTCGATCTGCAGGCTGCCCTGATATTCGGTATGGACCCCGGCGATGATCTTCATCATCGTCGATTTGCCGGCGCCGTTCTCCCCGACGAGGCCATGGATCTCGCCGGCCCGCAGCGTGAAATCGACGCCTCGCAAGGCGGTCACGCCCCCGAACGACTTGGCGATGCCGGTCATCTGCAGGCGCGGCGGAGCGCCACCCTCTTGCTTGTCGTCGAGCGTCATCGCGCCTCACCAACTGCGGGAACGGAAGCCGGGCGCCGCACTGCGGCACCCGGTGGTCTTGCAGGCCGACCTTCCGGTCAGATCAGGAAGTGGTTTTCCATCCACAGCATGCCCGGGGCATTGTCCTTGGTGACGACGGGGCCGTCGACCACGACGCTCTTGGGAATACCCTCGCCCGTCTTCTCGCCCGACACGACCGCCGCCACGCCGGCGATGATCGCGCCGCCATGGATGCGGCAGGAGGGATTGCGCACCGTCGCGTACATGCGCCCGTCGGCCACCGCGGAGATCGCCGGAGGCATCGCATCGACGCCGCCGATGAGGATGTTGGTACGATTATGCGCCTTCATGATGTTGTAGGCGGCGAGCGCCATGTCGTCATTGTGGAAGAAGGCGGCGTCGATCTGCGGATATTTGGTGAGGTAGGTCTCCCACAGGCGGGCGGCCTTCGACACGTCCCAATCGGCAGGCTGAGTGTCGAGCACCTCGATGTCCGGAAACTGCTTGACGACGGACTGGAAGCCCCTCGCCCGCCCCTGGGCACCGGTATGGCCGAGGGCGCCCTGGGTCATGATGATCTTGCCCTTGCCCTTGATGGCGGTGCACAGGGCCTGGGTGACGGCGGAACCCATGAATTCGTTGTTGGGCGCCAGGAGGGAATGGATATTGATCTGCTCCAGCGGCGCGATCAGCGTGTCCATGTCGATGACGGGAACGCCGGCGTCGATCATCTTCTGGACAGGCTGGGTCAGCGTGCCGATGCCGAAAGCCTGGATAGCGACGAAATCCCACTTCTGGGACGCCATGTTGTCGATGGCGGCGCGCTGCTTGACGGCATCGAGCTGCCCGTCGAACCAGGTCACTTCGACATTGAAGAGCTTACCCCAATATTCGGCGGCCTGCTTGCCCTGGGCGCACCAGGTGGCCTGGAGGCCGGCATTGGAGAAGGCCGCCTTCAGCGGCTTGTCGGACCGGCCGGCTGCGGCCGCCATCTCGGCGGCGAGCGTCGGGCTGATGCCGAAGCCGCCGAACATGGCGGCGGCGGCACCCGCCGACATCGAGGCGGTACGGATGAAGTCACGCCGGGAACGCGGCGTCGAGTCCTTGGTCATCATTTCCTCCATAGCGACTTTTGCTTTCGATGGGGGTCCATCGACGCGGCTCTTTGCGAACCTCACGCTGAACGGCAGAATCCGGTTGCGCTGTCGGTATCTTATGTTTGTTCCGACAATTGACAACCCATGATTTAATTATGCCCGGAAATGTATTCACGGCGGCGGCATGCACCCCCCGGAAACCGATGCCCGCACGCCAGGCCGGCCTCAGGGCAGCCCCTGAGCCGTCTCGTTCGACATTGCCCTATCCCGAGGCGATCCGCTCTCTCCGCTTCACGGCTGCCGATAGAGATCCTCGCGCGTTGGCGGCAGGCCCGAAGGCCCCTTGGCCTTCCTGGAGGCCAGCGTCTGGAAGATGCCGACGGCCGAGCGCTCGAAGGCCAGCGAGCAGCCGGCGAGATAGAGAAGCCAGATCCGCGTCTTGGCCTCGCCCACTTCGGCCGCCGCCACCTGGCGGGCGGCATAGAGGTTCTCGGTCCACGCCCGCGTCGTGCGGGCATAATGCTCGCGCCAGCCCTCGACGTCATGCACTTCGAAGGCGTGCTTCTCCAGGCCGTTGACCGACATGCCGACGCTGTCGAGTTCGCCGCCCGGGAAGATATAACGCGTCAAAGCATCATATTCCGGCCTCTTGCGGCGGAAACTCTTCATGTCGCGCTTGGCCGGGCGCGCGATGGCGTGGTGCAGATACAGCCCGCGCGGCCGCAGCAGGCCGTGCATCTTGGTGAAATAGGCATCATGATTGTCGATGCCGACATGCTCGAACATGCCGATGGAAGCGATCTTGTCGAACGTGCCGGTCAGGTCACGATAATCCTTCAGCTCGACCGTCACGAGATCCTGCAGGCCGAGCGCGGCGATCCGCGCCTGGGCGAAATCGAACTGCTCCTGGGCCAGCGTCACGCCATGGGCCTTGACGCCGTAGTGCTTCGCCGCGTGGCAGACGAGACCGGCCCAGCCGCAGCCGATATCGAGGAAGCGCTCTCCCGGCTGCAGCCGCAGCTTGCGGCAGATCATCTCGAACTTGGCGGTCTGCGCCTCGTCGAGCGTGGTCTCCGGCGTCGGCCAGTAGGCGCAGGTGTAGGCCATGGTCGGCCCGAGGAAAAGGCGGTAGAAATCGTTGGAGAGATCGTAGTGGAACTGCACGAGAGGCTTGTCGTCGCGACCGGCTTCCACTTTGTCGGCCACAGCCCCCTCGAAGGCGTGGCTCTTGACCTCCTTCTTCGGCAGCCGGCGCATCAGGAAGGGCAGCAGCCCACGGGCGAGCTGCAGCTTGCTCAGCCGCTTGAACAATCCCTTGGTGTTCATGCTGCCGCGCCGCTCCGCGACGTCGAGCAGCGTGCCGCCCTCGATCGTCAGACTGCCATCGGCGAGGAGTTCGACCAGCCGGTCGAAGCGCGGGCGCCGCACGAGGCGGGTCAGCGCATCGGCGTCGGCGATCTTGAGGCGCAGATCCGTCCGCGCCTTCGCACCGAGCGGCAGCACCTCGCCGTCCCATAATTCGACGGCGAAATCGGCCTGCAATTGGTCACCGAGGTGAGCGATGAGCCGCCTGGCGGCCTTGAGATGTCTGTCCACGCTGCCTCCGCACGATCGGAGGCGTTATAGCGCGATTTGCCGGCGGCGCCAGTAGCGAGCAGGCAGGCCAACCGCCTGCCGTACCGGAATCGAGGCCGTCCAGTCACCGAAACGGGAAATGACGGCCGTCAATGAAGATGAAATTCCTGGGTGACCGTCCGCAGTTCGCTGGGGCCGATCAGGCCGCTATGCGATACGGCAACGGAATGCAGGGTGCCGTCGAGCTTCTCGCGCCAGAAGGCCAGGAATTTCTTCAATTCCGGAAAGAGCGGCGCCAGATCGTAATCCTGCCAGACATAGTTCTGCAGCAGGCTCGGATGATCTGGCAGACGGTAGAAGATGCTGGCGGTCGTAAGGCCGTATCCTTCCAGCTGGCGGCGGAACGCAACTGAAACCATGGGCGATTTCTCCAACGCATTGCCTCATCGCCATTGCAACGCAATATTCACGGAATCGCAATCGAAATTTCACAATATCGTAGCAAAATCAATCTGTTAGCACTCATCGGAATCGGCTGCTGCAAGCGCCTTGCCGGTCAATCAATCTGCTGGCCCGTGCGGTCGCGCATCGTGGCCAGGGTGACGGCGCTGAGCACCGCCGCCGCCACGACGTAATAGGCGGGGGCGAGCTTGCTGCCCGTCGTCTCGATCAGCAGGGTGACGATGACGGCAGCGAACCCGCCGAAGATCGTCACCGCGAAATTATAGGCGAGCGACAGTCCGGTGGACCGCAGGCCGGCCGGGAACTGCTCGGCCAGCAGGGCCGGCGCCGGACCGGTGAAGGCAGCGAGCAGCAGCCCCATGATCGCCTGCACCGTCACCAGCACGACCGGCCTCGGCACCGCGATGAGCCATGAAAACAGCGGCATGATCACCACGCCGATGGCGATGGCGGCCGCCAGCAGCAGCCTCTTGCGCCCGACCCTGTCGGAGAGCGCGCCGGCGAGAGGACAGCCGAGCACCAGCACCACGCCGCAGGCGGTCGTCGCCATGAAGGCGTCGGCGAGGGGGATGCCGAGCTGCTTGACGGCAAAAGTGGTCATGTAGAACATCAGGACATAGGTGCAGACCGTCCACAGGATGGTGACGCCGAAGCCGGAAGCGATGCCGCGCGGATGCTCGCGCAGGGCGTCGCGGAGCGGCGAACGGCTCTTGCGCGTGCGGCTGTCGGCGAAGACCGGGGTCTCCGCCAGGCGCGCGCGGATATAGAAGCCGGCCGGCCCGATCAGGAGGCCGAGCAGGAAGGGAAAGCGCCAGCCCCAGCTGTCGATTGTGGCGGGATCGAGCGCCCTCGTCACGAACATGCCGCACAGGCCGCCGAGGAGGACCGCGAGCGCCTGGCTGGTCTGCTGCCAGCTGCCGTAGAAGCCGCGCCTGTCCGCCGGGGCATATTCGATCAGGAAGGCGGTGGCGCCGCCGATCTCGCCGCCGGCCGAAAAGCCCTGGATCAGCCGCGCCGCGACGATGACCAGCGGCCCGGCGATCCCCGCCTGGGCATAGGTCGGCGCGCAGCCGAGCAGCGCCGTGCCGGCGGCCATCAGCAGGATCGTCAGCGTCAGCGCCCGCTTGCGTCCGTGCCTGTCGGCATAGACGCCCAGCAGGATCGCGCCGACGGGCCGCACGACGAAGCCGACGCCATAGGTGCCGACGGTGAGCAGGATCGACGTCGTCTCGTCATGCGCGGGGAAGAACAGCCGTGCGATGATCGGCGTAAAGAAGCCGTAGACCGTGAAGTCGAACCATTCGAGGCCGTTGCCGATGGTGGCGGCCACGATGGCATGCCGTCGCTCGCCTTCGCCGACGATGTGGAGAGCGGAAGCCTGCGTCGCCATGGAGCGCCTCCCCGGGACTCATGTCAGGAGCCGCCAGTTCACACCGGCGCCGAGGTGCTGTCCATGCCCGAATGCGGTGCCGCGGCGTTGGAGCGGCAGGATGCGGTCAGGGACTGGCAACCCCGGTGGGCGGGTCCCCGACCCGCCTGCGTGTACGCCTCGTCCCGGCGGCGGCGACGCAGAAGGAAGTGCCGGTCAGGAGACCGGCACCCCCGGTGGGCGGGTCCCCCGACCCGCCCTCTCCGCCTCGCGGTCCCACCGGGACCAGGGCGACATGCCGATTGCAGGATCGGCTCAGTTGCGGGCCTTGTCGACCAGCTTGTTCTTGCCGATCCACGGCATCATCCCGCGCAGCTTCTCGCCGACCGCTTCGATCTGGTGGGCGTCGTTGAGGCGGCGGATGCCCTTGAAGCGCGAGGCGCCGGCCCGGTATTCCTGCATCCAGTCCGAGGTGAACTTGCCGGTCTGGATGTCCTTGAGCACGCGCTTCATCTCGGCCTTGGTGTCGGCGGTGATGATGCGCGGGCCGGAGACATATTCGCCCCATTCGGCCGTGTTCGAGATCGAGTAGTTCATGTTGGCGATGCCGCCCTCATAGATGAGGTCGACGATCAGCTTCACTTCGTGCAGGCATTCGAAATACGCCATTTCCGGCGCATAGCCGGCCTCGACCAGCGTTTCGAAGCCCGAGCGGATCAGCTCGACCAGGCCGCCGCAGAGCACGACCTGCTCGCCGAACAGGTCGGTCTCGCATTCTTCCTTGAAATTGGTCTCGATCACGCCCGAACGGCCGCCGCCGATGCCGCAGGCATAGGAGAGCGCGATGTCGTGGGCATTGCCCGAGGCGTCGTGATGGATGGCGATCAGGCAGGGCACGCCGCCGCCCTTCTCATATTCGCCGCGCACGGTGTGGCCGGGCCCCTTCGGCGCGATCATGATGACGTCGACGGTCTTCTTCGGCTCGATCAGGCCGAAATGCACGTTGAGACCATGCGCGAAGGCGATGGCGGCGCCGTCCCGGATGTGCGGCGCGATCTCGTCGCGGTAGATGTCCGCCTGCAGCTCGTCCGGCGTCGCCATCATCAGGAGATCGCCCCATTTGGCGGCCTCGGCCACCGACAGCACCTTGAGGCCGTCCGCCTCGACCTTCTTGGCGGTGGTGGAACCCGGGCGCAGCGCGATCGCGATCTCCTTGACGCCGGAATCCTTCAGGTTGAGCGCGTGCGCGCGGCCCTGGGAGCCGTAGCCCACGATGACGACCTTCTTGGTCTTGATCAGGTTGAGATCGGCGTCGCGATCATAATAAACGCGCATGGTCCTACGTTCCTTCAGAATGTCACAGGGGGCGGATATGCGGGCGAATAGCCCGTCATCGGGGTGGTGGCAATATTCGTTCTCGGAAAAACCCGCTTCGGCTCCATTTCTTTCGCCGAAGGCGGGTAGAACGCATCGGCCGGCTTAAAGGGGGTTCGGTCCGCGTGCGATGGCGGCGATGCCCGTGCGGGAGACTTCGACGAGGCCGATCGGCCGCATCAGCTCGACGAACTGGTCGAGCTTCTCGCCCTTGCCGGTGATCTCGAACACGAAGCTTTCGACCGTCGCATCGATGACGCGGGCGCGGAAGGCCTCGGCGATGCGCAGCGCCTCGCTGCGATCGTCGCCCTTGCCGCGCACCTTGATCAGCATCAGCTCGCGCTCGAGGGCGCGGCCGGTTTCGGTCAGGTCCACCACCTTGTGCACGGGCACGAGGCGTTCGAGCTGCGCCTTGATCTGATCGATGATGTTCCGCGTGCCCGTGGTGACCACGGTGATGCGCGAGACATGCTCCGCATGCTGGGTCTCGGACACGGTGAGGCTCTCGATATTGTAGCCGCGGCCGGAGAAGAGGCCGACCACGCGCGCGAGCACGCCCGGCTCGTTGTCGACCTCGACCACCAGCGTATGGGTCTCGGTCACGCTCGACGCGGTGGACATGAAATAGGCAGATCCGGTCATGTTGGAATTCCGACTGTGGAAATTCGGCAGCGCCCCTGGGGCGGCCGGCAGCGGGCCGGCCTCCTGAGCGCTGCGGGAGCCGGCTGGATGCCGGCGGCCGCGGGAAACGTCACACCAGCTGCTTGCCCCTGGCGTCGATGACGCTGCCGATATCGACGGCCGCATCGCCCAGGATCATCTCGTTGTGCGCCTTGCCCGACGGGATCATCGGAAAGCAGTTCTCCGACTTGTCGACATGGCAGTCGAAGATCACCGGATGCGGCGTGTCGATCATCTCCATGATCGCCGCATCGAGGTCGCCCGGCCTGGAGCAGCGCAGGCCGACGCCGCCAT
Source organism: Labrys monachus (assembly GCF_030814655.1). Classification (NCBI taxonomy): domain Bacteria; kingdom Pseudomonadati; phylum Pseudomonadota; class Alphaproteobacteria; order Hyphomicrobiales; family Xanthobacteraceae; genus Labrys; species Labrys monachus. The sequence continues at coordinate 5,462,911 of NZ_JAUSVK010000001.1, forward strand.
AGGCTTCCGCCAGCTTGACGAAATCGGGCAGCGCCGCCGAATAGCTCTCCGAATAGCGGCCGCCATGCAGCAACTCCTGCCACTGGCGCACCATCCCCATATATTCGTTGTTGAGGATGAAGATCTTCACCGGCAGGCGATACTGGACGGCCGTCGACATCTCCTGCAGCATCATCTGGATCGAGGCTTCCCCGGCGATGTCGATCACCAGGGCATCGGGATGGGCGAGCTGGACGCCGACCGCTGCGGGAAAGCCGTAGCCCATGGTTCCGAGGCCGCCCGACGTCATCCAGCGGTTCGGCTCGTCGAAATGGAAATGCTGGGCCGCCCACATCTGATGCTGGCCGACCTCGGTGGTGATGTAGACGTCGCGGCCTCTGGTCAGCTGATACAGCCGTTCGATCGCATATTGCGGCTTGATGATCGTGTCCGAGGCGCCGAACGCGAGCGACTTGCGCTGCCGCCAGCCGTCGATCTCGCCCCACCAGCTCTTCAGCGCCGCCTTGTCCACGGTCGGCTTCAGGGCGCGCCAGGCCGCGAGCATCTGCTCGAGCACATGCGCGCAATCGCCGACGATGCCGATGTCCACCTTGACGTTCTTGTTGATCGAGGAGGGATCGATATCGACGTGGATCCTGCGGCTGTGGGGCGAAAAGGCGTCGATGCGCCCGGTGATGCGGTCGTCGAAGCGGGCGCCGATATTGATCAGCACGTCGCAGTCGTGCATCGCCATATTGGCCTCGTAGGTCCCGTGCATGCCGAGCATGCCAAGCCATTGCGGATCGGCCGCCGGAAAGGCGCCCAGCCCCATCAGCGTCGAGGTCACGGGATAGCCGGTCACCTTGGCGAGTTCGCGCAGCAGCGCCGAGGCGCGCGGGCCGGCATTGATGACGCCGCCGCCGGTGTAGAACACCGGCTTCTTGGCCCCGGCGATCAGCGCCACAGCGGCGGCGACCTTGTCGGGGTCGCCCTCGATGCGCGGACGATAGGTCTTATGGACGTTCTCGGTCGGCTTGTAATACTCGCCGGCCTTGAACTGGATGTCCTTGGGGATGTCGACCAGCACCGGACCGGGGCGGCCCGACGAGGCGATGAGGAAGGCCTCGTGCAGGATGCGCGGCAGGTCCTCGATGCGCTTCACCAGGTAATTGTGCTTGGTGCAGTGGCGCGTGATGCCGACGGTGTCCGCCTCCTGGAAGGCGTCCGAGCCGATGAGATGGGTCGGCACCTGCCCGGTGATGCACACCAGCGGGATCGAATCCATCAGGGCGTCGGTCAGCCCGGTCACGGCGTTGGTGGCGCCGGGGCCGGAGGTCACCAGCACGCAGCCCACCTTCCCGGTCGAGCGGGCATAGCCTTCGGCGGCGTGCACGGCGCCCTGCTCGTGCCGGACGAGGATGTGGCGAAGCTTGTCCTGATGGAAGATCGCATCATAGATCGGCAGAACCGCGCCGCCGGGATAGCCGAAGAGGGTGTCCACGCCCTGATCGATCAGGGCCTGGACCACCATTTCCGCGCCGGTCATTTGCTTCGTCGACATCGCCTTTTCCTCGGCTTTTTGGACTTGAGCTTCGTTCACTCGGAATTTCGGGCAATAAAAAAGGCCCTCGAGGGGCCCATGTGCGTCATCGTGGGAGTTTCGGGCCTATGCCCGCTCCACCGACGACGCCAAACCTACGATAAGGATGTTGCGCAAGGAAGCGCTCCTATTTGCGAAAGTTACGGGGTTTTAGTGCTTCGACGTACACCGGTCAAGCGCTGATTCCGCCGGCCGGCGAGAATCGGCGCAGGTTTCGCCATGCCCTCGTCGCCTATCGCCGCCTCTCCCACACCACGACCTCGAAGGCGGCATCGTCGCCTTCGCCGCGGGGATGGACGATGCGCGAGACCTCGCGCCACTCCTGATCGGAGACGGCCGGAAAAAACGCGTCGCCTTCGGCGTCGAGAGCCAGTTCCGTCAGGATGAGCCGGTCGGCCACGGGCATCGCCTGTCCGTAGACGGCCGCCCCCCCGGCGATGACGAGCGCGTCGGCGCCCATCTCCGCCGCGACCGCCCGGCCGCGCCGGAGGCCCTCTTCGAGGCTGGCCACCGTCTCGACGCCCTCGGGCGCGAAATCGCGGTCATGGGTGACGACGATGGTCCTGCGGCCCGGCAGAGGGCGGCCGATCGATTCGTAGGTCTTCCGCCCCATGAGCATCGGCTTGCCCATCGTCGCGGCCTTGAAATGCTTCATGTCCGAGCGCATGCGCCAGGGAAGACCGTTGCGGGCCCCGATGGCACGGTTTCGGGCCATCGCGGCCACCATGACGACGGCAATGCTCATCGAATGCTCCTCTTCCCCAGGACCGCAGACATCCTGCCCCTATGCGCTAAGGCAAGAGGAGGAGGCGCGATTTCGTCATACCCGGGCTTGTCCCGAGTATCCAGATTTCGTGCGGCATGACGGCTTGCGGCCCGGCTGGTTTGCCGGGACGAGCCCGGCAATGACAAATCCTGAACCCATTACGGGCCAAAATCGTCTCATCTTACCGCCTAGGGCATCCTGCCTGCACCTTCTGAACCGCCTGCGTTTCCAAGAACAGGGTGGAAGCCCGCTCTCCGGATTGGCTATTGCGCCTGTGCCGGCTTGAGCGCCTCCGGCGGCAGCACGACGACGGGCGTGGCGCCCTGCCCTCCGGCACCGCCCAGTTGCACGTTCGGCACCTCGCCGCGCCAGTTCTTGGCGGATTCGGCCCGGAGAATATCGGCATAGGCCTGCGACGAGCCGGCAGCCTTCGCCTTGATCGAGATGACCTCCGCTTCCGCCGCGCCGACCTCCTTCTTCGCCGTCGCCTCCGCCTCGGCCCGCTTGGCGACGTCGTAGGCTGCGGCGTCGGCGGCGAGGCGGACGGACTGTGCCCGCGCCTCGGCCTCGGCGATGGCGACGCGCTTCTGGCCGTCGGCGCTGGCCGCGGCGGCGTCGGCCTCGCCCTTGGCGACGGCGACCGCCTGCTCCGCCTCGGTCTGCTTGACCTTCAGGATATTGACGGCGGCGAGCTGCTGGTTGCGCGTCTGCACGGTGATCTGGATGTTGCGCTCGAAATTCTCGTCATATTTGATCTGGGTGATCTGGATGTCCTCGACCTTCACCCCGAACATCTCGGCCGCCTGCGCCTGGATGGCGGTGAGGATGGAGTTCTCCAGCCCCTTCTTCTTGTCGGCGATCTCGAGCGCGTTGACCTGGCCGAACACGTCGAGCGTGCGGCTCTGCACGAAGGGAATGACCTTCTCGCTCACCGTGCCCCCACCCATGTCACCGACCTGGAACAGCGCCCTCAACGGGTCGGAGAAGTGATAGGTCAGGCTCATGTCGATCGAGACGAACTGGTTGTCGATCGTCTTGACGTGGATTTCCGGGATCGGGATCTTCTCGATCGACGTGCGGATGGTGTGCACGCTGTCGACCGCGGGCAGCTTGAAATGCAGGCCGGGCTGCACCGGCTCGTCGCTGACGAGGCGCCCGAAGCGCAGCACCGCGCCGACTTCGTTCTGGTTGACGGTGAAATAGGATGACAGCCCCAGATAGACGAGCACCACCAGCCCGACGAGCAGGACGATGTTCGATTTCAGTTTCTCGAGAAGGACGTTCATGATGACCCCGATCCGCAATTGCGCTGGGTCCACCCCAGACGATCACGCAATCCCCGTCCGTGCCCCTCCGCACGGCGCTGCTGCTATCGCTCGTCAGACCGCGATGGGCGCAGCGATCGAGGCGTGCGGCTCGTATCCTTCGATGAGGAAATCCTCGAAGCGGTAGTCGAGGATCGAGGCCGGGCGCCGGGCGAAACGCAGCGTCGGCCAGGCTCGCGGCGCGCGGCTGAGCTGCTCGGCGACGAGGCCGGCGTGGTTCTCGTAGACATGGACGTCACCGCCGAACCAGACGAACTCCCCCGGTTCGAGGTCGCATTGCTGGGCCAGCATGCGGATGAGGAGCGCAGCGGTCACGAGGTTGTAGGGAACGCCCAGGCCGACGTCGCAGCTGCGCTGATGCAGGAGGCCCGAAAGCCGTCCGTCGGCGACGAAATACTGGTAGGTGGTGTGGCAGGGCGGCAGCGCCATGCTGTCGAGCTCGGCGACGTTCCATCCGGTGAACATCAGGCGGCGCGACGACGGATTGGTCCTGATGTCCCGCACGAGCCTGGCGATCTGGTCGATGCCCTGGGCATCGCGGCGATACAGCGTCTCCCCGCCGGCCGCATCGGTCGGCACGAAAAGCGGCCAATGGCGCCATTGCGCACCATAGACCGGGCCGAGATCACCCCATCGCCGCGCGAACGCCTCGTCCCCGACGATACGGGCCTCAAAGTCCTGCTGGGTGATCTCCTCGCCCGTCTCGCGCCGATATTTGGCCAGCGGCCAGTCGCTCCAGATCGTCACCCCCGCCTGCAGCAGCGGTCGGATATTCGTCTCGCCGGTGAGGAACCACAGCAATTCACGGACGATCGTCTTCCATGACACGCGCTTGGTGGTCAGCAGCGGAAGGGTGCCGTCCGAGAGGTCAACACGGATGGTCTGCCCGAAAAGCGCGCGCGTGCCGACGCCGGTGCGATCCCGGCGCGGCGATCCCTCGCGCCAGACCCGATCGAGCAGGTCGAGATATTGCTGTTCGGGGTGCGGCCGGTGAGAACGATCAAGCATAAGTCCTTATACCCCCGGCGAGGCGATTCCGCGACGGCGGACAAGGCTTCGTCCACGGATGAATGATTCCCAGCCATCGAGCCTCCTCGTCAGCCGCCGGGATGAAACCTATCGATCCCATAGCCCTGCGCATAGAGCAATGCCGTCAGGTCGCCGTGATCGATACGCATGCGGGCGGCGGCGGCGACCGCCGGCTTGGCATGGAAGGCGACGCCGAGGCCCGCTTCGCCCAGCATGGCGAGGTCATTGGCCCCGTCCCCCACCGCCAGCGTGTCGGAAACCGCCAGGCCACCCGCCTGCCGGAGCCTGCGCAGATTGGCGAGCTTGGCCTCCCGCCCCAGGATCGGCTCCGCGACCTTGCCGGTCAGCACGCCATCTTTCGTCAGCAGGATGTTGGCGTGGTGCTCGTCGAAGCCGAGCATCGCGGCGATCCTCGCGGTGAACAGCGTGAAGCCGCCCGAGACCAGCGCGGTGTGGGCGCCGTTGGCACGCATGGTCCTGACGAGGTCCGGCCCGCCCGTCGTCAATGTGAGGCGGCTGCGCACGACCTCGTCGACGACCGCTTCCGGCAGGCCTTCGAGCAGCGCGACCCGCTCGCGCAAGGCGGGCTCGAAGGCGATCTCGCCGCGCATGGCCCGCTCCGTGATCTCCGCGACTCGGGCCTTGGCGCCGACGAAATCCGCGAGTTCATCGATGCATTCCTGGCCGATCATGGTCGAATCCATGTCGGCGAGGAAAAGATGCTTGCGCCGTCCTGCCGCTTCCTGCACCACCAGATCGATGGGCAGGCCGTCCAGCGCCTCGCGCAGGCGCGCCTCGATCAGCTTCGCGTCGATCGTCTCGGGAGCCGCATCGGCAGTGAAGGGTATATCGACGGCGATGCCGGGAGCGAGCACCGTCGCGCCCTGCGGCGCCAGCAGCGCCGCCCGGGCGCGAGCGAGCACCTCCTCGTTCAAGGCGGGCCTGGCAGGGTGGGTGATGAGCGTAGCGACGAGCGACATGCGATGACAGCCGGGCGAATGGATGCGGTGCTTCTGGCAGGTCCGACGGCGAGCGGCAAGTCCGCGCTCGCCCTGGCGCTGGCCGAACGCTTCGGCGGCGCCATCGTCAATGCCGATTCCATGCAGGTCTACCGCGATCTCGCCGTGCTGAGCGCGCGGCCGGACCCAGGCGAAACCGCGCGCGCGCCGCACCATCTCTATGGCCATGTCGACGGCGCCGCGAACTATTCGGTCGGACGGTGGCGCGAGGATGCGGCCCTCTGCCTCCAGGCCGTCGCAGGAGAGCGCCTCCTGCCGATCGTCACGGGAGGAACCGGCCTTTATTTCAAGGCGCTGGAGCGCGGCCTCGCCGAGATGCCCGCCGTGCCGGCCGCGGTGCGCGACGACATCCGCCTGCGGGCCGAGCCCCTGGAGACGCCGGCGCTGCATGCCTGGCTGGCCGCCGTGGACGGGGAGACTGCCGCGCGCCTGCGGCCGAGCGACCGGCAGCGCCTGATCCGGGCCCTGGAGATCTTCGCCGCCACCGGCCGCCCGCTTTCGGCCTGGCAGCGCGAGCCGCATTCGGCGCCCCTCCTCGATCCCGCGCGCTGCCTGCGCATCTTCATCGCCCCCGACCGGGCCGAGCTCTACGGCCGGATCGACCGGCGCTTCGAGCAGATGATGTCGCGCGGCGCGCTGGAAGAAGTCCGGGCGCTGGCAGCCCGCGGCCTCGATCCGGCCTTGCCGGTGATGCGGGCGCACGGCGTGCCGGGCCTCATCCGGCATGTCAGGGGCGAGATCGGGCTTGCCGAGGCCGTCGCCGGCGCCAAGGCCGATACCCGGCACTATGCCAAGCGCCAGTTCACATGGTTTCGCCACCAGATGCCCGGCTGGCGCTTCGTTCCGCCCGGCGAAGCCTTCGACCTGGCCGCCGCCGCCCTGATGAACGAAATTTAACATGCCGGCGGCAGGCTCTCGAAAGCGAGCGGGCTCGCCCTTCTTTGCACAACGATATCAGGCATATGATGGCCGCACACGCTATGCTGGCAAGGGGCACGCTTGCCCGGAACGATGCGGATGGGAGGGCCCGGCGCTGCATCGCCCGGGCCGGTTTCGGATTGATCGAAGGGGCTGCGTTCCTATATGCAGCGTCTTCATGAACCCGGTCTGTCCCGCGGATCGGGATTTCGTTCGTCCAGCGGACGATCATTAAAGGACGCAGACATGCCTTGGAGTAACCAGAGCGGCGGCGGTGGCCCCTGGGGTAGCGGCGGCGGTGGCGGCAACGGCAATGGAAACGGCCGTGGCCCCTGGGGCGGCGGCCCCTCCGGCGGCTCCCAGCCTCCGGACCTGGAAGACTGGCTGCGCCGCAGCAAGGACGGCCTGAGGAATTTTCAGGGCGGCGGCGGTTTCACGCCGCGCAACATCCTGGTCGGCATCGTCGTCCTCGTCGGCATCTGGCTGCTGACCGGCTTCTACCGCGTCCAGCCCAACGAGGTCGGCCTCAACCTCGTCTTCGGCAAGTTCACCTCGGTCAGTCCGCCGGGCCTGCGCTACAATATCCCCTATCCGATCGGCACGGTGGAAAAGCCCACGGTCACGACGGTCGAGACCATCAATGTCGGCACCCGCAGCGACACCGACAGCAATGAGGAGATGCTGACAGGCGACGAGAACATCGTCGATATCGGCTTCACCGTGCAGTGGCAGATCAACCCGGCCGCGCCGCAGGATTACCAGTTCAATCTGTCGGATCCCAAGGGAACCATCCGGGCCGTGGCCGAGAGCGCGATGCGCGAGGCCATCGGCGAGCGGACGATCTCGCCCATCCTGACGGGCGACCGCCAGGCGATCGAGCAGCAGGTCCAGGAGGAAATGCAGAAGGCGCTCGACAGCTACAAGGCCGGCGTGATCGTGCGCCTGGTGCAGCTGCAGAACGTCGATCCGCCCCCGCAGGTCATCGATGCCTTCCGCGACGTGCAGGCGGCCCGCGCCGACCAGGAGAACACCATCAACCAGGCCCAAGTCTACGCGAACAAGGTGATCCCCGAAGCGATCGGCAGGGCGGCCGGCATCACCCAGGCGGCGGAAGCCTATCGCGCCCAGACTGTCGCCGAGGCGACCGGCGAGGCGACCCGCTTCAACGAGGTCTATGCTGCCTATCAGAAGTCCCCCGCCGTCACGCGCGAGCGGATGTATCTGGAAGCCATGACCACCGTCCTCTCGGGCGCCACCAAGGTGATCGCCGACAATAAGAATCAGGGCCAGGGCGTGGTGCCCTATCTTCCCCTCGGCCAGATGCTCAAGCCTGCGCCGGCTCCGCAGCCCCAGCAGGGAGCGACGCCATGAAGTCCCCCATCTCGACCGGCATCCTCGTGGTGGCGGCGATCGCCGTGATCCTGATGTTCTTCTCCGCCTACACCGTCTCGCCGCGGGACTTCGCGCTGCCGCTGCGCCTCGGCGAGCCGCAGGCGCCGAAGACGGAGCCGGGCCTCTACTGGAAATGGCCTTTCATCGAGAACGTCGAATATATCGACCGCCAGGTCCTCGACCTCGACACCCCGCCCCAGGAAGTCATCGCCAGCGACCAGAAGCGGCTCGTCGTCGATGCCTTCGCCCGCTACCGCGTCTCGGATCCGCTGAAATTCTTCCAGACCACGCATTCCGAAAGGGGTGCGGAACTGCAGCTCACCTCGATCCTGAGCTCGGCCGTGCGTCGTGTCCTCGGCCAGTCGACGTTCTCCGCCGTGGTGCGGGACAACCGTGCCGGGCTGATGACCAAGATCCGTGACGAGGTCAACCGGGAGGCCACCGGCTTCGGCGTGGTGGTGATCGACGTCCGCATCCGCGGCGCCGACCTGCCGGAAGCCAACAGCCAGGCGGTCTACAAGCGCATGCAGTCGCAACGCAAGACCGAGGCGCAGCAGATCCGCTCCGAGGGTACCCAGAAGGCCCAGGTGATCACCGCCGATGCCGACCGGCAGGTTGCCAAGATCCTGGGCGAGGCGAAAGGGCAGGCCTCGGCGACGACGGGCAACGCCGACGCGACGCGCATCAAGATCCTGGCCGACGCCTTCAATCGCGATCCGGAATTCTTCCGGTTCTACATGTCGATGCGCAATTACGTCGATGCGCTGAAGCCGGAGAATACCCAGTTGTTCATCAGCCCCGACTGGGATTATTTCCGATATCTGCGCTCGCCCGGCGGCGGGCCGGCTGGAGCGGCGCCTGCCGCGCCTGCCGCCTCGTCGACGGCCGCGCCCAACCCGGCTCCGGCGCAATAGGCTTGACGCCAGCCACAGATAAAGCTCCATTGCGCCGGCCGCCTCCTCGCGGCCGGCGTTTTCGTGTGACGTGTGGGGCGTATGGGCAGTTTCTCTTTCGGCGATTTCATTACGGCACTCGGTCTGGCCTTCGCCATCGAGGGAGTTCTCTTTCTGGCTTTCCCGGACCCGGTCCGGCGCATGATGGTCTCGGTCGCCACCTCGCCCAATGCCCAATTGCGAATTGCCGGTTTCATTTCCGCGGTGATCGGCATCGCCATCGTATGGATCGTTCGCGGCATGTGACACCCCGGATCGACGCCGCAAAACATTGCCTGGGCGCCGCACACGGTCATGTTCACGCCGCATTCAGCGCTTGAAGATGGTCGCGAACGTCCTTCATCAGCGAGGAGGCCGCGCGGCCCTGTCGCTTCCACCCGAGGAATTCATGCCAGTCTATCCGAAAAACCTGATGCGCCGAACCAGCGCGCTGGCGATCGCCGCCCTGCTCGCCGCAAGCCCGGTTGCCGTCTTCACCCAGCCTGCCCTGGCATCCGCAGGTCCTCCCTCGGTCGCCGATCTTTCCGAACGACTCATCGACGCCGTCGTCAACATTTCGACGTCGCAGACCGTCACCGCCGACAATGAAGGCGACGACGACACCCCGTCGCAACCCATGCCCAAGCTGCCCCCGGGCTCGCCCTTCGAGGATTTCTTCAATCAGTTCTTCAACAAGGACGGCAAGGAAGTCCCGCCGCATCCGCGCAAGACCGAGGCGCTCGGCTCCGGCTTCGTGATCGACGCGTCCGGCATCATCGTGACCAACAACCACGTGATCGACGGCGCCGACGACATCGAGGTCAACTTCAACGACGGCAGCAAGCTCAAGGCCAAGCTGCTCGGCCGAGACAAGAAGGTCGACGTCGCCGTCCTGAAGGTCGACCCGCCCAAGCCGCTCAAGGCCGTGAAGTTCGCCGACAGCGACAAGGTGCGCGTCGGCGACTGGGCGATGGCGATCGGCAACCCGTTCGGCCTGTCGAGCACGGTGACGCTGGGCATCATCTCCGCCCGCAACCGCGACATCAATTCCGGCCCCTACGACAATTACCTGCAGACGGATGCGGCCATCAACAAAGGCAATTCCGGCGGGCCGCTGTTCAACATGGACGGCGATGTCATCGGCATCAACACCGCCATCATCTCGCCGACCGGCGGCTCGATCGGCCTCGGCTTCTCCGTGCCGGCCGCCACCGTCCAGCCTGTGATCGATCAGTTGCGCCAGTTCGGCGAGACCCGCCGCGGCTGGCTCGGCGTGAAGATCCAGAGCGTGACGGACGATATCGCCGAGAGTCTCGGCATGGATCATGCCCAAGGCGCCTTGATCGCCGGCGTCGACGGCAAGGGCCCGGCCAAGCCGGCCGGTCTCGAGCCCGGCGACGTCATCGTGAAATTCGACGGCCACGACATCAAGGAGATGCGCGACCTCCCGCGCATCGTCGCCGACACGCCCGTGGACAAGACCGTCGAGGTCGTCATCCTGCGCAAGGGCCAGTCCCTGACCAAGACGGTGACGATCGCCAGGCTCGACGAAGGCGAGAGTACGGTCAAGACCAGCCTCGGCACGCCCGCCGTACCGGAAAAGCCGCGGACGACCAAGGCGCTCGGACTCGAAATGTCGAGCCTGACGAAGGAGTTGCGCGGCAAGTTCAAGATCGGTGACGACACGAAGGGCGTTCTCATCACCAATGTCGACGACGGATCGACGGCGGACGACAAGCAGGTCAAGCCGGGCGACCTCATCCTGCAGGTCGGCCAGCAGCCGGTCGAAAGTCCTGCCGACGTCACCAAGCGGCTGGACGAGCTGAAGAAGAGCGGCACCAAGCAGGCCCTGCTGCTTCTGTCCAATCCGCAGGGCGAACTGCGCTTCGTCGCACTCGGGCTGGATTAGAGCCAACATATTGTTTTGACGCATTTTCCTCACTCGAAAAGCCGATCGGCTTTTCGGGAGAATGCGCTGAGCGCCGGAAGCGAAAACGGCCTTCTCCCTGCAAGGAGAAGGCCGTTTTGCGTCGTATCGGAGGAAGGCCTTGCGGCTACTTCTTCTTGCGGAAATGGTCGAGGCTGACGATCTTCTCGCCTTCGGACGCGGCATTGTCGGCCGGCGGGCTCTCCGAACGCGCGGGCGCCGCACGCTCGGTCCCTTCGGTCAGGGCAACCTTGCTCCTCGCCGGCTTCTTCGTCAGGGCCTTGGCTGCCGGCTTGTCGGCCGGCTCGGTGGCGGCGTTGCTCAAGGGCAAGGGACGAATCGGCATGCGGCCTTCCGCGTCGCCATCCGCCGCCGCGTGGTCGATATCCGCCACTTCGAACTTGACGCCGAACTCGACGGACGGATCGAAGAATGCCGTCACCGCGTCGAACGGCACCACGAGGCGCTCCGGCGCGTTGCCGAAGGACAGGCCGACCTCGAAACCGAAATCGCTGACGGCAAGATCCCAGAACTGGTGTTGCAGGACGATGGTGATCTCTTCCGGAAATTTCTCGGCCAGGCGCACAGGAATGCTCACGCCCGGATATTGCGTCTTGAACGAAATGAAGAAGTGATGATCGCCCGGCAACCCGACACGGGCCACATCCGCCAGCACCCGGCGAACCATCCCGCGCAACGCGTCCTGAGTAAGAAGGTCATAACGAATATGGTCGGTGCTCATCGCGCTCATTACCGGGCCGCGTATGGAAGACAGGCCTGCAGGCAGACCGTAATGAAGTGGAGGCTTCTGTTGCCAGGTGCCTCCGAACCCCGCCTGCCGGTGCTACCCGTCAGGGCTTTGTTTCGGTCTAGTTACCGCTTACGCGGCAACCGCAACCGGAGCATAGTTGTCGTTGGCAACTATAAAAACGGCCCGATATCGGCGGAACCATGCCGAGCGAAAGAACACCCTTTACACCCTCGTCGATCCTGTTTCGCCCCCGCCCCAACCCGTCTCGCGGCGGGCTGGGGTGGAGGCGCCGGGCACTGCCCCCGGGTCCGAAAGGCTTATTTCGATGGCCATTTATCGCCATAGCCGGCGAGAGCCGGCAAAAGGAATATAGGCCGGCTCGGCCGCAGAAAAAAGAGGCGAGTGGCGACGGAATGCGCTTTCCCCATCATCTCCCGATCTTATTTGCGATCCAGATTGCCGCCTGACTCGTTTAAGTACCGCTGAGGAGAAATGTGATGAACGATATCGCGCCCGCGATGCGCCGGGAGACCGATTCCTTCGGCGCCGTTTCGGTGCCCGCCCACCATTATTGGGGCGCGCAGACACAACGCTCCCTCGAGAATTTTCGGATCGGCACCGAAAAGATGCCGCATGCGATCATCCATGCCTTGGCCCTCGTGAAGCTGGCGGCGGCACGGGCCAACAGGAGCCTCGGCGTGCTCGATTCCGCTTTGGCCGAGGCCATCGAGCGCGCGGCGCAGGAGGTGGCCGACGGCAAATGGAACGACGAGTTTCCCCTCGCAATATGGCAGACCGGGTCCGGCACCCAGACCAACATGAACGTCAACGAAGTCATCTCGAACCGTGCCATCGAGATGCTCGGCGGGGTCATGGGGTCCAAGAGCCCCGTCCATCCCAATGATCACGTCAATCGCGGTCAATCGTCGAACGACACGTTTCCGACCGCGATGCATGTGGCGGCCGCGATGGAGATCGACGCCCGTCTGCTGCCGGCGCTGAAGCGGCTCGGCGACGCGCTCGAAGCGAAGTCGGAAAGCTTCAAGGACATCATCAAGATCGGGCGCACCCATCTGCAGGATGCCACCCCGCTCTCCCTCGGCCAGGAGTTCTCCGGCTATGTGGCGCAGATCCGCAATGGCACCGCCCGGACCGAGCGCGCCCTGTCCGAGCTGATGCCGCTGGCCCAGGGCGGAACCGCCGTCGGCACCGGCCTCAACACCCGTGCCGGCTTCGCCGAAAAGGTCGCGGCCGAGCTTGCCGCCCTGACCGGCCTGCCCTTCGTCAGCGCGGCCAACAAATTCGAGGCACTCGCGACCCATGACGCGCTGGTCTCGGCGCATGGCGCCCTCAATACCCTGGCCGTCAGCCTGTTCAAGATCGCCAGCGATATCCGCCTGCTGGGGTCGGGCCCGCGTGCCGGGCTCGGCGAGCTGATCCTGCCGGAGAACGAGCCCGGCTCATCCATCATGCCCGGCAAGGTCAATCCGACGCAATGCGAGGCGCTCACGATGGTCTGCGTGCGCGTATTCGCCAATCACCATGCGGTGACGTTCGCCGGAAGCCAGGGCCATCTCGAGCTCAATGTCTTCAAGCCCGTCATCGCGGACGCCGTGCTGCAGTCGGTCCGCCTTCTCGCCGATGCGAGCCTGAGCTTCACCGAACATTGTATTGACGGCATCGAAGCCGACCGGCAGCGAATCAGTGATCTGGTGTCGCGGTCGCTGATGCTGGTGACCGCCCTGACGCCGCTCATCGGCTATGATGAGGCTGCTCATCTTGCAAAAGCTGCGCATCGCAACGGTACCACTCTACTTCAGGAAGTATTGGCAGCGAAAATCATGGACGAAAAAACTTTCCATGATGCAATGAGCCTTGCGCGAATGATCACAACAGCTAAAGAATAACCCGACCGCTTATGTTTGATGAAGGTATACGGAGTAAGCTAAACTGACTGGCTCCGCCGAACCGATTCAAGTATCGCTCACACATGAAGGGTTTCCGTTTCGGGTGAATTTATGACCGACATTATAAATTTGGGACGTGTTCGCAAGGCGAAGGCCAAGGCCGCCGCCGAGCACGCCGCTGCCCAGAACCGCCGTATTTTCGGGCAGTCACGCTTAGAGAAAGAAAGACTGAAGGCCGAACGCGATGGAGCCGAACAACGTCTCGATGGGCATCGGCTCAAGCCTGTCGACGAAGAGTGATGTGACTGCCATGAAAAGCAAAGTTATCAAGCGTTCGATCGTCATCGCCGGGCACAAGACAAGCGTGTCGCTGGAGGATGCGTTCTGGGAAACGTTGAAGGAGCTTGCGGCCGCGCGTGACGTGACTCTTTCCGACATGGTTGCCGAAATCGATGCCACGCGCTCTCAGGGCAACCTGTCCTCGGCGATCCGTCTTTTCGTGCTCGACAACATCCGTCGGAGCTGAATTGCCGGCTCCCGGATCCCTGCTCCATTTTTCTGCGGAAGGCCCGGGCAATACATGGTCGCGGAAGTCGATCCCCCCTCCCGCCGGGGCCGGAAACTTGGGCGGCCTATACGGCCTTCCAGGGCTCCCCGATCGATAGTTATACCTCGGCCTGCCGGCAGATGGAGACGGCGGCAAGTAAAGCCGCGCAATTGTACGAAAAATAGGATGTCCTGGGATTCGCCTCCCGCCGCCCTTCCACGGACGAGCGAATGAGAGCCGCTCCGGCAGCCTTTTCGCGGGCGGCATGTCGCAGGCGCGACTATCGAGAAGGCTGCGGCTGCACCGGCGGAAGCGGCGGAAAGGCGCGAGGTCCATTGGTGGGCGTTCCCGACCGCGCGCGGCCGGGCGTGGCCGGCGCCCGCGGCACGGCATCGAGCGAGGGAAGAGCGACAGGCGGGGCGGGCTGCGGCGAACTCTGCGGATTGGCGACAGGGGCGGCGGAATTCTTCTGGGCCTGCGCCTTGCGCCGGGCGTCGTCGATCGCCTTCTGCATCTGCTGGGCCTCGGCCCGCCGGGCATCCTCCTGCGCCTTCTCCTGAGCCTGGCGTTCAGCCTCCAGCGCTTCGAGCTTGCGCGCCTGCCGTTCGACGGTCCGGATGCTGAGCCAGGCCGTCAGGCCGGACACGTCGACGTCGCGCTGCAACGCGTCGAGCGGGCCGCTGAGCAGCACGGGGACGGTCGGCGCCGGTCCGCCGAGGCCATCCTTCGGGTCGGGCGGGGTGAGCACGATATTGGCCTTGGCGGTCAGGTCAGACATGTCGAGCAGGCCCGAGACGTTCAGGCCGATGCCGTTCGCAGAGGCGAGCGTGGCAGGAAGGCGGACGACCCCTCCGGCCAGCAGGAGGTTGCCGCTGAGGCTGCTGGTCGCGAGCGGCTTCATCGCGAGGCTCTGTTCGAACGCCGGCTTGATATGAGCCGCATCGGGCTTCAGGCCCCCGTCCACCGCCGCCATCGTCTCGGCGAAGGCGCTGTCGGAAAAGCCGGTGAGGACCGGGTTCTTCAGGTCGAGCGTGCCGCCCCCGGTGAGCGAGGACATCAGGGCATCGGGCGAAGCGCCGGTACCCTGGAAGTCGACGCCGGTCGTCAGCATCCCCGTGAGCACGGGCGTATTCACCGCCACGTCGCGCAGGGAGAAATGGCCCGTCACCGCAGTGTCGACGATCGTCCGCGACAGCTGCAGCGCGCCGCTCACCGCACCGCTGCCGAGGCTGGCCGAAAACCTGTCGACGTTGACCTTGCCGCCCCCGAAGCTGATCGCTGCCCGCACCCTGCCCAGTTCCGGCAGACGGCGCGACAGGCGCAGCGCGTCGGCCGTCACGGTCAGCTTGCCTTCCACATTGTCGAACGTGCTCTTTCCGAACGGTTCGTCGGCCCACGCATTGCCGTTCGCGTTGGAGCCCCCGAGGTCGGCGCCGGCGAAGAGCGAGCCGAGAAGCGCCGCGTCGGCGCGCAGGAATCCGAGCTTTCCCTCGACATGCTCGGGGGAGCCGGTGTTGATCGTGAGCGCGCCGGTCACCGGCATGCCGAGCAGCGTGCCCGAGAGGTCGTCGAAGACGAAACGGCCGGCCCGCAGGCGAAAGCCGGTCTCGACCATGGCGCTCTGCGCCGGCGTCACACCGGGAAGGGCGATGCCGAGAAGCTGGGCGGGCACCTGCGCGTCGTCGGTGCTGGCCGTGAGGCGACCGTCGAAGGCGGGGTCCTCGAACGAACCCGTCATCTTGCCGGTGCCCGACAGGCTGACACCGGCGCCGTCGAAACCGGCGTTCCAGCGCATGGCGCCGTCGAGAGGCCCGGAAAGCGCCATATCGAGCGAGGCGCGGCCGGGTATGCGGGCGGCCGCGGGATCGAGGCCCGCCTGCCGCAGCAGCGTCGCGACGTCGAAACTGTCGGCCTTGATGCGGATGTCGGCACTCTCTTCGCCGCCGCTGCCGCCGAATTCGGCATCGAACTGGGCGACGCTGCCGCCGAACTTGCCGTCGACCGAATAGCGGCGCGAGGCGCCGAACGCGATCGCCAGGCTCGCATTGGCGGGCGAAAGCGATGCCGCCCGGCTCGCAAAGGCGTTGACCCAGAAGGACGGCAGGGAACTGCGCTTGAGCGCCGCCGCCAGCCCGGTAAGGTCGCGGCCGTCGAGCACGACCCGAATCTCGCCCTGCGGCTGGGCGCCGATATTGTCGATGCGCCCGTTGGCCGTCAGGCTCGCGCCGTCGAGATCGTTGACGACGACGTCCTCGAGGGCGATCAGCTTGCCGCCGGCCTTGATGCGGCCGCTGACGGATTTCGCTTCCACGCCGGAAAATGCCAGCGCCTGCGCCGCGATCCTGATGTCCGCTTCGCTGAAGATGTCGCTGCGGCCGGGCAGGAGCGCCGCCATCGAAGGCAGGACGTCGAGGTCGATGCGCTCGGCGGCGAGGTCCGCTTCGATCCGGCCGGCGTTGCGATCGGGCGACAGCCGCTTCCAGCCGAGCCGGCCCTTGACCTTCGCTTCGTCGACGGCGAGCGCGAAGTTCGACAGATCGACGCCGTTGGCATCGGCGCTCAATTCGGCCGCGAGCGTCAACTGACGGGCCGCGTTCGGCCGTGGCGGCAGGACGGCACCCTGCAGCCAGCCGATCAATCCGGTCGCCTGACGCGACTGCAGCGACAGGCTGCCCTTGAAGCCGCCGGCATCGGCCTTCACGTCGCCGGCGAGAAGCAGATGCGAACGGCCGGGAAGATCGGTCTCCAGCCTGTCGACGCGCCAACGCCCCCCGGACGCCCGCAGATCGGCCCGCATGTTCTGCAGGAGTTCGCCGCCCAGCATGGCACCGTCGACGGACAGGGCGATATGGGCGCGCGGCGGAGCGCCTGCGAAATCGGGCAATGCCTCAGCGACCTGGGCCAGGACCCGCGCCGGCGCTTGCCTCTCCTGCGGTCCGACGCCGGCGAAGCGATCGATCTCCAGTTGCGCTCCTCTGAAGGAGGCTTCCAGCGATGGCTCCGTCCCGAGCGCCATCTCGAGCGTGCCGTCGAGTTTCAGGGCCCGCTCGTCGGGGCCGAGCTGGATCGTCATCTTGTCCGACGTGAGCGCCGCAGGCGTGAGAAGGACGGCTCCTGAGACGGTCCATGGCGTATCGGGCTGCCCGGTGCCGCCCGTGGCATTGATGACGGGCCGAGCGAGGGTCGCCGTTCCGGCAAAGCGGGGCTTGCCGTCGCGTATGCCGGCTTCGCCGTCGAGATCGATGGTGACCGGCCTGTCGGCGGGAACCAGGCTCGCCCGCAGATGCAGTCCGCCGTCGGCGACGATCCCCGTCGTCAGCTTGAGCGTATGCGGCACGCCGCCGAAGCGGACGCCGCCCTCCGCCCTGTAGGGCCCGAGGAGCGAGCGTGAATCGCCGACCAGATGGATGTCGCTGAACGTCACGTCGCGGCCGGCGGCCTCGTCCATATACCTTACGGTACCGTCCTGGATCTCGAAGCTCTCCAGCGTCGCATCGGCGGAAACCAGGCCTTTGCTCAATGGCTGCAGCGATCCGTCCTTGCCGGTGGCAAGGGTCAGCCTGGGGCTGCGGATGACGAGATTGGAGAGGTTGATGTCGCCCCGCAGAAGGCCCGCCAGGCTGACATCGCCATTGATGGTGCCGACGGTCAGTTTCGTCGCGCCATTGGGATCGCCGATGACGACGTCGCCGACGGAAAGCCAGGGCTGCGGCAGAATTCTCGCCTGGATCGTCCCCCCGATGACGACCGAGGTGCCGAAATGCTGGGACAGGCGCGCCGATATGTCATCGCGCCAGGAATTCCAGTCGACGTAAAGCGGCGCGGCAAACACGGCCGCGAAGGCGAGTATCAGCAAGAAACCGACAACGGTGAGCGCCTCGCGCACGCCGGACTTCCTTATTAACGCCGGCCGGGCAAGGCCCCGCATGGCATGCCCGCGCGGTCCCCTTCCCTGCCTTTTCCAAGAGCAGCCCCGTCTGTCACGTCACCATGGTTTATTCCGGGCAGCTTCCGGTCTGTGATACGGGCTCGCGCGATCGAGCACAACGGCGGCGAACGCACGCTGCCCGTACGCCGATGCCCGTGGTCGACCTTGCGGCGACGCATCGCTTCGCCGGAGCTTCCGTCCTTATGGGGGTTGAAGACGGCCTGCGGACCATAGCCGGTGCGGACGCGGCGGGCTACCCGCAATACGCCGCGGCGAAAATAGAACTCGTCACAATAAAAAGACGATATTCTGAAAAAAAGTTCCGTTCGTTCACAATTTTACCAAATATTTAGATTTGAGTAAGGGCCGGACGAAATTTGTGCTAAGAGAACCGGGCCGGGACAAGTGCAAATGCACAGATCGGCTGCTGTTTTCGGATGAGTCCAGCGATATCGGGAATCCGGACAGAAGGGGCGGTAGAGACAAGCCGTTCGTCATCACAGCGTCGCGACAATCAAAGAACGGTATCTCTCGCTTATGGTGAGGTGGGTACACTATGTTACGCTTGATCAGCGCTGCCGCAGTCATGCTGGCGTTGGGTGTCTTCGGCGCGGGCTTCTATACGGTCGGTACGCACACGGTCCAAAATCCCCTGGCAAGGGCGGAACCGGGCAGCCGCATCGCGGCTGCGAACATGCTTGTATTTCTCTCGGTGGACAAGCAGTCGCAGCAGGCGGGCTATCTGGATGGTCGGCCCGTACCGTCAGGGGTGACGATGCCGATCATCGTGCACGTCAAGCCCAGGGAAGCCAGCAATGCAGGGACCAAGGAGACCACGCAACCCGTGGTCGTCACGCCGTAGGCAAATGGCGATGGCGCGTCGGATCGACGGCGCGCCTCACGAAGTTCACGAGCAGGCGAGCGTCGCGGTGGCAACGCCCGCCTGTTGCATTTGAGCGCGGCGAAATGCCGCTCCGTGGGATCCTGATATCCGCTCCGGAAAACGGGAGCGTTCCAGCTTCGGATCGAATCGGCAAGAAGCGCAAAATTCGTTTCACACCAATCGGTTAAATTGGTGATCCTCTCCTGCTTGAACGCATTTTGCTCAAGGCATGAAGATCTTGCCCGGATTCATGATGCCACGGGGATCGAGCGCGTTCTTGATCGCGATCATCATGCCCAGGGCCGCCTCGCCATGCTCGGCAACGAGATATTTGCGCTTGCCCTGTCCGACACCATGCTCGCCCGTGCAGGTTCCCTCCATCGCGAGGGCCCGCTGCACCAGCCGTTCGAGAAATCCCTCGCAAGCCGCGACCTCGCCTGCGTCCGTCATGTCGATCAGCGGCTGCACGTGGAAATTGCCGTCGCCGACATGACCGACGATCGGCGCGACGAGGCCGGTCCGATCGATATCGCGCCGCGTCTCCGCCACGCATTCGGCCAGGCGCGAGAGCGGCACGCAGACATCCGTCGCAACGCTGCGTGCGCCCGGACGCAGCGCTCCGACCGCCCAATAGGCATTGTGCCGGGCGGTCCACAGCCTGGTGCGGTCTTCCGGCTTGGTCGCCCAGCTGAAGGGGCCGCCCCCGAATTCGGCGGCGATCTCGCCGAAGCGTTCGGCCTGCTCCGCCACCCCGGCCTCGCTGCCGTGGAATTCGACGAACAGCATCGGCGTTTCCGGCAGATCGAGCTGGGAATAATTGTTGGCCGCCCGCACCATCAGGGCATCGAGCAGTTCGATCCGGGCCACGGCAAGCCCGGACTGGATCGTCGCGATCACCGTATCGCAGGCCGCCTGCTCCGACGCGAACGGACAGATGCCGGCACTGATGGCCTCGGGAATGCCGTGCAGGCGCACCGTCAGCTCGGTGATGACGCCGAGCGTCCCCTCCGAGCCCACCATCAATCGCGTCAGGTCATAGCCGGCCGAACTCTTTTTCGCGCGGCTCGCCGTGGTGACGATCTCGCCGCTGGCGAGCACCGCCTTCAGCGACAGGACATTGTCCTTCATCGTGCCGTAACGGACGGCGTTGGTGCCGGAAGCACGCGTGGCCGCCATCCCTCCGAGCGACGCGTCGGCGCCCGGATCGATGGGAAAGAACAGGCCCTGGTCGCGCAGATAGTCGTTGAGCTGCTTGCGCGTCACGCCCGGCTGCACCACGGCGTCGAGGTCTTCCGCATGCACGGCCACGATGGCATTCATGCGGCTCATATCGATCGAGATGCCTCCGGAGGGCGCGTTGACGTGCCCTTCCAGACCGGTACCCGTGCCGTATGGAATCACCGGCACGCCCCGTTCGGCGCACAGCGCCACGACGCTCGCCACTTCCCCGGAATCGAGCGGGAACACGACGCCGTCGGGCGCCTGGGCCGGCAGCCATGTCAGCGTGCTCGCATGCTGATCGCGCAGGGATTGGGCTGTGGAGAAGCGGTCGCCGAACCGCTGCGAAAGGCCCTCGCACAAGGCAGAAAGGCCCTCTGCGGTGTAATGGCGAGGGTTTTCGGTAAAATTGACCATGATTTGATGCTTTTCCTTGAGGTGTCCGGCGTTTTGCATACACTGCCGTCCCAGGCCCGCAGCAGCAAGTGACCGCAGTAAATTTCTGCTTTCCCGCCGCGAGGGATGGCCTGGCCATCCGGGCCACGACGGATTCCAAGAGACGCGGTGATATGTTGCGAGGGAGCGGATATGTTTGACGCCAGCAAGGTACCCGCGCTTTTCTTTGCGCCCTTCGTTTCATCTCCGATGTATATCCAGCCGCATTGGATCGACTACAATGGCCACCTCAACATGGCCTATTATCACGTGCTGTTCGACAACGCCCTGGGCGAGGCGCTGTCGCTCGTCGGTCTCGGCGAGGATTATATGCAGGAACGCGGCATGTCGTTCTTCACCGGCGAGGTCCATGTCGTCTACAAGCGCGAACTGCATCTCGAAGACCCGGTGCGCGTTCGTCTTCAGCTCGTCGGCTATGACGAGAAGCGCCTGCACATCTACGAGGAATTGTGCCATGCCGTCGAGGGCTGGGTGGCGGCGACCTGCGAGCTGATTTCGCTCAATATCGATCTGGCGACCCGCCGCGTCGCCCCCTTCCCCAGCGACATCATCGACAATCTCGCGGAGATGCGCTCGTCCCACGGCCACCTGCCGACTCCCGAGATCGTCGGCCGCGCCATCCATATGCCGGAAAGGCTCAGCCGGCAGTAACGCGGGACGCGCGGAACCGGTCCGAAGCCGGCGGCCTCAGCCGCGCGCCGAGGCAAGGCCCCGCGCGCCGTCCGCCAGCGACTTCGCCCCGAAGCCGATGAAGACGACGCCGACGACACGCGTCACCCAGACCCCGTAGCGCGAGAAGAAGCGGCGCACCGGCGGCAGGCCGATCGCGCAATAGAGGATGGCATAGGCGGCCAGGAAACCGAAGAGGGCGCTGACGATCAGGGCCGGGGTGTCGCTCCAGGTGATCTGGCTGCCGTGCGGCGCAACCAGGGCGCCGAAGGTCGCCAGGGCCACCGGATAGGATTTCGGGTTGGTCAGCCCGAAGAAGATGCCGTTGACCAGCGGCCGCTCGGCGCCGATCACGGCGGCCTTGCCGTCCCGGCTCGTCATCACGGCCCTTGCGCCCATATAGATCAGATAGAGGCCGCAGCAGATGCCGAGCACGTCGAACAAAGCCGGCCCGACCTGGCTGACCCCGATGATGGCCGCGAGCGCCAGCACCGACCACAGGACGTCGCCGACGAGATGGCCCGCCATGAACCAGGCACCCGGCCCCCGCCCCTTGGCCGCCCCGAGCGCGAACAGCGCGAGGAAGGCAGGACCGGGCGCGATCGTGTAGATGAAGCCCGCCAGGAAGGTGGCGAAGGCGAGCGAAGCATCGATCATGGCTATCTTCCCGTATACGGTGGGCCTATTGCTGCACGGCCCTCGCCTGCGTTCAAGCGGCATCTTCCCGCGGGCTGGAAACCCCTGGGGATCGCCCCCGTCGGACCGGTTTTGCCGCCGATCGGCGGCGCCGGCTCGCAATCTCGACGGGGCGCCCCATCTAAGCCATGATTCACCCCGAATGGAATCACCCTGAAAGTTTGCCCTTGTCCGAACCTCGCTCCCCTTCCCCCGCCCATGAGCCGGCTGCCGGCGGCATCGCCGCGCGGGCGCTCGCGGCGGCACGGCCGGCCGCCTATCTGGGCGGGCTCAATCCCGAGCAGCGCGCGGCGGTCGAGACCCTCGACGGACCGGTGCTGGTGCTCGCCGGGGCCGGCACGGGCAAGACGCGTGTCCTGACCACCCGCATAGCCCACATCCTCGCGACCGGCCGTGCCGCGCCGCATCAGATCCTCGCGGTCACCTTCACCAACAAGGCGGCGCGCGAGATGCGCGAGCGCATCGGCGTCCTCATCGGCCAGAGCGTCGAGGGCATGCCCTGGCTCGGCACCTTCCACGCCATCGGCGTCAAGATCCTGCGGCGGCATGCCGAGCTGGTCGATCTCAAATCGAACTTCACCATCCTAGACACCGACGATCAGGTGCGCCTGATCCGGCAGGTGATCGACGCCGCCGGCATCGACGAGAAGCGCTGGCCGGCGCGGCAGCTCGCATCGGCCATCGACGGGTGGAAGAATCGCGGCCTCACGCCGCAGCAGGTGCCGGCCGGGGAAGCCATGTCCTTCGCCAACGGCAAGGGCGGCGAACTCTATGCCGCCTATCAGGCCCGGCTGAAGACGTTGAACGCGGCGGATTTCGGCGATCTCCTGCTCGAATGCATCCGGCTGTTCCGCGAGAATCCGACCGTCCTCGCCGAGTATCACCGCCGCTTCCGCTTCATGCTGGTGGACGAATATCAGGACACCAACGTAGCCCAATATCTGTGGCTGCGGCTGCTGGCGCAGACGCCGGCCGGGCAGAAGCCCAATCTGTGCTGCGTCGGCGACGACGACCAGTCGATCTATGGCTGGCGCGGCGCGGAGGTCGACAACATCCTGCGCTTCGAGAAGGATTTTCCGGGTGCGGCCGTGATCCGCCTCGAGCGCAACTACCGTTCCACCGGGCATATCCTCGGTGCCGCCGGCCACCTCATCGCCCATAATGAAGGACGGCTCGGCAAGACCCTGTTCACCGATGACGAGGAGGGCGAGCGCGTCACCGTCGCCGGTGCCTGGGATTCGGGCGAGGAGGCCCGTGCGATCGGCGACGAGATCGAGGCGCTCCAGCGCAAGGGCCATGCGCTCAATGACATCGCCATCCTGGTGCGGGCCTCCTTCCAGATGCGCGAATTCGAGGATCGCTTCGTCACGCTCGGCCTGCCCTATCGCGTCATTGGCGGCCCGCGCTTCTACGAGCGCGCCGAGATCCGCGACGCCCTCGCCTATTTCCGTGCCACGATGCAGCCGGCCGACGACCTCGCCTTCGAGCGCATCGTCAACGTGCCGAAGCGCGGGCTCGGCGACGCCACCATCCAGATCCTTCACGATTACGGCCGCCGCAACGGCGTGCCGATGATGCAGGCCGCCCGCATCCTGTCCGAGACCGAGGAACTCAAGCCCAAGCCGCGGCAGACCGTGCGCGACCTCATGGCGTCCTTCGCCCGCTGGGCCGGGCAGGTCGATACCCTGCGCCACCAGGACCTGGCCGAACTCATCCTCGAGGAATCCGGCTATACCGAGATGTGGCAGAAGGACCGTTCGGCCGAGGCGGCGGGGCGGCTCGAGAACCTCAAGGAACTGGTCCGCTCGATGGATTCCTTCGAGAACATGGCCGGCTTCCTGGAGCACGTCTCCCTCGTGATGGATGCGAGCGAGGAAGGCGCCAGTGAGGACAAGGTCTCGATCCTGACGCTGCACGGCGCCAAGGGCCTGGAATATGACACGGTGTTCCTTCCCGGCTGGGAGGAAGGCCTGTTCCCGCATCAGCGCTCCCTCGACGAGAACGGGCGCGCCGGGCTGGAGGAGGAACGCCGGCTCGCCTATGTCGGCCTCACCCGGGCCCGCCGGCGCGCCAAGGTGTGGTTCGCTTCCAATCGCCGCATCCATGGATTGTGGCAGGCGACCATCCCCTCCCGCTTCGTCGACGAACTACCCGCAGCCCATGTCGACGTCGTCGAGCAGTCGGCGGCCTACGGCTCCGGCGGCTCCCTCGGCATGAGCCGCTTCGACCGTGCCCAGCCCTTTTCCGGCTCGACCTATTCGACCCCGGGCTGGCAGCGCGCCAAGCAGAACATGGAATCGGGCTTCAAGGCCGCCAATGCGCCTCGCCGCGAACCTCTCACCATCGAGGGCGAACTGGTGGCGCGCTCCACCGGCACGGCGTCGGCCTACAAGATCGGCGACCGCGTCTTTCATGTGAAATTCGGCTATGGCGAGGTGGCCGAGATCGACGGCAACAAGCTCACGGTCGATTTCGACAAGGCCGGCCGCAAGCGGGTCGTCGACAGTTTCATCGACGCAGCCTGATCCCGCCCTGGGTCCGTACACGCAATTTGTGATTGGCCCGCGGTGGTTTTCCGGGCCAATCTGCCGCTCCCCATTCGACAATATCACGACATTTCGGAGGAAGCGGTCATGCAGCTCGGTCTTGCAGGCAAGGGAGTTTTGGTCACGGGCGCCAGCACAGGCATCGGCGCCGCGCTGGCGAAGGCCTTCGCGGCCGAGGGCGCCCTGGTGGCGATCCACTACAATGCGAGCGAGGCGGAGGCCGCGGAGGTGGCGGCGGCCATCACGGCGGCCGGCGGCACGGCAAAGCTCTTCCGCGGCGATTTCGGCCGGCAGGGCGAAGCCAGAAGAGTGGTCGAGGAGGCCGCCAAGGCTCTGGGGCGCCTCGACATCCTCGTCAACAACGCCGGCGCGCTGATCCGGCGCGCGCCCTTCGTGGAAATCGACAGGGAGCTCTACGAGCAGGTCCTGAACCTGAATGTCGGCTCGCTGCTCGAGGCGTCCCAGGCGGCGGTACCCCATATCGAAGCGCAGGGCGGCGGCGCCATCATCAATCTCGGCTCGATCGCCGGCAACAATGGCGGCGCGCCCGGATCCGGCATCTACGCCACCGCCAAGGCGGCCGTGCACAATCTCACCCGCAACATGGCGATGGAACTGGGCGGCAGGAACATCCGCGTCAACGCCATCGCCCCCGGCGTGATCCTCACGCCGTTCCATGCCGCGACGCCGCCCGAGCGCCTCGAATTCGTGCGCAAGAGCACCCAGTTGGGGCGCCTCGGCACAGCCGAGGACTGCGTCGGACCGGTGCTCTTCCTCGCCTCCGACGCGATGAGCGCCTATGTCACCGGGCAGATCCTGCACGTCAACGGCGGACAGCTGATGCCGGCATAGCCGCCGCCCGGAGCTACCACGCCACGTGCAGCGCCGTCAGCCCGTGGAAGTGATAGGTGTCGCCGTAGAGCGCCTCGCCGTCCAGGCGCAGAGCGGGCAGGCGCTCGAACAGGATCGGTAGGGCGACTTCGAGTTCGAGGCGCGCCAGCGGCGCCCCGACGCAGAAATGGATGCCGCCGCCGAAGCTGACATGAGGCGGCCGCTCGCGTTCCGGCCGGAACGCGTCCGGCTCCTCGAAACGCTGCGGGTCGCGATTGGCCGCGCCGAGCAGCAGGCCGATCTCCTCGCCCCTGCGGATCGTCACCGGACCGAGCGCGATGTCCTCCAGCGCGTAGCGGCGGAACATGTGCAGGGGCGGGTCGAAGCGCAGGATCTCCTCGACGGCGTTCTGCGTGTCGGCGAACGCATCCGCCGGCGCCAGCCCCGACTGCAGGACCGCCTTCACCCCGTTGCCGATGGTGTGGACGGTCGCCTCATGGCCGGCATTGAGCAGCAGGATGCAGGTGGAGATCAGTTCGTCCTCGCTCAGGCGGTCGCCCTGCGCCTCGGCGGCGATCAGATGGCTGACGAGATCGTCGCGCGGCGAGGCCCGCCTCCGCCCGACATAATCGCGCAGGAAGGCGCTGAAATCCCGCGCCGCCGCGACGGCCCGGTCCTCGCTCTCGCGCGTGCGGCTGAACTGGTACATCGCCACCATGCGATGCGACCAGTCGAGCAATTGCGGCGCCATCTCGGCGGGCACGCCGAGCAGCTCCGCGATCAGGATCACCGGGATGGGCGTCGCGAAGGCACCGATCAGCTCGGCCCGCCCCTGCCCTTCGAACCGGTCGATCCGGTCATGGGCCAGCGCCGCGATACGCGGGCGGAGCCGCTCGACCTGGCGGGTGACGAAGGCCCGGTTGACGAGGGTGCGCAGGCGCGTGTGGACGGGCGGCTCACGCTCCAGCATGGAATGGGCGTCCACGGCGTAGAAGGGCGCCAGATGCGCGGGGGGCTCGGGCCACCCGAGCTCGGCCCGCGTCGCCACGTGCAGGATCTCCCGGCCCAGCCGCTTGTCGCGGAAGAGATCGAAGACGAGGGCGTGGCTCGCCGCACACCAGCAGCCATAGTCCTGCCAGTGGAACAGCGGCGCGACCTCGCCGATCGCCCGATAGGCCGGATAGGGATTCTGTACGAAATCCGGATCGCGCGGGTCGAGGCGGATCGTCGAGCGTGCGGCGTCGATCGTGAGGCTGGCGGGCAATGTCATGACGGCAGGCCAATGGGTTTTACGATCCAGCGGAATCGCCGGATGGGCAAGGCGTGACGAAATAGGAAGCCGGAGTAAATGGCGTTACCGCGGCAACGGCGTCTGCCCCGGCATTTCCTTTCGGGCCGGCGCCCGCCGACCGCCCGAACGCTCTTGTCTTGCGCGCGGGGCGAGGGCATGACAGGCGCATGCTCCAGTCCCCTCTCCCCACCATCAATCCGAATCTGGTCGACACGGCCACGCCGCCCATTCCGGAGGCGCAGGGCTGGGCGCGGGCCTATGATGGAGCGGCAGGTCCGCTCATCGACCTGTCGCAGGCGGTGCCCGGCTATCCGCCGCACGCCGACCTGCTGGAGCGCCTCGGCCGTAGCGCCGGCGAGGCGGCCACGGCGAGCTACGGCCCGATCCAGGGCGACACCGTCCTGCGCAAGGGCTATGCGGCCCATGTCGCCGCGCTCTACGGGGGCGATGTCGACTGGCGGGACGTCGCCATCACCACCGGCTGCAACCAGGCCTTCTTCATCGCCGCGATCGCCGTGGCCAAGGCCGGCGATTCCGTGCTGCTGCCGACCCCGTGGTACTTCAACCACAAGATGACGCTCGACATGCTCGGCATCGAGGCGCGGCCCCTGCCGAGCCCGGCCGACGGCGGCTTCGTCCCCGACGTCGACGCCGCCGCCAGCCTCATCGACGCGACGACGCGCGCCATCGTCCTCGTCTCGCCCAACAATCCGACCGGCGCGGTCTATCCGCCCCGCACGATCGAGGCCTTCGCGGAGCTGTGCCGCCGGCGCGGCCTCTTCCTCATCCTCGACGAGACCTATCGCGATTTCATCGCAGGGCGACCGCACGGACTCATCGCTTCAGGCGACTATCGCAACACCCTGATCTATCTCTATTCCTTCTCGAAGAGCTACTGCATCCCCGGCCATCGGCTCGGCGCTCTCCATGCTTCGCCCACCCTCTCGCCGGAGATCGGCAAGATCCTCGACACCCTGCAGATCTGCGCGCCGCGCACCGCCCAGGCGCCGGTTGCCTGGGGCATCGAGGGCCTCGCCGCCTGGCGCGAGACCAACCGGCTCGAGATCGAACGCCGGGCCGAGGCCTTCCGGCAGGCCTTCGCCGGCGTAAACGGCTGGAAGATCGATGCGGTCGGCGCCTATTTCGCGTTCCTGCGGCATCCCTTTCCCGGGCAAAGGGCGGCGGACGTGGTCAGGGAGCTCGTCGCCCGCAGCGGCGTGCTGTGCCTGCCCGGTCCCTATTTCGGGCCCGGGCTCGAAGGCCATATGCGGGTCGCCTTCGCCAATGCCGACATCGCGGCGATCGGCGCGCTCCGGGAGCGCTTCATGCGGTTCAGCCCTTCGTGACCCAGGGAGGCTCAATTTTCATTGCCCTTCGCCGGCCGGCGCGATAGCCAAGCACATGCTCGAAGGTCTGCATCCCAACAATCCCACCCATGTCGCCCGCATCGTCACCGACGAGGCCCGGGCGCGCCGCATCGCCGATCTGCTCGGCGAGAGCTTCGATCCGACGGAGACCGCCATTGCGGCCTTCGAGCGCGAGGACGGCACGCCCCGCCCACCCTGGCTCGTCGAGGTCTATTTCCGCTCCGACCCCGACAGGCAGGCGGTGGGCGACCTCATCGCCCTCGCAGCCGGGCCGGACGTCGAGGTCGCCTTCGACAGTTTCGGCGACAAGGATTGGGTGGCGGCGTCGCTGGAAGGCCTTGCGCCGGTGCCGGCGGGGCGCTTCACCATCCATGGCAGCCATGACCGCGCCCGCGTGCCGGCCAACACCATCGCCATCGAGATCGAGGCGGCGCTCGCCTTCGGCACCGGGCACCACGGCACCACGCGCGGCTGCCTGCTCGCGCTCGACGCCCTGCTGAAGCGCAAGCGGCCGCAAAGGCCCCTCGACATCGGCACCGGCACCGGCGTGCTCGCGATCGCCGCGGCCCGTGCCCTCCACCGGCGCGTCCTCGCCTCCGACATCGACCCGGTCGCGATCGCCACCGCGCGCAACAATATCCGCTTCAACCGGGCCGGCGCCTTCGTGACGGCCATCGTCGCCCGCGGCACCACCGCCGGGCCGATCCAGGCCGGCAAGCCCTACGATCTCGTCTTCGCCAACATCCTTGTCGGGCCGCTCGTGCGCCTCGCCGCGCCCATGGCGAAGCTGCTGGCGCCGGGCGCGACGGTGATCCTGTCCGGGCTCCTGCACGCCCATGCCAATGCCGCCCTCGCCGCCTATCGGGCACAGGGCCTGCATCTCGTCCGCCGCATCCCTCTCGACGAATGGACCACGCTGGTCCTCGCCAACGGAAGGGACAAGCCGAGATGATCCGGGTGCCGGGGACGGCATGTCCCCGGCCGCCCTCGAAGACGCCAGACTGCGATGAAGATGCGGACGGGGATGTCCGCGCTGCCGGGGCATGAGATGACCACATTCCAATCCTTCGACGAGATCTCCCAACCCGCGCTCGGCCCGGCCCGCGTCAAGGCCCTTCGCGAGAAGCTGGCCGAGCGAGGGCTCGACGGCTTCGTGGTGCCCCGTTCGGACGAGCACCAGAACGAGTATTGCCCGCCATCCGAAGAGCGCCTGGCGTGGCTGACCGGCTTTGCCGGCTCGGCGGGAATCGCCATCGTGCTCGCTGCCGAAGCGGCGATCTTCGTGGACGGCCGCTACACCGTGCAGGTCCGCGAACAGGTGGATACCGGCACGTTCACGCCGCGTCATCTCGTCGAGGAACCGCCCGAGCGCTGGCTGGAGCGGACCCTCGCGCCCGGCGCCCGCCTCGGCTACGATCCGCGCCTGCAATCGATCAACGAGGTCGAGCGGCTTCGCGCCGCCTGCGAAAAGGCGGGGGCCGCGCTGGTCCCCGTGGAGGACAATCCGGTCGATGCCATCTGGGCCGACCGGCCCGCGCCGCCTCTCGCCTCCATCGTCCTGCACGACGTTTCCCTGGCCGGCGAAAGCAGCGGATCGAAGATCGAGCGGCTGCAGGCAAAGCTCGCCGAGCAGAAGATCGACGCCGTCTTCACCAATGACGCGCATGCCTGCGCCTGGCTGTTCAACATCCGGGGCGGGGACGTCTCGCATACGCCGCTGCCGCTGTCCTATGCACTGGTCCCGGCCAGCGGCGAGCCGACGCTGTTCGTCGACGGCCGCAAATTGTCCAACGCGGTGCGCGACAATCTCTCCCATCACATGGCGATCGCCGAACCGGGCCGGATGGAGGCGGTGCTCGCCGCCGAGGTGAAGGGCAAGACGGTCCGGCTCGATCCTACGATGGTGGTCGAACGCTTCGCCACGCTCGTCGAGCGGGCCGGCGGCAAGGTGCAGAAGGGCAGCGACCCGATCGCGCTGATGCGGGCGGTCAAGAACGAGGCCGAGCAGGCGGGTGCGCGTGCCGCCCATATCCGGGACGGCGCCGCCTTCGTCAGCTTCCTGGCCTGGTTCGACCGGACGGCGCCCGAAGGGACGGAGACCGAGATTTCGACGGCGGAGGCGCTGGAGCATGCCCGCAGCGAGACCGGTGTCCTGAAGGACCTCTCCTTTCCGACCATCTCCGCAGCCGGCCCCAACGCCGCCATTCCGCATTATCGCGTCAGCCGCGCCTCCAACCGGCCGGTCACGCCGGGCCTGTTCCTGATCGATTCGGGCGCCCAATATGTCGACGGCACCACCGACATCACCCGCACGATCGCCGTCGGCGACGTGACGCCCCTGATGCGGGACCGCTATACGAGAGTTCTCAAGGGTCACATCGCCATCGCGCAGGTCCGCTTTCCTAAAGGCGCGTCCGGCTCGCAGCTCGACAGCTTCGCCCGCGCCGCGCTGTGGGAGGTCGGGACGGATTTCGACCACGGCACCGGCCACGGCGTCGGCTCCTACCTGTCGGTGCATGAGGGCCCGCAGCGGATCTCCAAGCTCGGCACCACGCCGCTCGAGCCCGGCATGATCCTCTCCAACGAGCCGGGCTACTACCGGGCCGGCGAGTTCGGCATCCGCATCGAGAACCTGGTGTTGGTGGAAGCGGTCGAGATCGAGGGCGCCGAGCGCCCGATGCAGGGCTTCGAAACGCTGACGCTGGCCCCCATCGACACCCGGCCGATCGACGTCGGTCTTTTGACCCGATCGGAGATCGACTGGCTCGATGCCTATCACCGGCGCGTTCGCGAGGTGCTCTCTCCTCTCGTCGAACCGGACGAACGGGACTGGCTGGAACGGGCGACCGCTCCGATCGGGTGAAACCGCGGCCCTGTCAGAGCGTTGCAACGAAGATACGATTCGGAGGTTCAACGGACATGACGGCACGGGACTGGTTTCGCGCCTTGGTCTGCGTCCTGCTTTGCCTGGGTATCGCCCTGATCGGATCCTACGCGACGGTCAGCGAGATCCCGGTCTGGTACGCCAAGCTCACCAAGCCGATATGGACGCCGCCGAACGGCGTCTTTCCGATCGCCTGGACGCTTCTCTACGTGATGATCGCCGCCTCGCTCTGGCTGTTGTGGAGCCGCACGCCGCCATCGCCGAGGCGCAGCCTCGTGCTCGCGCTCTTCCTGGTCCAGCTCGCTCTCAACGCCGCATGGTCGCCCGTGTTCTTCGGCGGCCACGCGATCATGACCGGTCTGGTGGTGATCGCCGCGCTCGCCGTCGTGCTCGCCTTCACCGTCCGCAAGGCGTTCGCGCTCAATCGCGCGGCAGCCTGGCTGCTGGTGCCCTATCTCCTCTGGGTCTGCTATGCCCTGTCGCTCAACGCGGGCATCGCCATCCTCAATCCCACGTCCTGACTACCGCCCCCGCCCCCTATCCCAGGCCCCGTCGCGCGACATGCCGGTCAGGGGACCGGCACACCGTCAGGCGTTCTGCGCGCCGCTCACCAGGTCGAACCACTCATCCTCGTTGATGACCTTGACACCGTGCTTCTGCGCCTCCGCGAGCTTCGAGCCGGCGCCGGGGCCCGCCACCACGAGATCGGTCTTCTTCGACACCGAGCCGGAGACCTTCGCGCCCAGCCGGTCGGCCATCGCCTTGGCTTCGTCACGGCTCATGCGCTCGAGCGCGCCGGTGAACACCACCGTCTTGCCCGCCACCGGGCTCGCGGCCTGCGGCTTCTCGGCGTCGGCGATGCGGATCTCGGCCGTCAAGCGTTCGAGAACGGCGAGGTTGTGGGCCTCGCTGAAATAGGCGCCGACCGCTTCCACCACGGTCTCGCCGATCTGATCGATGGCGTCCATCTCGGCCGCCGCTTCCTCATCCTTGGCGGCGATGCGCAGGGCCGCCTGCTCGAAGGACGTCCAGGAGCCATAGGCCCGCGCGAGCTGACGGGCCGTCGTCTCGCCGATATGGCGGATGCCGAGCGCGTAGATGAAGCGCTCGAGCGGCACCTCCCGCCGCGCCTCGATCGCCGCGAACAGGTTGCGCGAACTCGTCTCGCCGAACCCTTCGCGATCCCTGAGCTTCTTGAGGTTGCGGCGATCGCGGGCGGCCAGGGTGAAGATATCGGCGGGCTCTCGCACCGGCAGTTCGGTGTCCTCGAAGAAGGAGGCGATCTGCTTTTCCCCCAGCCCCTCGATGTCGAAGGCCCGACGGGAGACGAAATGGCGCAGATGCTCGATCTTCTGGAACGGGCAGGCGAACTCGCCCGAGCAGCGCCGCACCACCCCCTCCTCGCCGGTGGCGGTGCTCTCGCGCACGGTCGGGGTCCGAAGCGGACAGGGACAGGTCTCAGGCGCGCGATAGGGAACGGCGCCCTCCGGCCGCCTTTCGAGAACGACGCCCAGGATCTGGGGAATGACGTCACCGGCGCGTTGCACGATGACGGTATCGCCGATGCGCACATCCTTGCGCGCGATCTCGTCCTCATTGTGCAGGGTCGCGTTGGAGACCACCACGCCGCCGACGGTGACCGGCTGCAGCTTGGCCACCGGCGTGAGAGCACCGGTCCGGCCGACCTGGATCTCGATGTCGCGCAGCAGGGTCGTCGCCTTCTCGGCGGTGAATTTATGGGCGGTGGCCCAGCGCGGCGAGCGTGATACGAAGCCGAGCCGCTGCTGCAGGTCGAGGCGGTCGACCTTGTAGACCACGCCATCGATATCGTAGCCGAGGCTCGAGCGCTGCGCCTCGATCAGGCGGTAATGGGCGAGCAGTTCCTCGACGCTCCGGCAGCGCACCATCAGGGGATTGACGGCGAAGCCCCAGCCCGCGAAGGCGCGGACCACGTCATATTGCGTATCGCCCGGCAGCGAACTCGCCTCCCCCCAGGCATAGGCGAAGAAGTGCAGCGGCCGGCTCGCGGTGATCGAGGCGTCGAGCTGGCGCAGCGACCCGGCGGCGGCGTTGCGCGGATTGGCGAAGAGCGGCCTGCCCGCCTCGGCCTGCCGCTCGTTGAGCGCCGCGAAGTCGGCATGGCGCATATAGACCTCGCCGCGAATCTCGAAGCGTTCGGGAACCTGGCCATGCAGCGTCGCCGGCACGTCGCCGATGGTGCGGACATTGGCGGTGACGTCCTCGCCGACCGCGCCGTCGCCCCGCGTCGCCGCCACCGCGAGCCTGCCCTGTTCGTAGCGCAGGGAGCAGGACAGGCCGTCGATCTTCGGCTCGGCCGTGACGGTGAGGGGCTCCTCCTCGGCCAGGCCGAGAAAACGGCGGACACGCGCCACGAATTCAACGACGTCCTCGTCCGAGAAACTGTTCGAAAGCGACAGCATCGGCACGCGATGCCGGACCTTGGCGAATTTCTCGGAGGGTGGCGCCCCCACCCTGTCCGACAGGCTGTCGCCCGTCTTCAATTGCGGGAACCGCGCCTCGAGCTCGCCATAGCGCCGACGCAGGGCATCATATTCGGCGTCGCTGAGGCGGGGCGCGTCCTCCTGGTAATAATGCCGGTCCGCTTCGGCCAGCAGGCCTGCGAGAGCCAGATAGTCGGCTCGGGCCTCTTCCTCGCTGAGATCGGCGACGGGCTTGGTATTGGTCATGGCGGGCAACCGGCTAGGATGGGATGCCGTCGCTTAGCACAGCTTGGGCATCGAGGGCAGCAGAGCCGGCGCGAAAGCCGGCATGTCCGCTACTTCGCCATATGCAGGAGGCGATCGGCCGCCGCCCTGGCCTCGTCGGTGACATGGGCGCCGGCGAGCATGCGGGCAATCTCCTCGCGTCGCCGCGCGGCATCGAGCGCGACCACGCGCGTCGCCACCAGTTCCTTCCCCTGCGCCTCCTTGGCGATGAGGAAATGGGTGGAAGCGCGGGCCGCGACCTGCGGCGCATGGGTGACGTTGATGACCTGCACCCGCGCGGCAAGGCGCGCGAGCCGCTGGCCGATGGCGTCCGCCACGGCGCCGCCGACGCCCGAATCGATCTCGTCGAAGACCAGCGTCGGCGCCGAGCCGCGATCGGCCAGGGCGACCTTCAGGGCCAGCATGAAACGGGAGAGTTCGCCGCCGGACGCCACCTTCATCATCGGGCCCGGCCGCGTCCCGGGATTGGTCTGCACCCAGAATTCCACCCGGTCGAACCCGTCCGGCGAAGCCAGCGTGCCGTCGCTCTGCACATTGGCGTTGAAGCGCGCCCGGTCCAGCTTGAGCGGCGCAAGCTCCGCATTGACCGCCTTGTCGAGATGGGCAGCCGTGGCCCGCCTCTTCTCCGACAATTTCGCCGCCTGCCCCTCATAGGCCTGCCTCGCCGCGCGATCGGCCAGTTCCAGCGCTTCCAGATGTCCCTCGCCTTCGTCCAAGGCGGTGAGTTCGGCGGCATGGCGCTGGCCCAGCAGCGGAAGGCCTTCGACGGGCACGTCATATTTGCGGCTCGCGGCCCGCAGGGCGAACAGCCGTTCCTCGAGCCGCTCGAGTTCGGCCGGATCGAAATCCGCTTCGTCCAGCGCCGACTGCAGGGCGATGCGCGCCTCCTCGAGGGCGTTGAGAGCCTGGTCGAGCGCCGCGATCGCCGGCTCGACCAGACGGGGCGCCTGGGCTCCCCGACGCTCCAGGCGCCGGATGATGGCCGCGAGCGCCGGCCCCGGCGAACCTTGGCCGCCGACGCCGTCATGGGCCTCCTTGAGGTCGACGGCGATCTTCTCGGCCTGCATCATCTGGGCGCGGCGCGCCGCCAACGCCTCTTCCTCTCCGGGCTGCACATCGAGCTTGGTGATCTCGTCCACGGCGTGGCGCAGCCAGTCCCCCTCCGCGCGCGCCTTCTCCATGCGGGCCCGGTGCTGGGCAAGAGCCTGCGTGGCCTTGCGCCAGGCGGCATGTCTGCCGGCGACGTCGGCAGCGAGCTTCTCCAGCCCGCCGAACGCATCGAGCAAGGCCCGGTGGGAGGCCGGATCGGTCAGCGCGCGGTCATCGTGCTGGCCGTGGATCTCCACCAGCGCCGCGCCGGCGGCGCGCAGCACCTGCACGCTCACCGGCTGGTCGTTGACGAAAGCCCGTGTCCGCCCGTCCGCCATCTGCACGCGGCGCAGGATCAGATCGCCGTCGTCCGAGATATCGTTGGACCGCAGCACGGCGCGGGCCGGATGGTCGGCCGGGATGTCGAACACCGCCGTCACCTGGCCCTGGGCGATGCCGTGGCGCACCAGTCCGCCGTCGCCCCGCCCACCGAGGGCAAGCGAGAAGGCGTCGAGCAGGATCGACTTCCCGGCGCCGGTCTCGCCGGTCAGCACGGACAGGCCGGGCACGAATTCGAGATCGAGCCGGTCGATCAGGACGATATCGCGGATGGCCAATTGCACGAGCATGGTGACTCTATATCGCTCCCGTCGATGCCCCGCATGCCAAAAGAGCAACCGCAGACAAAAAAGGCCGATCTTTCGACCGGCCTCTTCGAACCACCAGGGAAGCCGCGCTCCCGCCTCAATCCATCGAGATCGCCGAGTGGAACGTGCGGCTCAGCCAGGATTCGGTATCCTCGCGCGGCTCCAGGCCGTTCGACTTCACCAGCGTGTAGGTGTCCTTGTACCACTGGCTGTCCGGATAATTGTGTCCAAGGATGGCGGCAGCCGTCTGGGCGTCGCTCGTCAGGCCGAGGGCCAGATAACATTCGGCCAGGCGGCTCAGCGCCTCCTCGATCTGCCGCGTCTGCTGATACTGCGCGACCACGATCTTGTAGCGGTTCACCGCAGCGACATAATTCTGCTGACCCTGGTAGTAACGCCCGATATCCATTTCCTTGCCGGCGAGCTGATCCTTGGTCACCTGGATCTTGAAGCGCGCATCGTCGGCATATTCGGATTTCGGCCAGTTGGTCACGACGACCTGGAAGGCCTGCAGGGCTTTGACCGTGCGATCCTGATCGCGCGTGATGTCCGGAATCTGCTTGTACTGCGAATTGGCATAGAGATAAGCGGCGTAGGCTGCATCCGGACTCTTCGGATAAAGCGTCACGTAACGCTGGGAGGCCGTGATCGCATCATCATAGTTGCCGGCGGAATAATTCGCATAGGCCGACATAAGAATGGCCTTCTGCTGCCATTCGGTCTGCGGATATTGCTTGTCCAACGCATCGAAACGCTTGGCCGCCTTGGTATAATCCTGGTTCTTCAGGAAGACGAGGCCTTGATTGTAAAGAAGGTCGGCTGGATCCGTCGCCTGGGTCTTGTAGACCGGGTCGTCATCCCACCAACCGCAGGCACCGAGCGGCGCCGCCATCATGGCAACGGCCACGGCGCGAATCGTGAACCGCATCGCGAGAGAGCGGGAAGACGAGAGGGAACGCAGCGGCATCACTCAGACCTCTATTTCGACGGCAGGCGGCGGCGACCTGCTCCGGCACCCGGGCACAACCCAGCGTCGAACCAAAGCCGGCCCAAATCCAGGCGCTCTTGTACCCGATCCCCGGGCCAAGCGCCACCGCCTCGGCACGTTTGTACAAAGCTTTGCAAATACAATGTCGACGACGGACCGCAGCGTTCAGTTGGTATCGGGCGCGAAGGCCGCCGCAGCCAACCCGCTGCTCAGATCGGCATGCCCGGTTTCGCGGCGCACGGGCGCATCGACCATCGTCCAGGCGCTGCTGTCGGAGAACAACGCTTCGAGCATCATGAAGTTGACGCGATGGCCGCCGCAATAGGAGCGGTACTGACCGAGCAGCGGCGCCCCCGCCAAGGCAAGATCGCCCACGGCATCGAGCATCTTGTGACGAACGAATTCGTCCCCGTAGCGAAGGCCCTCGGGGTTGAGGATCCGGTCCTCGCCCAGCGCGACCGAATTCTCCAGCGAGGATCCGAGCGCCAGCCCGCGCTCCCACAACTGCTCGACGTCCTTGACGAAACCGAAGGTGCGCGCCCGCGAGATCTCGCGGCGGAAAGCATCCGGCGTGAGGTCCAGCACACGGCGCTGCCGCCCGATCAGCGGCGAGGGGAAGTCAATTTCGACATCCAGGCGGAAACCCTTGTCGAACGGCAGCAACTCGGCCCAGGCCCGTCCCATCTCGACACGCACCGGCTTCAGGACCTTCACCTTGCGGCGACGCGCGCGCAGCATCTCGATGCCGACCTGATCGATGGCGTCGACGAAGACCGCGGAGGAGCCATCCATGATCGGAAGCTCCGGTCCGTCGACCTCCACCGTGACATTGTCAACACCGAGGCCGCGCAGAGCGGCCATCAGATGCTCGACGGTGCCCACCGCGCCGCGTGAGGGATCGCCGATCACCGTGCACAACCGCGTGTCCGTCACATTGTCGTAGCGCGCCAGGATCTCCCGCTCGCGACCGTTCTCCAGATGGGTCCGCAGGAAAACGATACCGCTATTGGCCTCGCTGGGATGAAGGGTAATGGAGACAGGCTTGCCAGAATGAACCCCGATTCCCTGAAGGGAAACCCGATCATTCAAAGTCGTCTGGAAACCAGATTTCATGTTTCGCATTCCGCAAGCCGTTCGCCGCGAGGCGAGATTCAACCGAACCGAGAACGACCTGTATCTGTTGACCCCGGGTCCTCTAGTGGGTCCAGGCACCAGGGCCTGGACTCGGACCTTTCTTCGGAAATACGTAAAGCAGAACCCAAAGGTTTAGCCAAATCACGCTTTCTTACGATCTGTAACACAGGCGCGCCAAATTCCGGCGAGCGACCCTAGTTTTGAAATCCTTAACCATTTCAAAAAGATATGGCCCAGGCGACACGCCCGGGCCATCTAAATTCGCAGCTATGGTTACAAAATCGTCTCAATCGACCGATGGGCCGCCTC
The DNA here is from genome assembly GCF_030814655.1 of Labrys monachus. Classification (NCBI taxonomy): domain Bacteria; kingdom Pseudomonadati; phylum Pseudomonadota; class Alphaproteobacteria; order Hyphomicrobiales; family Xanthobacteraceae; genus Labrys; species Labrys monachus. Next base: position 5,500,686 of record NZ_JAUSVK010000001.1, read on the forward strand.
AGCTCGTGTGACGGCGCAGGAAAGCCGGGATTTCGAGCTGCTCGTCCTCGATCGAACGCACCTGCGGAGCCTGGCGCGGCTGCACCTCGGGATGATGCCCCTGCGCCGGCGCCTGGCGCGGCGCCTGCGGGCGGCGCTGGGCCTCCGGCGGACGCGGCGGCGCCATGCGCGGATCTGCAAGGCGGTTGGGCTGAACCGGTGCCGGCGCGGGCGCCGGCGCAGGCTCGTCGGCGTCGGGGCGGCCGAGGCCGACCGCCGCCAGACGCTGCAGCAGCGTCATGCGCTTCTTGTCGGCACCACCCTGCGGCGCTTCAGCCGAACGCTGGGCCGCGATCTGGGCCTGGGCCGGCATCGGCAGATCCTCGATGCGCGGCATGCGCGGAGGACGGACGACGGCACGTTCGGGTGCCGGCGGCACGAAATGGTCCGGCTCCGGCGGATGGTCCGGCACGCGGCGCGTCTCCTCTGCCGCGGGGTCGCGGAAGAGCGTCGGCTTCGGCGCGAGGGGACGCAGCGTCACCTCGTTGGCGACCGCCACAGGAGCGGGCGCCGGCGCGGGCGCGGCGATGGGCGCTGCCACCGGCGCGGCGACTTCAGGCGTGCTCGTCACCTCGATCGGCGCGGGAGCCGCGACCGGTGCCGGGCGCGGGGGGGCGGGCCGCTCCCCCTGCGCTGCCTGCTGGCGGACGCGCTGGGTCATCTCCGCCAGGCGGACGTCGTTCTGGGACGGTGCGGCCTGCGGCAGGATCGCCGAATCGATGCCGGTGGCGACGACCGACACGCGCATGATGCCTTCGAGCGTCGGATCCTGGGTGGCGCCCAGAATGATATTGGCTTCGGGATCGACTTCCTCGCGGATGCGGGTCGCGGCTTCGTCGAGCTCGTAGAGCATCATGTCGGGGCCGCCGGTGATCGAGATCAGCAGGCCGCGGGCGCCCTTCATCGAGACGTCGTCGAGCAGCGGGTTGGCGATGGCGGCCTCGGCGGCAAGGATGGCGCGGCGCTCGCCCGATGCCTCGCCCGTCCCCATCATCGCCTTGCCCATCTCGCGCATCACGGCGCGGACGTCGGCGAAGTCGAGATTGATCAGGCCCGGCTTCACCATCAGGTCGGTGATGGAAGCGACGCCCGAATAGAGCACCTGGTCGGCCATGGCGAAGGCGTCGGCAAAGGTGGTCTTGTCGTTGGCGACACGGAAGAGATTCTGGTTCGGAATGACGATCAGCGTATCGACGCTCTTCTGCAGCTCGGCGATGCCGGCCTCGGCAAGGCGCATGCGGCGCAGCCCTTCGAAATGGAAGGGCTTGGTGACCACGCCGACGGTAAGGATGCCGACTTCGCGCGCCACCCTCGCGATGACCGGAGCCGCCCCGGTGCCGGTGCCGCCGCCCATGCCGGCGGTGACGAAGACCATATGCACGCCGTTCAGATGATCGCGGATCTCGTCGATCACCTCCTCGGCCGCGGCGCGGCCGACCTCGGGCTGGGACCCGGCGCCGAGACCCTCGGTGACCTGGATGCCCATCTGCACGATGCGGTCGGATTTGGACAGGGTCAGCGCCTGTGCGTCGGTGTTGGCGACGACGAAATCGACGCCTTCCAGGCCCGCCTCGATCATGTTGTTGACAGCGTTGCCGCCAGCCCCACCAACGCCGAAGACGGTGATACGCGGCTTCAACTCCCGGATATCCGGCATTTTGAGGTTGATCGTCATGGCTCGCCTCTCTTGCAGGTACGTCGCCGCACCTTTAATTGACCTTCTTCAAGGCCTTGCGGCCCTCTTCTGCTTCTTGAATCAGAAAGACACTGATTTGCGAAGCAGCCTTTTGTGTATCCCGGCGGAAAGACCGGATTTTTTTGATATGTCCTGCCGTCTAGTGCAAGGCCAGTTGCGGCTCCGGCCCGGCGAAACGCCATAGTTGCAAATAAGAATTTTCTTTTTTGTAACTGACGCTTAGAAACTATGCTTCAACCATCGTCCGACCCGACCGAAATAACCGTCTGTTCCCGTGCTCAGGACGCGTGTGCGCACCTGCGGCTCGAAGTGTTCCACCCCGGCGATCTGTGGATAGACGAGGAGACCCGCAGCCGCGGCAAAGGGGGGTCCCTTGGCGGCTTCCGGCATGCCCGCAATTCCCAGAGGACGGCCGATACGCACCTGTCTGTCGAGAATCTTGCGTGCAAGTTCCACCGTACCGGTAAGCTGACAGGCGCCCCCCGTCAACACGACCCGCCGCCCCGCCTCGGCCCAGGCGCCGGAGTTGCGCAGGCGATCCCGCACCATTTCGAGGATTTCCTCGATGCGGGGGCGGATGATGCGCACGAGGCGCGAGCGCGGCACGTGATGGATGCCGTCCCGCTCATCGTCGCCGACCGGGGGCACCGCGATGGTCTCCCTGTCGTCGGAGGGGCTGGCGATCGTGGCGCCGTAGAGGACCTTCAGCCGCTCCGCCTCTGACAGGCGGGTCGACAGGCCGCGGGCGACGTCGCTGGTGACGTGTCCGCCGCCGATGGGAAGCCCGTCGGCATGGACGAAAGCGCGATTGGCGAAGACGGCGACGGTCGTCGTGCCGGCCCCCATGTCGATGAGGGTCACGCCCATTTCCGTCTCGTCGTCGACGAGGGCCGAAAGGCCCGCCGCGTAGGGCGTGGCGACCATGGCCTCGACGTGGAGATGGCAGCGCTCGATCGCCAGCATGAGATTCTTGGCAGGGGAGGCCTCCGCCGTCACGACATGCATGTCGACGCCGAGCGTGCGGCCGAGCATGCCGCGCGGGTCGTGGATGCCGCCGACGCCGTCCAGCATGTGGCCGATCGGCAGCGAATGCAGCACCGCGCGGCTGTCCCGCACCGAATGATTGGCTCCCGCATCGAGCACGCGGTGGATGTCGTGATCGCCGACCTGATGCCCGCCGACCTGCACGGTGGCCGAGTAATGCTCGCTCGCGATCCGACCGCAGGAGACGTTGACGATGACCGAATCGACCCGCACGCCCGCCATGCGCTCCGCCGCGTCGACGGCGTGCCGGATGGACTGTTCCGCCGCCTCCATGTCGACGACGGCGCCGGATTTGAGCCCGCGCGAACGCTGGTGCCCGATTCCGAGGATCTGCGCCTGATGGCTGCGCCCCGGCAGCAGGTCGGCGCCCTCCAGCGGACGGAGCCGAGCGATCAGGCAGACGATCTTGTTGGTGCCGACGTCGAGCACCGACATGACGCTGGTGCGGCGCGGCGCCAGCGGCCGCAGTTTCGGCGTCAGGCCGTTCTCGAAGGGGCTCATACGTGATCCCCCTTCTTCGGCGCCTTCTTGCCCAAGGCGGCGGCGCGGGCGGCGGCGGCTTGTTCGCTCAAACGGAACACGGCACGATCGGACTGACGCATATCGACGGCCAAAATGTCTTTTTCCAAAACGCTGGCCTCCCGTTCGAGGAGCGCCAAATTCTTCAATGCGGTCCCGGGGTCTTCCTCGGGCAGCCGGACGACGACCCCGTTGTCCAGCGTCAGGTTCCAGCGCCGCTGCGAGACCAGCGTGGCCCCCTTCACCCGCCCCGCCAGCATCGGCGTGGCGGCGAGCAGGGGCACGATCTCATGGGCCCGCTTGTCCGCGCCCTCGCCGACCACCAGAGGCAGATCGGCGAAGCGCCGGGATACCGTCGGCTCGATGACGGTGCCGTCCTCGGCGATCAGCGTCACGGTGCCGTCGCGCTGCCAGAGCGCATAGGGCTTGCGCTCTTCGAGCGACACCGACAGCGTGTCGGGAAACAGCTTGCGGACCTGGGCGGACTTCACGAGGGGCAGCGCCTCCAGCCCTTCCCGGGCCGCTTCCGCATCGAGGAAGAGGAGCGAGCTGGTGCCGGTCACCCCGGCGGCGGCGAAGATCTGCTGGTCGGTCAGCTCATGCTGGCCGTTCACGGCGACGGTCTCGACGCGAAAGCCGAGGAAATTGGCGGCCATGTCGGGCGGCGCGCCATAGGTTGCTTCGAGCTGGGGCCAGACCGGCCCGGTCTTCGCGCCGTAGACGATGGTGGTGGAGAACAGGGCCGCCGTCAGCACCAGGCCGAGACCGCGCGGAGGATGCGACATCAAACGCTGCAGGCGCGAAGACCGCAGATCCACCCAGGTCCGGGTATTGGATCCAGCCAGGCGCAAGGAGGACAATTTGAACAAACGCAGCATGACCCTCGAGCCGACGCTCTCCTGGAACATCCTCTTTGAGAGGCGATGTCTGGGGAGAAACGGCGTCTGCCGCCAGCATTTGCTTCACGCCCCATTAACGTTAGCTTTCCGCCAAATCCGTAAACAATCGGTTACCGCGGGTTAAGGTTTCCGCCTTTGCCGGCATGCCGTGCCCCGATTTTCGCTGCCGGATCTTCATCGGGCGTTAACGGGTTTCGGCAGGGGCCCCCGCACCCGGCGCGGGAAGGCCGACGCGCTTGATCTCCCATTCGAGATCGATGCCGGAGCGGGCTTTCACGCGCTCGCGCACCGTCTCGCCCAGGCTTTCGATGTCGGCGGCGCTCGCCGCGCCGAGATTGACGAGAAAATTGGTATGCAGGGGCGAAACCTGCGCGCCCCCGATGGTCAGGCCGCGGCATCCCGCCTCGTCGACCAGTTTCCAGGCGGACTGCCCGGGGGGATTCTTGAAGGTCGAGCCGCCGGTGCGCGTATTGACGGGCTGAGTCGAGGAGCGGGCCTCGGTGATCCTCTGCATCTCCGCCAGGATCTCCGCGGGACGGCCGGGCGTGCCCTCGAACACCGCCTCGGTGAAGACGAGATCCGGCGGCGCGGCGCATCTGCGATAGGCAAACCCCATGGCGGCGCGGTCGAGAATATGGCGCGAGCCGTCCCGCCCGACGGCAGTTGCCGAGACGAAGACGTCCTTGGTCTCGCCGCCATAGGCGCCGCCATTCATGCGCAGCGCCCCTCCGATGGCGCCGGGAATGCCGCGTAGGAAGGAGAGCCCGCGGATCCCCGCCTCCGCCGCGGCCCGGGCGACCTTGACGTCGGGAGCGCCGGCGCCGGCGCGGATGGCCATGCCCTCGACCTCGATTTTCGAGAAGCCTTTCCCGAGGCGGATGACGACGCCCGGCATGCCGCCGTCACGCACCAGGAGGTTCGAGCCAAGGCCGATCACCATCCACGGGATCTCGGCCGGCAGGGCCGCCATGAACAGGCCGAGGTCGTCCTCGTCCGCGGGCGAGAACAGCATCTGGGCCGGACCTCCCGTGCGGAACCAGGAGAGCGGCGCCAGGGGCGCGTTGGCTTCGAGCGTGCCGCGAAGGCCGGGCATCCGCGCGCGCAGCATCTGCGTGATGTCGGGAAAGGTCATCGATGAGCCAGATATCGGGAGGGTGGCCTGCAGTCGGTTGAAAGCGCCGCGTTCAGCGCTTCGTCATCCCCGGCCAGGGCCGGCGGTGGGGCGGACAGGAACAGGGCCGCAGGACATTTCGGATGCCGGGGCCCATGCCTCGCCGCCGTGCGGCTCGCCGGGAACGACAGGAGAATTCCACCATGCTTATCGCCGAAGTTTCGGGGAAAGCCCAGGGCTCCCGGCGCGAACGCCAGGCTGACGCCTATCCGCGCCGCGGGAAGCTCGACCATCACGCCGCCGGCAAAGGGAGCGCCGCCAGCTCGTTCGGCAGCGCATATGCCCATTGCGTGATGTTGCCGGCGCCAAGGAAGACGACATAGTCGCCCGGCCGGGCCGCGGACGCGACGATGCCCGCGAGCGACGAGGGCCGGTCCAGCGCCACCACGTGGCGATGCCCGCGGGCACGGATGCCCGCGACCAGGCTGTCCTTGTCGGCGCCCTCGATCGGGCTTTCGCCGGCGGCATAGACGTCGGCGACGACCACCATGTCGGCATCGTTGAAGCAGGCCGAGAATTCGTTGAACAGGCTGGCGAGCCGCGTGTAGCGATGCGGCTGCACCACGGCGATCACCTTGCCGCCGGTCGACGCACGCGCCGCCTTGAGGACGGCGGCGATCTCCACCGGGTGATGCCCGTAATCGTCGAACACCGCCACGCCGTTCCACTCGCCGGTGCGCGTGAAGCGCCGCTTGACGCCGCCGAACCCGTTCAATCCCCTGCGGATCGTCTCCGCGCTCATGCCCAGGCTATGGGCGACGGCGATCGCCGCCGTCGCGTTCAAGGCGTTGTGGGCACCCGGCATCGGCAGGCTGAGATCGGGGATCTCGACGACGGCGCCGGTCTTGCGGTCGCGGATGGCCACCCGGAAGCGCGAGCGCCCGCCGGTCAGGTCGAGATCGACGAGGCGCACGTCGGATTGGGGATTCTCGCCATAGGTGATGACGCGCCGGTCCTCGATCTTGCCGACCAGTTCCTGCACGACCGGGTGGTCGAGGCACATTACGGCGAAGCCGTAGAACGGGATGTTCTCGACGAAGGACCGGAAGGCGTCCTTGATTGCATCGAAGGTCTTGAAATGATCGAGATGCTCGGGATCGATATTGGTGACGATCGCGACATCCGTCGGCAGCTTGAGGAAGGTGCCGTCGCTCTCGTCCGCCTCCACCACCATCCAATCGCCAGCGCCGAGCCGTGCATTGGTGCCGTAGGCGTTGATGATGCCGCCATTGATCACGGTGGGGTCGAAGCCGCCGGCATCGAGGAGGGTGGCGACCAGCGAGGTCGTCGTGGTCTTGCCATGGGTCCCCGCGATCGACACGCAGGTCTTGAGGCGCATCAGTTCGGCGAGCATTTCCGCCCGTCGCACCACCGGCAGCCGGCGTTCGCGCGCGGCGACGAGCTCCGGATTGTCCCGCTTGATCGCGGTCGACACCACCACCACCTCGGCCTCGCCGAGGTTTTCCGCGGCGTGGCCGATGAAGGTCCTCACGCCCTTGTCCTTCAGCCGCTTGACGTTGTAGTTGTCCGCCGCGTCGGATCCTTGCACCGTGTAGCCCAGATTCACCAGCACCTCGGCGATGCCGGACATTCCGATACCGCCGATGCCGACAAAATGAATGGGACCGATCTCGCGGGGCAGCTTCATCATGGCTTCTCTGTCAAAGGGTTTTGCAACGCTATAGAGCGGTTCGTCGCAAATTGCGCGCGGGAACGGCGCGCGTTCACACGGCAGCGAGCCGGACCACGCATTCGGCCAGCCTCTCCGCCGCATCCGGGAAACCGGTCCTGCGGGCATTCTGCGCCATCGCGGCGAGCCCGGCCGGATCGGCGAACAGGGCTGCGAGGTCCGCGGCGAGCGCGTCGGGCGTGAAGGCGGCCTGCATCACCACCCGCGCGCCGCCGACCGCAGCGACCGACCTGGCATTGGCCGCCTGATCCTGGTCCAGCGCGCCGGGAAGCGGCACCAGGATGGAGGGGCGGCCGATCACGGTCAGCTCGGCGACGGTCGAGGCGCCGCCACGGGCGATGACCAGATGAGCCGCCGCCATGCGCGCCGGCAGGTCGGTGAAGAAGGGGGCGACCTCCGCCCGCACGCCGAGGCCCGCATAGGTGGCCCGCACGCGGTCGAGGTCCTCCTCGCGAGCCTGCTGCACGATGTCGAGCTTCCCGCGCAGAGCGGGCTCGAGCAGGCCGATGGCGGCCGGAACGATCTCGGACATCACGCGGGCGCCCTGGCTGCCGCCGAACACCAGGAGACGCAGGCGCTCGGTGCCGGCCGGAAACGGCACCCTGGCGGCCTCCAGCACGGCGGGACGCACCGGATTGCCGGTATGGACGAGCTTGGGCCGCGCAGACGCCTCCACCATGGCGACCTCCGGAAAGCCGGTGGCGATCCGCGTGACGCGCGAGGCCAGCATGCGGTTGGCGCGGCCCATCACCGCGTTCTGCTCGTGGATGAGGGTCGGGATCCCGCGCCAGCCGGCGGCGACCAGCGGCGGCACGGTGGGATAGCCGCCGAAGCCGACCACGACGGCCGGCCTGACCCGCCCCAGCATGCGCCAGGCCGAGAAGGTGCCGCTCCCCAGCTTCCACAGCGTGTTGGCCATGGCCGACGGCGAGCGCGAGCGCACCGTCTCGGACGGGATGGCATGGATCTGGCGCGCCGGAAAATTGCCGGTATAGGGCACGCCGCGCTCGTCTGTCGCCAGGTCGATGACATAGCCGCGCGGCGCCAGCGCCCCGGCCAGGGCTTCGGCGGGGAACAGATGGCCGCCGGTACCACCGGCGCACAACAGAATGACCTTGCCGCTCATGACGTCAGTCCGACGCCGGCGACCGTCGCGCCGCGCTGGCGGTCGCGGAAGCTGAACGCGCTCGCGATCATGTCGGTGCGGGGCCGCCGGCGCGTCAGCGCGAGCACCATGCCCATGCCGTAGGCGACGGAGATCAGCGAGGAGCCGCCATAGGAGATGAAGGGCAGCGTCATGCCCTTGGCGGGCACCATATGGAGGTTGACCATGAGATTGATGGTGGATTGAAGCCCGAACAGGAGGGTGAGGCCGGCGGTGGCGAAGCGGCAGAACGGGTCCTCGAGGCGGTAGGCGTGCCACAGCCCCCGCAACACGATGAGCGCGAACATCCCGACGAGAACCATGACGAACAGCAGGCCGAATTCCTCGCCCGTCACCGCGATGATGAAGTCCGTATGGCAGTCCGGCAGGATGAGCTTGTAGGTGCCCTCGCCCGGCCCCTTGCCGAACCAGCCGCCGCTGAGGAAGGCGTCCCTCGCGGTGTCGACCTGGAAGGTATCGGCCCCTTCCGGGCTGAGGAAGCGATCTATTCGGGCCGTGACGTGGGGGATGAACTGATACGCCAGGAGAATGCCGCCGGCGCCGACGCCGCCGAGGCCGACCATCCAGAACCAGTGCAGCCCCGCCATGAAGAACAGCGCGCCCCATACGATCGAGATCAGCATGGTCTGCCCGAAGTCCGGCTGCATGATCAGAAGTCCCGCCGACCAGGCGAGCAGGAGGATGGCGAGGATGTTGCCGGGCACATCGGGCCGCTTGACGTTTTCGGAGAACAGCCATGCCGCGAGGATGACGAAGGCCGGCTTGAGGAACTCCGAAGGCTGGATGCCGACGATCCACCGCCTCGACCCCTTGATCTCCGCGCCGAACAGCAGCGTCGCCACCACCAGCATGATCGAGACGAGGAACACCGCCAGCGCCAGGCGCCGGATCGAGCGGGGCGAGAGGAAGGAGACCCCGACCATGATCGCGAGCGCCGGCGGAATCAGGATCGCCTGCCGGTTGACGAAATGGAACATGTCGTGGATGCCGATCCGCTCGGCCACCGCAGGGCTCGCCGCGAGCAGGAGCACGATGCCGATCAGCATCAGCGCGAGGATCGTCACCAGCATCAACCGATCGACGGTCCACCACCAGGAATTGAAGGCCGAACGTTCGGTGCGGGAGGCCATGCGGGGGACATCCGTGAGCTGAAGCGGGGTCGCCCAGTGATGCTCCCTTACGGTTGAGGAAGGGTTAAGTCGGCGGTGACGAACGAAAGCAAGGCCTTGCCGGCCGAAGGTGCGCGAGGGCCGGTTGCGATAGGCCGGCGACATTGAGGGAGGTGCCCGCGAAGTCAGACGGGCATTCGGCTATTCGGCATTGACGATGCGCTCTCGAAACCACGGCACCAGGTCAGCCGGAATGACGGGCTCGGTTCAATCTGAAACCGTTGCGGTCTATCCTCGGACAACGGTGTCCAGCCCTCACGTCGGCGCGAACGGAACCACGCCCGGTATACCGAGCACGGCTCGCGAGAAGGCCCTGCCCCGCTCCTCGAAATTGCGGAACTGGTCGAGGGAGGCGCAGGCGGGCGACAGCAGCACGACGGGCTTGGAAAGGCCAGAAGCCGCGGCGTCGGCAGCGGCCATGGGCACCGCCTTCTCGATGGTTTCGGCACGCACCACCGGCACCCGGCCCTCCAGCGTCGCCGCGAATTCCTCCGTCGCCGCCCCGATGAGATAGGCCTTGCGGATCCTGGGGAAATAATCGGCGAGCGAGGCGATGCCTCCCGTCTTCGCCTTGCCGCCGGCGATCCAGAACACCGTGTCGAAGGAGGCCAGCGCCTTGGCGGCCGCATCCGCGTTGGTGGCCTTGGAATCATTGACGAACAGCACCTGTCCCAGCCGGCCGACCTGTTCCATGCGGTGGGCCAGGCCCGGAAAGCGCGCCATGCCCGCCTGGATCTGCGCCAGGCTCAGGCCGCCCGCGCGGGCGGCAGCGAGGGCGGCGCAGGCATTCTGGGCGTTGTGGGCGCCGCGCAGGGAGCCGATGCCCTCGAGCGAGGCGACCTTCGCCGCCCGCCCGGCCTCGGCCGAATAGAGGGTTTCGCCGATGGCATAGACCCCGTCAGCCAGAGGCCTCTCGACGGAGATGCGGATGAGGTCCCCGCCCTTGCGCTCGATGTCGTCGGCGATCGCCGCGCACCAGGGGTCGTCGACGCCGACGATCGCGGTCTTTGCGCCGGCGACCAGCCGCGCCTTGATCGCGGCGTAGCGCTCCATGGTGCCGTGGCGGTCGAGATGGTCTTCCGTGACGTTGAGGAGAATGGCGATCGAAGGATCGATGCTCGGCGCCAGGTCGATCTGGAAGGACGAGCATTCGACGACGTGGACGCGATCCGGCGACGGCGCCTCGAGCGAGAGAATGGCGGTGCCGATATTGCCGCCGAGCTGCACGTCGCGGCCGGCAGAGGCGAAGAGATGGGCGACGAGGGCGGTCGTCGTCGATTTGCCGTTGGTGCCGGTGATGGCGACGAAAGGCGCGCCGGGCGCCTGCAGGCGCCGCTGGCGCACGAAGAGCTCGATATCGCCGATCACCTCGACGCCGTGGCTCTGCGCGAGCTTCACGACCCAATGCGGCTGGGGATGGGTGAGCGGCACGCCGGGAGACAGCACCAGCGCGGCGAGAGAGGACCAGTCGAGGCTTTCGGGATGGCGCGCCGCGAGTCCCTTCGCCTCGGCTTCGGCGTTCCTGGTGGCACTGTCGTCCCAGACCATGGGCTTGGCGCCGCCGGCCGCGAGGGCGAGAGCGGTGGCCAGGCCCGAGCCGCCCAGGCCGAAGACGGCGACCGTCTGGTCGCCGAAGCAGGTGATCGGCGTCATGTCTATCTCAGCTTCAGCGTGGCGAGGCCCAGCAGGGCGAGGACGACGGCAATGATCCAGAAGCGCACGACCACCTGCGGCTCCTTCCAGCCCAGCTGCTCGAAATGATGGTGGATCGGCGCCATCTTGAACACCCGCCTGCCGGTATAGCGGAAGGACACGACCTGGATGATCACCGACAATGTCTCGGCGACGAAGAGGCCGCCGACGACCAGCAGCACGATCTCGTGCTTGGTGGCGACCGCGACCGAGCCGAGCAGGCCGCCGAGCGCCAGGGAGCCGGTGTCGCCCATGAAGATCTGGGCCGGCGGCGCGTTGAACCACAGGAAACCGAGCCCCGCTCCGATCATCGCCCCGCAGATCACCGCCAGCTCACCGGTCCCGGGGACGAAATGGATCTGCAGATAATTGGAGAACATCGCATTGCCGGCGAGATAGGCGATGAAGCCGAAGCTGGCCGCCGCCACCATCACCGGCACGATGGCGAGGCCGTCGAGGCCGTCGGTCAGGTTCACGGCGTTGCCGAAGCCGACGATGATGAAGGCCCCGAAGGCGATGAAGAAATAGGACAGGTTGAGCAGGAGGTCCTTGAAGAAGGGAAAGGCCACGGAGGTCGCGAGGCGGTTCGTCTCCGCGTCGGCGCTCAGCAGGCCGCCGAGATAATGGGCGCCTCCGACTTCGGACATCACGATCACCGCGACGCCGGCGACGGCGAACTCGACGGAGAGGCGTGCCTTGCCGGAGAAGCCCTTGTGGCTCTGCTTGGTCACCTTCAGATAGTCGTCATAGAAGCCGATCGCCCCGAAACCGAGCGTGACCAGCAGCACCGCCCAGACATAGGGGTTGGCGAGATTGCCCCACAGCAGCACCGAAAAGCACAGGCCGGACAGGATCATCAGCCCGCCCATGGTCGGCGTGCCGCGCTTCGACAGGTGCGATTGCGGGCCGTCGTCGCGGATCGGTTGCCCCCTGCCCTGCTTCAGGCGGAGCCAGGAGATCGTCCACGGTCCGAAGAAGAACACGAAGAGGAGCGCCGTCGCGATCGCGCCGCCGGTCCGAAACGTGATGTAGCGAAAAACATTGAGAAGCTCGAAATGTTCGCTGAAACGGCTCAGCAAATAGAACATGAAAATCCTCTCAAACCTTCGGGCCTCTCGACGCCGAATCGATAATGTCGTCGGATGAAGTTACACCAAGGCGTTCGCCGCCTCGCCTGCCGTCAAGACAATCTGCGGTTGATCGCGGCCCGGGCCACGTCGTGATCGGAGAAGGGCAGCACCGTCGCGCCGACGATCTGCCCGGGCTCGTGTCCCTTTCCGGCGATGAGCAGGACGTCGCCGTCGGCGAGATCGCGCACGGCAGTTTCGATGGCCTCGCGCCGGTCCGCGATCTCGACCGCGCCCGGCGCCTGCGCCAGGATGGCGGCCCGGATCGAGGCGGGGTCCTCGCTGCGCGGATTGTCGTCCGTGACGATCACCGTGTCGGCCAGGCGTGCCGCGATGGCGCCCATCATCGGGCGCTTGCCGGGGTCGCGGTCCCCCCCGCAGCCGAAGACCACCACCAGGCGCCTCCTGGCGAAGGGCCGGAGCGTCTCCAGCGCCTTTTCCAGCGCATCCGGCTTATGGGCATAGTCCACCAGCACCAGCGCCCCCCCGGGCGTGCCGACGAGGTCGAGCCGGCCCTTGGCGCCCTCCAGGTGCTCCAGGGCGGCGAACACGCCGGCCGGCTCGGCGCCGGTGACCAGGCAGAGCCCTGCGGCGACGAGCGCGTTCTCGACCTGGAAGCGGCCGGCGAGCGGCAGCCTCACCGGATAGGACCTGCCCCGATGCTTCAGGACGAGATGCTGCGCGAAGCCCTCGATGCGCACCGAGGCCAGGCGCAGTCCCTCGCCGGCCTCGCCGACCGTCAGTAGGTCGAGGCCCTTGTCGCGGCTCGCCTCGATGAAATACCGGCCGTCGGGATGGTCGGCTTCGACCACGGCGCCGGCCCCGGGAGGCAGCAGGTCGCGAAACAGACGCAGCTTGGCGTCCCGATAGGCCTCGAGGCTCGCATGATAGTCGAGATGGTCGCGCGACAGATTGGTGAACCCGCCGGCGGCGAGCCGCAAGCCGTCGAGGCGGTGTTGGTCGAGCCCGTGCGAGGACGCCTCCAGCGCGAGATGGGTGATGCCCCTGCCGGCCAGGTCGTCGACGAGGCGATGGAGTTCGACGGGATCGGGCGTCGTCAGCGAGCCATAGGTCTCCCCCCAGGGGGCCACCACGCCGACGGTGCCGATCGACGCCGCGCTGTGGCCGAGCCTCGTCCAGATCTGCCGCACGAAGGCGGCTACCGACGTCTTGCCGCTCGTACCGGTGACGGCTGCGATGGTGGCGGGCTGGCGCGGATAGAAAACGCTCGCGATACGGCTCAGGGCCAGCCGCGCATCGGAGACCCGGACGGCGACCGCCCGCCGGTCCAGGTCCACCTCCCGCTCCGCCACGATGGCCGCCGCCCCGGCGGCGAGGGCCTGGGGGACATAGGCGAGGCCGTCCCCCCTGGAGCCGGGAATGGCGACGAACAGGTAGCCCGGCTTCACCTGCCGCGAATCCGCCGTGATGCCGCGGATCGGCGTCTCGTCGCCGCCGGGCAGCAACGCCGACAGCGGAAGGCTGGCAGGGGGCTGGCTCACGTCGAACACTCCGGTGGCGGAAAATGGTTGGCACAGCTAGCGCATTCGGAGGCGGACGTCATCCCTGCTGCGGATTCAGCCAGGGCAGCGGATGATCCTGGTCCTTGGGCGCGTAGAGGGCCGGCGGGTTGTTCGGAATCTCCTGGAAACGGGGCTCGACGCCGAGGATCGGCGCCACGCGCTCCACCACCTTGCCCGTGGTGACGCCCGCATTCCACGCAGCCGTCGCGTAGCCATAGGTCTCGGGCAACCCCTTCGGCTCGTCATAGACCACGAGAATGAGATATTTCGGCTTGTCGAACGGAAACACCGCCATGAAGGTGGTGAACAGGCGGTCATGCACATAGCGCCCGTTGAAGTTCTTCTCGGCCGTGCCGGTCTTGCCGCCGACCTGCAGGCCCGGAATATCCGCCTTCTTGGCCGATCCGATGGTCGCGTTGAGCCGCAGGATGTAGCGCATCACGTCCGAGGTATGCGGCTTGAGCACCGTCTTGGCCGTGGCCATGGCCTCCTCGGCGCTGCGGACGAGGAAGGTCGGCTTGATGAGGTGGCCGCCGTTCATCATGGCGCCGACGGCCATCATCGCCTGGAGCGGCGCCACGGCGATGCCGTGGCCGAAGGCGATCGTCACCGTGTTGATGTCGGTCCAGCGAGCGGGAACGAGCGGCATGGCGCTTTCGGGCAGTTCGGTGACCAGGCGCGTCTCCTGGCCCATCATCTTCAGGAACGCCTTGTGTGCCGGCACCCCGAGCGCCAGGGCCATGCGGGCCGAACCGATGTTCGAGGAATAGGTGAAGACCTCCGGCAGGCTCAGCATGCGATGCTGGGCGTGATAGTCGGTGATGGTGAAACGGCCGTAATGCAGGCTGGTGCGGGCATCGAGCATCGAATTGGTGGTGAACCGGCCCGACTCGATCGCCATCGCCAGCGTCAGCGCCTTGAAGGTGGATCCCATCTCGAACACGCCGACATTGATGCGGTTGATCTTGTTGGGATCGAGGGCATCGGCGGGATTGTTGGGGTCGAAGTCGGGCAGCGACACCAGCGAGACCACTTCGCCGGTATTGACGTCCATGATCGCGCCGGCCCCTGCCCTGGCGTGAAAATGCTCCATGCCCTGCGTCAGTTCATCGTGCAGGACGTTCTGGGCACGAAGATCGATGGAGAGCTGGATCGGCTTCATGTCGCTCGCATTGGAGGCATAGCCGAGGGCCTGCAGCGTGCTCAGGCCGCGCTTGTTGTCGATATATTTCTCGATCCCGGCGATGCCCTGATTGTCGATGTTCACCCCGCCGAGCACATGGCTCAGGGTCGAGCCGTTGGGATAGACCCGCTTGTTCTCCATCAGGAAGCCGATGCCCGGCAGGCCGAGCTTGTAGATCTGAGCCTGCTGTTCCGGCGTGATCTCGCGCTTGAGCCAGATGAATCCCTTCCTGGACGAAAGCTTCTCGCGCAGATCCCGCGCATTGAGATCCGGCATCACCGCCGTGAGCAGTTCGGTCGCCTCGTCGACATCGATGATCTTCTTGGGCTCAGCATAGAGCGAGGGCACCTGGATGTCGGTCGCCAGCACGCGCCCCGCGCGATCGATGATGTCGGGACGGGCCGCGGCGAGCTGGTCGGCAGCCGAGCGCCGGGCGTCATATTGCTGGTCGGGCGTGGTGCCGAACTGGGTCAGCCGCGCCAGGATGGCGACATAGATGCAGACGAAGGCCAGCACGATGAGCACGATGCGGCTCGCGCTCTTCTGGAGCTTGCTGAGCCGCCTGCGCGCCGGCGGCTTCCTGGCCGCGGGCGCCTCGTCGACCTTTTCGGGATGGAGCTCGGCCGCCGGGGCGTCTCCCGCGGCAGGAGCATCCGAGGCATCGACCGCGTCGACCTCTTCTTCCAGTGCGCCGCCCCGCCTCATTGCGTCGCTCCCGTCACTTGCGGCGCGGCAGGCGTCGCACCGAGCCCGAGCACCTGCAGCTTCTGGGCGATCTGGTCGCCGACCGGGACCTTCTCCGGCAGGTCGCCGGCGCCGACCACCTGGGTGATCCTCATCGGCACCAGGTCGAGATGGCGGCGCGCGAGGTCGTCCACCCGATGCGGCTGGCTCATATAGGCCCATTCGGCGCGCAGCCCTTCGATCGCCCGCTGCTCGGCCTCGATGCTGCGACGCAGCTTGGCAACCTTCTCAGCCTGCAGCGTCGCCTCGTATTTGATCGAATAGACGCCGATCGCCGATGCCACCAGGAGGCAGATCAGGACCAGATTGAGGATGCGCGTCATCGGCCCCTCCCGGATTGAACATGGATGTCGGGCAGGCCGAGGAAGCCGGTGCCGGTATCGCGCGCCGGCGCGGCGGTCCGCGTGCCGAAGCGCAATTTTGCCGAGCGCGCCCGCGGATTGGCCGACGCCTCCTCGGCCGACGCCGCGAGCGGATTGCGGCTCGCCTGGACGAAGGTCGGCGACGGCACCGAAAGTTCCGGCGCGTGGCGCGACCCGCCTGCCTGGCTGCGGGTGCGATCCGCGAAGAAGGTCTTCACGATACGGTCTTCGAGCGAATGAAAGGTGACGACGACCAGCCTCCCGCCGGGCTTGAGCACGCGTTCGGCGGCAAGCAGCGCCAGTCCCAACTCCTCGAGCTCGCCGTTGACGGCGATGCGCAGGGCCTGGAAGGCACGCGTCGCCGGATGGATCTCGCCCGGCCGGCTGCGGATCACCCGCGCGCAGAGTTCGGCGAGCTGGCTGGTGCGCAGGAACGGCGTGGCGGCGCGGTCGGTCACGATGGCGCGGGCGAGCGCGCCGGCCCGGCGTTCCTCCCCCAGCACCTGGAAGATGCGGGCCAAGGCCTCCTGGGGCAGCGTCGCGATCAGGTCGGCGGCACTCGCGCCCGTGTTCGACATGCGCATGTCGAGCGGCCCGTCCCTGCGGAAGGAGAAGCCGCGCTCGGCCTGGTCGAGCTGCATCGAGGAAACGCCGATATCGAGCACGATGCCGTCCACCCCTCCTTCGCCCAGCATGGGCGCCACGCCTTCGAGATTGGAGAAGCGGTCCTCGACCAGGGTGAGGCGCCCCTTCATCTCCGAGACGAGAGCCATGCCGTCGGTCACGGCCCGGCGGTCGCGGTCGATCGCCACGACACGGGTGTCCGGCGCGGCGGCGAGAATCGCGCGCGTATAGCCGCCGGCCCCGAAGGTCCCGTCGATGAAGCCCTCCCCGGCGGCCGGCGCCAGGGCCGCAAGCACCTCGGCGAGCATCACCGGCACATGCGCAGGCACGTCGTTGGAAGAGGTGGGAATGGCGGACATCGGGTTCTCGAACAGGCGAAATCAAAGGCAGGCATGGCCCGGGCGGACGTTCCGTCGTCAGCGCTCAGCGCCGGGCGGACAGGTGCATTCTCGATGCGGAGGCAGGGTATTCGGAATGCAAGCCTTTCGACCCGCCGCGATCTGCACCTTCATCCGCCCTCCAATCGCCGCCACGAAGGCAGGAATCGCCGAATGAAACCGGATGACCATTTCGCCGGGCCAAGCCGATTTCATCCGGCTCCAACCCTGCCGAAGACGGACCCCGATACTCCCGTTCATTAACGGGCACGACGGTTAACGAACGGTTCGCATCCGCTCCCCGGCCGGCAAAAATTCCCTAACGGCAAGAGCGACCTCATGTGCCGAGCCCAGGGCTCCCCCGGTCGAAAGCGGTTTCGCCGCGTGGTAAAGACCGACGAATTCGTCCATAGCTGACATTGCCCGGACAAGAATCGAACGGTTTGCGTCCGCCCTGCCGCGGACGGGAACTGCCGGTTCGACGGACCGCCGTGCCGACAGGCGGGGGCTGACCGGATCAACAGGCGAGGAGCACGTTCCAAGATGCCCATTTCCGCTCGGTTGCTTCTTTGCAGCGCGGCGCTCGTCCTCGTTCTTCCCCCCGTCGGCGCCGCCTTCGCCGAGGAACCGGTCGGCAATATCGATGCGGGCGGCCTGGTGATCGAGGGAGCCGATCAGGTCGAGCTGCGCTCCGAGGACCTCTACCTCTCGGCCAGCCAGGTGCGGGTTTCCTACCGCTTCTTCAATCCTGCGGACCACGACCTCGTCGTCACGATCGCCTTTCCCATGCCCGACGTCACAGGCGAGGAAGGCATGGCGGTGAACATTCCCGATCCGGCCTCGCCGAATTTCCTCGGCCTCCGGACGAAGGTCGACGGCCAGCCCGTCGAGCCGTCCCTGGAGCAGCAGGCGGTCTTCGCATCGGGCGGCGGCGTGCAGACCCCGATAACCGATCTCCTCGGCCAGCTCGCCGTTCCCCTGCTGCCGGTCGGCGAGGCCACGAAAGCCGCCCTCCGGCGGCTCGGAGCCGACGACCGGCGGCGGCTGACGGATCCGGGCTATGCCGGCGCCGAAGGCGGCGAGGTATCGGCCCGATGGACCCTGCGCTCGCGCTTTCACTGGCAGCAGGCGTTTCCGGCCGGGAAGGAAGTCGTCGTCGAGCAGAGCTATACGCCGAGCGTCGGCTTCACGCCCGGCATCTTCTTCGGCAAGGGCAGCCTGACCGGCGAGTCCCTCGCCCAGTATCAGAAGAAATACTGCACCAATCCCGGCTTCCTGAAAGCGGCGGACCTGCTGACGAAGCGGGTCGCCGCCGGCCTGCAAGGTGGCACGACGGCGCCCCCGTCCCAGGCCAGGCAGCTCTATTTCGGCTATGCCATCGCGCGCGGGCAACAGATCGGCCGTTTCCGTCTCGTCGTCGACAAGGCCTTTCCGGACAACCTGGTCTCTTTTTGCGGCGAGGGCATCAAGCGTATCGACGGCACCCGCTTCGAGCTGACGCGGACCCGTTACACGCCGGACCGCAATATCGATGTCCTGATCCTCGATAATCATGCCGGGCGGTGAGCCCTTGGCGTACAGGGAACTCCCGACGCTCCCGCCAGCCGCAAGCGCGCAGGATGGGCTGCGCCTATATCGTGTCGCGCGTGAACATCCGCCAGATCAGGAGCACGATGATCGCACCCACGACGGCGCCCAGGAAACCGGCACGCTCGCCGAGGTGATACCACCCGACCTGCTGGCCGAGCCAGGTCGCGAGGGCGGCGCCCACGATGCCCAGAATCGTCGTCAGGATGAAACCGCTGGGATTGTTGGGACCTGGCGACAGAAAACGCGCGATCAGGCCGGCGATGAAGCCGATGAGGATGGTACCGACGATACTCATGCTGGCTAACCCTGTTCGAGATCGGCCGCAATCTGGCGATGATTCGCGACAAAGACAAGAAGCGACTCGGACAAGAAGCGGCCCGGTCGAATGAGGAAGTGCCAGCTGGCCTGTAAGCCGGGTTCTGTGGGGCCCGCATCGCTGCGGACGTGGCGGCCATTCATCTGGGACCGCCGTCACCGGCGGCCTCAACGCAACCAACCCGGACGACAGCGCGGAGATACGCTTCGACGCATCCGAAGATCGTCGCGGTCGTCCCTATTCGGTCTTGCTCCGGGTGGGGCTTGCCGTGCCGCTGACGTTACCGCCAGCGCGGTGCGCTCTTACCGCACCCTTTCACCCTTACCCCGGCATGCCGGGGCGGTTTGCTTTCTGTGGCGCTTTCCCTAAGGTCGCCCCCGCCGGACGTTATCCGGCACCCTATTTCCGTGGAGCCCGGACTTTCCTCCATTCCGAGAGCGAAGAGCCGTGGCGAACCGCGGGCCTTGGCCTTGGAACAGCGGCCGCCCAGCCAGCTGACGGCTCTGTCTGACCTGATACGCCCTCAGCGTCAACAAAGAAAAAGGCCGGCGCAGTGCGCCGGCCAGTGATGTCCTGGAGGAATGGAAGACCATTCGCACCGATATCTGCCAGCGGGCGCTCCGGCGTGCTGTGCGAAATATCACATGGCGGCGCCGGAGAGATCGTCCCGCGCGATGATCAGCGCCCGCAACGTCCCGATGGTCGACATGTCGCAGATGCCGTCGACGAGCGCCGGCCGGAAATGGCGCTGGAAGGCCCGCACCACGGCTTCCGTCAGCGCGTCGTAGACACCGGTCAGGCCGATGCCGTAGCCGTAGAGCGAGAACATCGCCTGCAGCGCCTCGATGGGCTGGCCGGCTTCGCCGGGCGAAAAGAACCGGCCGCCGGTGATCGGAGACGGCGGAACGAACAGGCCCACTCCCCTGGCGGCGAGGCCAGCCCAGTCGAACTTCTCGCCGGGATCGGCCTTGCGAAGCGGGGCCACGTCGGAATGGCCGAGCACGTGCTGCGGGGCGATGCCGTGACGCGCGACGATATCGATGCAGAGCGCTCCGACGGCAGCCATCTGCGCCGGCGGAAAATCCGGGTAGCCCCAGTCATGGCCGGGATTGGCGATCTCGATGCCGAGGGAACGGGAGTTGACGTCGTCGGCCCCTTCCCAGACGGCCTTCCCGGCATGCCAGGCGCGCCGGCTCTCCGGCACCATCTGCACCACCTCCCCGGCTTCGGAGACGAAATAATGGCACGAGACCTCGGCGGCGGGATCCGCCAGCCTCGCGAGCGCGGCATCGCTGTCGCGCATGCCGGTATAATGCAGGATCAGCAGATGCGGTCCCGCGATATCGAGGCGCTCGCCGTGATTGGGCGAGGCGAGGAACCGGCGGGCAACGGGACTGTCGGGTGAGGTCACGGGTCGAAGCCAGGTGAGGCGCCGGAGGATCGACGGCGCCACCGTGGAGGCAGCGCCCGAAAAGCGCAAAGAACGCAAAAGCTTGAAGCGATGTGCCGATTCATTTTATCAGTTCGTTGGGGAGTCGCAAGGTAGGGATGAGATCATGATCCGTGTGGTGGTTGCCGGCTCGACCGGCTGGGTGGGCAAGGCGCTGGTTCCCGCCATCGCGGCGGCGGACGGCCTCGTCCTCGCCGGCGCGGTCTCGCGCCGGGCGGCAGGCCAGGATGCCGGCGCGGCGGTGGGCATCGCGCCGGTCGGCGTGACCATCGCCTCCAGTCTCGCCGAAGCCCTGGAGGCGCCCTCGGACGTGGTGGTCGATTACACCAAGCCCGATGCGGTGAAAGCGCATGTGCTCGCCGCCGTGGCGGCCGGACGGCGCGTCGTCGTGGGCACCTCGGGCCTCGGCGCGGCCGACTATGCCGAGATCGAAGCGGCGGCGGCGGCGCAGGGGCTCGGCGTCGTCGCGGCCGGCAATTTCTCGATCACCGCCACCCTGCTCAAGCGCTTCGCCCTCATGGCCGCCCGCTACGTGCCCGATGTCGAAATCATCGATTATGCCGGCGCCAGGAAGCCGGACGCGCCTTCGGGCACGGCGCGCGAGCTCGCGGAAGCCCTCGCCGGCATCCGCGGCACGTCGACGGCGAGGCCGGCCGGCGAGGTCACGGGCGTTCCCGGCACGCGGGGCGCGGCGGTCGGCGAGGCGCCGGGCGTGCAGGTGCACGCCTTGCGGCTGCCCTCCTACGTCCTCTCCTGCGAGGCGCTGTTCGGACTTCCCGACGAAAGGCTGACCATCCGGCACGATGCGGGCTCGTCCGCCGCACCCTACGTCGCCGGCACGCTTCTCGCCATCCGCCGCGTCATGGGCATCACCGGCCTCGTGCGCGGCCTCGACAACCTCATCGACTGAGCGACATGGAACTCTCGATCGCCGAACTGACGCAGCGCTTTCCCGATTTTCGCGTCGCGGTGCTCGTGGCCGAGAGGCTGAGCATCGGCCAGGACCGATCCGAAGAACTCGACGGCGCCATCCACGCCATGGAAGCGGCCAGCCGCGCCCGTCATGCCGGTATCGAACTGTCCGCCATTCCCGGCGTCGCGGCCTGGCGAAGCGCCTATAAGGGCTTCGGCATCAAGAAGACGAGCTATCGATCCTCGGTGGAACGGCTGCTCAAGCGGGTGATCGCCGGCGACGGCCTGCCGCGGATCAACAGCTTCGTCGACATCTACAACGCCGTCTCGCTGGCGCACGGCTTCTGCGTCGGCGCCGACGACCTCGACAGGATCGCGCCCCCGGTTGCCTTCCGCTTTTCGCGGCCGGGCGACACCTTCCTCGACATGGGCGCGGAGGCGGGCGAGGATCCGAACGATCCGCCCAAGGACGGCGAGGTCGTGCTCGCCGATACGCGCCACGTCCTGTGCCGGCGCTGGAACTGGCGGCAGGACATGCGCTCGGCTATCACGACGGAGACCAGGCGCGCGCTGATCACCGTGCAGGCCAATGGCTGGGGCGACCTCGAAGCCGCCGTAGGGGAGCTGGCCGGCCTACTGGCGCATCAGTGCGGCGCGGATGTGCGGATCGGCTATGCCGATGCGCAGACCCCCCGAATCGCGATCGGATGACGGGAGACCGATCCCCGGGTGCGCGGACGTCCCGTCCGCTCTTGGAAACGCTGCGTTCGCGGGTCGGAAGAGCGGACGGGACGTCCGCGCACCCGGGAGCCCCGCTCTATGCCGCCGCGCGTTCGACGCGCGGCCTCAGGCCCAGCAGGTGGCAGATCGCGTAGACGAGGTCCGCCTTGTTCATCGTGTAGAAGTGGAAATCGCTGACGCCGCGGTCGACGAGGTCGAAGACCTGCTCGGCCGCCACAGCGGCTGCCACCAGCTTGCGGGTGGCGACGTCGTCGTCCAGGCCTTCGAAACGATCGGCGAGCCGCTTGGGCACGCTGGTGCCGCAGCGTTCGGCGAAGCTCTTCACCTGCCTGAAATTCTGCACCGGCACGATGCCGGGCACGATCGGAATGTCGATACCCGCCTCGCGCACGCGGTCGATGAAGCGCAGATAATGCTCGTTGTCGAAGAAGAACTGGGTGATGGCCCGCGTCGCGCCAGCATCGACCTTGGCCTTGAGGATGTCGATGTCGAAGGCGAGCGAGGGGCTCTCCGGGTGCTTTTCCGGATAGGCGGAGACCGAGACCTCGAAGTCGCCGAGGGCCTTGATGCCCGCGACCAGGTCGGCCGAATGGGCGTATCCGCCCGGATGCGGTTCATAGCGGGCACCGACGCCCGCTGGCGGATCGCCGCGCAGCGCCACGATATGGCGCACGCCGACCTCGGCATAGGAGCGGATCACGGCATCGACCTCGTCCCGCGTCGCACCGACGCAGGTCAAGTGCGCGGCCGGATGGATCGCCGTCTCGCGTACCATGCGGGCCACGGTGTCGTGGGTGCGCTCGCGCGTCGAACCGCCGGCCCCATAGGTCACCGAAGCGAAGAGCGGATCGAGCGGAGCGAGACGTTCGACCGCCTCCCACAAGGCCGCCTCCGCCTCGTCGTTCTTGGGGGGAAAGAATTCAAAGGAAACGCGGATGCCACCGCGCGAAGGCAATGCATGCCCGGCCATCACGCCACCTCCCGGCCAATCGAGATCCTGTCCGAAACCCGGCGCGGATCGCGCCCCGTCCAGATCGAAACGGTGAGTCGGGCGGGAATGCCCGAAGGCTTCTCCGCCGCCTCGACCATTCGCCATCCCGCCGGCTCGAGATGCGCCGCCTCGAACCAGTGCTCGATCGTCTCCCGGGCGAAGCCGAGGCGGCGATGGGCGAAGTCCTCGCGCAGGAATTCGAGTTCGTGCGGCGCGAAATCGACGATCACCAGTCGCCCGCCGGGGCGCAGCGCCCGCGCCACCTCGCGCAAGGCCCTCGCACCGTCGTCGAGATAATGCAGCACCTGGTGGATGATGACGAGGTCGTAGGCCCCGGCCTCCACCGGCAGGGCGAAAAGGTCGCCCTGGCGCACCACCGCATTGCGGACGCCGCTGCGCTCGAGATTGGCGCGGGCGACCGCCAGCATTTCCGCGCTCGCATCGACACCGACGGCACGGACGGCGAGCGGCGCGAACAGTTCGAGCATGCGCCCGGTACCGGTGCCGATGTCGAGCAGCGCCTGCACCGGCCGAGTGCCGATCTCGTCCCGCAACGCGGCTTCCACCGCCTCATCCGAGGCATGCAGCGCGCGGATACGGTCCCAATCCTCGGCATGGGCGCGGAAATAATCCGCGGCGATCGCGGCCCGCGAGCGCCGCACTTCGACGAGGCGCGACCGGTCACGCGCCAAGACGCGATCGCTGCGGTCGAGGCCGGTAAGGATCTGCATGAAGATTTCCGATTTCTGCGTGGTTTCGGCGAGCTTGAAGAAGGCCCAGGCCCCTTCCCGGATCCGCTCCACCAGCCCCGCCTCGACCAGCAGCTTGAGGTGGCGCGAGATGCGCGGCTGCGACTGCCCGAGGATCTCCGTCAGATCCGTCACGTTCAGCTCGCCTTCGGCGAGAATGGCCAGAAGGCGCAGGCGCGTGGGCTCGCCCGCCGCCTTGAGCGCCGTCAGGACCGTATCGAAAGGAGCGAGAGTCGCCATCCGCGTGCCCAAAAATCACATAAAGATATCTTTATATCATTCTCGGGGAGAGGCAAGAATTTTGTTGTGCAAGCGACGACATGATGCGCAGGGGCGACCTCACGGGCACGGCGGCATCCGCTCATCGGCACCCGGCATAGGCCAAGCACCCGCTTCCCGTGCTGACCGGGCTTCTCACGGGCAGCCGGCCCGGCTTCGGATCAAGGAAAAGCGGGGGCGCGAATGGCTCGCCGCGCCGATCTATCCGCACCACACCCATTGCTCGGGCACGCGGATGTGGAACGCCTCGCCGACGCGAATCGCGCCGGGACGGTCCACATGGGCGACGACGCCGCGCAGGCGCTTGGCGGCGGCGGAGAAACGCAGGGCCAGCCCGTCCTTGCCGCCGCAATGCCTCGCGACCTCGGCCCCCGCGATCCGGCACGGCGCGTTCTGGTCGGTCACCGCCAGCACCGCGCCGGAGGGAAAGAACAGGCGGGTGCCGCGCGGGATGAAGGAGAAGCGGGGCAGGCCTTCCACGGCGAGGTTGGCCCCGAGCCATTCCGGTTCGACATGGTCGATGCCGAGATTGGCGGCGATGACGGCGAGCTCCTCGACCGAGACGATCGAGACCTGGCGCTCGTTGTGGATCGGCTCGCCTCGCTGGAACCAGGGCACGCGCACGTCGGCGGGCCGGAGGAAGCCGGCATGGCGGTCGCCCGGAATGCCTTCATGCGTCACTTCGAGCGCCGGCACCGCTTGCGCCCCGATCGCCATGCCGGACGCGGCGGCGACCGCGGCCACCCTGCCCTTGCGCTTGATCACCGGCGTGACGGCGATGTCTCCCGCCGGCTGGGGCTGGTCGGACGCGGTCATGCCGCCCTCTTCCAGCCCGCCGCCAGCACCCCGGCGCCGATCATCAGCGCGCCGCCGGTACGATTGACGGCCCGCTGCACGGTGGGCCTGCGGATCGTCGTGCGCGCCATCGAGGCCATCGCGGCGTAGAGGCCGGCATTCAGCGTGGCGAGAACGAGGAAGGTCGCCTCGAAGATCGCCATTTGCATCGCCAATGGCCGGCCGGCATCGAGGAATTGCGGCAGGAACGCCACGAAGAAGAGGATGCTCTTGGGATTGAGCGCCGTCACCACATAGGCATGCAGGAAGATCCGGCCGGCCCGGCTCGCCTTCCCGGCCGCCGGCGCACCGGAAGCACCCGAGACCGGCGCGCGCCACAGCTTGACGCCGAGATAGATCAGATAGGCGGCGCCGATCCATTTGAGCGCCGTGAAGATCGCCGCCGATGTGGCGAGCAGGGCGCCGAGACCGAGCATCGAGGCCGTCATCGCCGTGAAATCGCCGAGTGCCACGCCTGCGACCGTGGCGCCTGCCGAGCGCCGGCCGTGGCCGAGCGCATAGGAAATCACCAGCAGGACGGTAGGCCCGGGAATGGCGAGGAGCACCGCCGAGGCGGCGACGAAGGCGAGCCAGTGATCGAGGGCCATGCTGCTGCTCCGGAGCGAGCGCCGAGCAATCCACGGCTCGTGGCGGATTGCAAGGCCGAATCAGGCCGTTGACGGCCGGCGTCCTGCGCTTGGGACGCCGGCTTGAGCCGCTTCAGGCTCAGGCGCCGAGCCTCGCCGCGCTGCGGTTGGCGACGCGCCGCTGTTCGACGGCGGCGGCCAGGCGCTCCAGCACCTCGACCGTGGCGTCCCAGCCGATGCAGCCATCCGTGATGCTCTGGCCATAGACCAGCGGCTGGCCCGGCACCTGGTCCTGGCGGCCGGCCACCAGGTTGCTCTCGATCATCACGCCGATGATGCGGTTGTCGCCCGCCGCGACCTGGCCGCCGATGTCGTCCATCACCAGCGGCTGGTTCTCGGGCTTCTTGGAACTGTTGGCGTGGCTGGCATCGATCATCACCACCGGGGACAGGCCGGACTTGGCGACCTCGGCACAGGCTGCATCGACACTCGCCGCATCGTAGTTCGGCGCCTTGCCGCCGCGCAGGATGATGTGGCAGTCCTCGTTGCCCGTGGTCGAGGCGATCGCCGACAGGCCGTCCTTCGTCACCGCCATGAAGTGATGCGGCTGGGAGGCCGAGCGCACGGCGTCGACGGCGATGCGGACATTGCCGTCCGTGCCGTTCTTGAAGCCGACCGGACAGCTCAGGCCCGAGGCGAGCTCGCGATGGATCTGGCTCTCGGTGGTGCGCGCCCCGATCGCCGCCCAGGCCACGAGGTCGGCGATATATTGGGGCGTCGTCATGTCCAGGAATTCGCAGGCGGCGGGCAGGCCGAGATTGTTGATGTCGAGCAGGAGGTGGCGGCCGATCCGCAGGCCCTTGTCGATCTGGAAGCTGCCGTCGAGGTCGGGATCGTTGATCAGCCCCTTCCAGCCCACGGTGGTACGGGGTTTCTCGAAATAGACCCGCATGATGATCTCGAGCGAGGGCGAGAGGCGGCGACGCAAGTCGGCGAGGCGTCCGGCATAGTCCATGGCCGCCACGGGGTCGTGGATCGAGCAGGGGCCGACCACCACGACAAGGCGGTCGTCCGCGCCCTTGAGGATCGCATGGACGCCGGCCCGCGAGGCGGAAACGGTGCGGGTCGCCTCGATCGTGCGCGGATATTCGCGCATCACCTCGGCGGGCGTGCTCAAGGCCTTGATTTCACGGATACGAAGGTCGTCGGTGGTGCTCAACATGGCTGGTTTCCCTGGATGGACTGGGGTCCCGCTGGCGGCACAAAAAAACCGCCAGATGGGCTGGCGGTTGTTCGGGACTTGATTTGCTTCAATCTTCAGATCGAGCGCACCCCTACTTCCGCCAGCGGCCTGCGAAAGCCAAAGTACCAATAAAAATAGGGGGCGGTTGCAAGGATCATGGCGTGCATATAGGTGGGAAAGAAAGGTTTGTCACCTGTCTTTTGCGAAGGCCGTCCCTTTCTGCACCCATCGCGTTTCCGTGCCGGTCAGGGCACCATCTCCTGCACCTTGCCGGCGATCGCCTCGCCGAGAATGCGATGCGCGGCCTTGTCGTAATGGATGCCGTCGACCGGGCTCACGGACACCAGCGTGCCCGCGTCGAGGAACTCGGCACCGTGCCGGCGCGCCACCGCCTCATAGAGCGGCGGCAGCGCCTTGGACTTCTCGACGCCCCCGGCGAACATCACCCCCAGGAAGCCGGCGAGCAGGATCGGCGGCGGACAGACGATCAGCAGCCTGGCAGGCGGATTTCCCAGATTGGGCGTCGCCGCGATGATGCCCGCAAGGATGTCGACGCCGGCCGCGACATCCTCCGGCGGCGAGCCGAAGCGGGCCTTGAGGTCGTTGGTGCCGAGATTGAGGACGATGACGTCGAGCGGACGGTGGCTTTCGAGGCAGGCGGCGAGGTAGCGGCGCCCGTTCTTGAAATCGCCCTCGATGAGGTCGTCCCGGATGGTGGTGCGGCCTGGCAGGCCTTCCTCGATGACATGCCAGGAATGGCCGAGGATCTTGCGCATCACGCCCGGCCAGCGTGTCCTCCCGTCATACCGCCGCGCATCGTCCGGACCGGTCGCCGGCGGCGTGCCATAGGTGTTGGAATCGCCGAAACACAGGACGTTCTTCATGGCTCGATCCTCCTTGGATGGTGTTTTCGCTCGTCGCCCTACCGCTTCGCCACGATGAACAGACGCGGAAAGGCGAGCAGCACCTTGCCGTCCGCCCGCGCTGGATAGGCCTTTGCGATCCGGGCGGTATAATCGGTGATGAACCCGGCCTTCTCTGCCTCGTCGAGCGGATCGAGGAAGGGCCGGAGCCCGGTCGCGCGCACCCAGGAGACGATCGCGGCGGCATCGTCGAGCACGTGGTAATAGGTGGTCCGCCAGATATCGATCAGCGTGGCATGGCCGGCAAGCTGGTCGTAATACGCTCCCGCCGGCGGAATGCGGTCGCGCAGGGCCGCAGCGTCGCCGAGCTTGGCGGCCCACGGCCCCTCCCCCGCCGTCTCTCGCATCAGGCGGTGCGAAGCCTCGTCGAGATTGTCGGGTACCTGAATGGCGAGAACGCCGCCGGGTGCGGTCTGGCCGAGGAGACGCGGCAGCAAGGCAGCATGGCCCGGCACCCATTGCATCACGGCATTGGCGAAGATGAGATCCGGGGCGGCGGCGGCCTGCCAGCTCGCGGCGTCGCCCTTCTCGAATCGAGCGCCGGGAAGGCGCTTGCCGGCTTCCGCCAGCATGGCGTCGGAGGTGTCGACGCCGAGAACATCAGCATCCGGCCAGCGCCGGGCGAGGAGTTCGGTCGAGTTGCCCGGGCCGCAGCCGAGATCGACGGCGCGGGTGACGGTGTCGAGCGGCACGCGGCCGAGAAGCTCGAGTGCGGGGCGCGTGCGTTCGTCCTCGAAACGCAGATAGAGGGTGGGGTTCCAGTCGGACATGGGGCATTTCCTGAGAGCGCGGGCGTCCCCGCCCATAGGCGCTGAGATAAGAGGAGGAGGCGCTGTTTTGTCATACCCGCGCTTGTCCCGGCTATCCAGACTTCGTGCGGCATGGCGGCTTGCGGCCCGCTGGATTGCCGGGACGAGCCCTGCAATGACAAATCCTGGACCGTTATGGGCCAAAATCGCCTTGTCTTGGCGCCCTATGGGCGTCCCCGCCCGCTCTTGGCAACAGTACATGTACCATGAAAGAGACGCAGGGCGGCATCCCCGCGCCTGCCGCGTCAATTGATCAGGAAACCGCCATCGACCGGCAGCGTCGCGCCGTTCACCATGGCGGCGCCGTCGCCGAGAAGATAGGCAATCGCCTCGGCGACCTCCTCCGGCTGGACGAAGCGGCCGAGCGGAATGCGCTGCAGCATGGGGCCGGCCTTCGCCGGATCGCTCCACGCCTTCAGGGCCATCGGCGTCAGCACGACGGTGGGATTGACCGCATTGACCCGGATGCCCTGGCGGCCGAGTTCGTTCGCCATCACCGTGGTGAGCGAATCCAATGCCCCCTTGCTGGCGCAATAGGAAGCGTGATCGGCGAAGCCGAGGCTGGAGGAGATGCTGGACACGTTGACGATCGCCCCCTTCCGGCCACGGGCGATCAGGCTCTTCGCCGTCTCCTGCCCGAAGATCATCGCCGCGATGACGTTGACGGCCATCAGGTCCTGGAACGCCTCGACCGTGGTCTCGACAAAGGACTGCAGGGTGGTCGTGCCCGCATTGTTGACGAGACGGTCGATCGGCTGGATCGCCTGCGCCACGATGCGGACGGCGGCCGGATCGGTGAAATCCACGGCATGAGTCTCGGCGCCGATCTCCTCCGCGAGGCTCTCCAGATCGTTGCGGTCGCGGCCGACCGCGACGACATTCGCCCCCCGCTTGGCCAGAAGAAGGGCGGTCGCCCGTCCGATTCCCTTGGTCGCGCCCGTCACGACGATGCGCTCGCCGGCAAACTCCATCGCTTCCTCCATCAAATCGTCCTCTCCTCCCGCCGCGAGGCGACGCAAGGCAAGGATCTTGCGCGGCCGCCCGACTCAGGCGGTCGCAGGCAACGTCCCCATATCGATGACGAAACGATATTTCGCGTCTCTCTTCAACATCCGCCGTCGGCACCGTCGGCGGGCCGGATCGGACGGCCCCTTGCCGGAGACGAAGGCGCCGAGGCATCGCGGCCTCCCGCCGCCGAAGCGATGCCGGCACGTCAGGAGGCTGGCGTTCGCCCCTCATCTGGGCTAAGCCCGCCGGCCCTTCTCCGCCCGAGGAACCACCATGCCGCCGGACTACGCCCCTGCGCCCTCAAACGCTCAGCCGGTCTCGATCGGCATCGATTTCGGCACCAGCAATACCGTGGTCGCCTTCGCCCACGGGGACGGCCAGGCGGAGGCGCTGGCGTTCGATCACGACGGCACGATATCCAAGGGCTTCATCACCGCCCTGTGCTTCTGGGAAGACCGGGAGAAGGGCGGCCTGGCCACCCGGGTCGAGGGCGGCCCCTGGGCGATCGACCAGTTCCTCGACGGCAGCACGGCGCTGCGCTTCATCCAGTCGTTCAAGACCTTCGCCGCCAGCGCGACCTTCCACGAGACGCGCATCTTCCGCGAGCGCTACCAGTTCGAGGACCTGCTCGCCGCCTTCCTGCGGACCCTGGTCCGGCATGCGGATGCCAGGCTCGACCTTTCCTCCTCCAACATCGTCATCGGCCGCCCGGTGACGTTCGCCGGGCGCCAGCCGGACGATGCCCTGGCCATGCAGCGTTACCGAAGCGCCTTCGAACGACTGGGCGTGAGGGAGCCGACCTATGTCTACGAGCCGGTCGGCGCCGCCTTCTTCTACGCCCGCAACCTGAAGCGCGACGCCACCGTCCTCGTCGCCGACTTCGGCGGGGGCACGAGCGACTTCTCCGTCATGCGCTTCGAGCAGGCCGCCGGCCGGCTCCGCGCCGAGCCGCTCGGCCATGCCGGCGTCGGCATCGCCGGCGACGCGTTCGACTACTCGATCGTCGACCGCATCGTCTCGCCCCGCCTCGGCAAGGGCTCGCGCTTCCGTTCCTTCGACAAGGAACTGGCGATCCCCAACCATTATTACGCCAACCTCGCCCGCTGGCATCAGCTCGCGATGATGAAGTCGAACGGCGATCTCAAGGGGCTTCGGGATCTGGCGCGGACGGCGATCGAACCGGAAAAGCTCGAGAAATTCATCGAGATCATCGAATTCGACATGGGATTCGCGCTCTACAGCGCGGTGTCCAAGGCCAAGATCGCGCTATCCAGCCAGGACGAGGCCGCCTTCGAATTCACCGGCGGCGACATCGACATCCGCGCCACCATCAAGCGCAAGGATTTCGAGCGCTGGATCGCCCCCGATGTCGCGAAGATCGAGACGGCGGTGGACGAGGTGCTCGCCCGCTCGGCGACGCCGGCCCGCGAGATCGAACGGGTGTTCCTCACCGGCGGCACGTCCTTCGTGCCGGCCATCCGCCGCCTCTTCGCCGAACGCTTCGGCGAGGAGCGCCTCGTCTCCACCGACCAGTTCGAATCGATCGCGTACGGCCTGGCCCTGATCGGCCAGGATGCGCAGAGGCAGCGCTGGGCTGCGTGAACAGCTGTGCCCGTCTCCGGACCGGCCCGGCGGCGGACCGGATGTCCATATGCGCCAACTTTGCCCGGAAGGGTGCGACCATGCAGGGGCGATCACCAGATCACCCTTCCTGGAAACACCGAGCTTGTGGGAAAGGAAGAGGTCGATCGGTGATCGACCCTCCCATCGCGGACGCAGGTTAGCGCTCGCGGATGTCCGCGCTCCCGGGAATCAGCGCGAGAACTTCTTGTACTGGATCCGCTTCGGAATGGTCGAATCGATGCCGAGGCGACGCTTCTTGTCCTCCTCATAGGCTTCGAAATTGCCCTCGAACCATTCGACGTGGCTGTCGCCCTCGAAGGCGAGGATGTGGGTGGCGAGTCGGTCGAGGAAGAAGCGGTCATGGGAGATGATGACGGCGCAGCCGGCATAATTTTCCAGGGCCTCCTCCAGCGCGCGCAGGGTCTCCACGTCGAGGTCGTTGGTCGGCTCGTCGAGGAAGAGGACGTTGGAGCCCTCCTTCAGCATCTTGGCAAGCTGAACGCGGTTGCGTTCGCCGCCCGAGAGCACGCCCACCTTCTTCTGCTGATCGCCGCCCTTGAAGTTGAAGGCGGAGGTGTAGCCTCGGGAGTTCACCTCGCGCCTGCCGAGATAGAGGATGTCGTTGCCGCCGGAAATTTCCTGCCACACCGTCTTGTTGGGATCGAGCGCGTCGCGCGACTGGTCGACATAGCCCGGCTGCACGGTATCGCCGAACACGATCGCGCCGCTGTCGGGCTTTTCAAGGCCGAGCAGCATGCGGAACAGCGTGGTCTTGCCGGCGCCGTTGGGGCCGATCACCCCGACGATGCCGCCAGGAGGCAGGCTGAACGAAAGATTGTCGATCAGCAGCCGGTCGCCGAAGGCCTTCGAGACGCCCTCGACCTCTATGACCTTGCCGCCGAGGCGCGGCCCGGTCTGGATCATGATCTGCGCGGTGGCGGGGCCCTTCTCATTGGCCTTGGCGAGCAGATCCTCATAGGCGTTGATGCGGGCCTTCGATTTGGCCTGCCGCGCCTTGGGGCTCGCCGAGATCCATTCCTGCTCGGCGGCGAGTTGCTTCTGGCGGCTTTCCTCCTCGCTCGATTCCTGGGCGAGGCGCTTCTGCTTCTGCGCCAGCCAGCTCGAATAATTGCCCTCATAGGGAATGCCCCGGCCGCGGTCGAGCTCGAGGATCCAGCCGGTGACATTGTCGAGGAAGTAGCGGTCATGGGTGACGATCAGGATCGCGCCCGGATAGGAGCGCAGATGGCCTTCGAGCCACGCCACCGTTTCGGCGTCCAGGTGATTGGTCGGCTCGTCCAGCAGCAGCAGCTCCGGCTGCTCCAGCAGGAGGCGGCACAGCGCCACGCGGCGCCGCTCGCCGCCCGAGAGCGAGGTGACGTCGGCGTCATCGGGCGGGCAGCGCAGCGCATCCATCGCCTGGTCGACCTGGCTGTCGAGATCCCAGAGATTCTTGGTGTCGATCTCGTCCTGCAGGCGGCCCATCTCGTCGGCCGTCTCGTCCGAATAGTTCATCGCCAGTTCGTTGTAGCGGTCGAGGATCGCCTTCTTGGCGGCGACGCCCTCCATGACGTTCTCACGCACCGTCTTGTCCGGATCGAGCCGCGGCTCCTGCGGCAGGTAGCCGACGCGCGCGCCTTCGGCCACCCAGCCGTCGCCGGTGAAGTCCTTGTCGATACCGGCCATGATGCGCAACAGCGTCGACTTGCCCGAACCGTTGACGCCGAGCACGCCGATCTTCGCATCCGGGTAGAAGGACAGATTGACGTTGTCGAGGACCTTCTTGCCGCCCGGATAGGTCTTGTTCAGACCCTGCATGTGATAGATGAATTGATAAGCGGCCATTGCTGCCTGCTGCTGCTTTCAGGTTCGAGGATGGGCGGGGTGTAGCGGAGGCTGCGCTGCCGGGCAAGGGCGCGCTGCGGGGCGCCCGGACCCGCCGCGGCGAGGCGCATGCGCCCCCGAACGCGGCGCGGCCTCCACCCTTTCCGGCAGATATGAACGAGCCTTGCCGGCGTCAACGCCAGAACTGGAACAGCGCGTATCCGACGGCCACATAGTCGAAATCGATGTGGAGCGCCGTCGTGATGGTGGAGACCGCCCCCCAGATCACGGCGCCGAAGCGGGGCGACAGGAACATCAGCAGGAAGACGATGTTGAGGGCCGGCGCCACCCGCTGCGCCAGGGCCTGCAGATGATAGGGCAGATAAGGCCGGATGATGCCGAAGCCATCGAGGCCGGGGATCGGCAGCAGGTTGAGCACCGCGGCCGAGGCCTGCAGGGCCGCCAGGAAGGCGAGCGCGGACCAGAAGGTGGGATTGCCGGTCGTTTCGGGCAGGCCGAGCAGGAAGGGAATGCTCAGCAGCAGCAGGACCAGCAGGTTGGCGAGGGGCCCCGCCGCGGCCACCAGCGCATCCCAATGCCGGTTCCGCAGCACCACCCTGTCGATGTAGACCGAGCCTCCGGGCAGGCCGATGCCGCCGAGGATGAGGAACAGGATCGGCATGACGAAGCTCAGCATCGGATCGGCATAGGCGAGCGGATCGAGGCTGAGATAGCCCTTCGCCAGGACGGACCTGTCGCCGCCCCAATAGGCCGCGAGGGCATGGGCGCTCTCATGCACGCAGAGCGATATGATCCACCCGGCGGCGATGAAGGTGAACACCCCCGCCCGCGCGTAGAGCGCGCCCGTGAAAAGCGTGACGCCCGTGACCAGGAAAAGCACGAGAATCGGGATGAAATTGGCACTGAGGCGCCAGCGGGCCACGGCAGCTCTGGGCAAGGACGAAATCCGGCTTTGACGGGATGAGGATGAGGCGGGCGAAACTTGGGGCACGACCCATACGCCGGCCCGGCCCCTGGCTTAAATCAATTCTGCGTCCATTTCATAAATGATCGCTCCGTTCCGCACGAGGGGCTCGGCCTCCCCCTCTCCTCCTTGCACGGATCGTCATTATCGGACAAACCAAGCCGATCGCCCGAAGCGGCCTGAGGCAGCGGGCAATCCCGATCACACGGAGCGGATGGCCATGAAGGCAGTTGTAATCCATGCGGCAGGCGACCTGCGCGTCGAGGACGTGGCGGCCTCCAACCCCGGCCCGAACGACGTCGAGGTGCGGATCGGTGCCGGCGGCATCTGCGGCTCGGACCTGCATTATTATCGGCATGGCGGCTTCGGCACCGTTCGCCTGAAGGAGCCGATGATTCTCGGCCATGAGATCGCCGGCACCGTCACGGCGGTCGGCACGCAGGTGACCTCCCTCGTTCCCGGCCAGAAGGTCGCCGTCAATCCGAGCCGGGCCTGCGGCGTGTGCCGGTTCTGCCGGGAGGGGCTGCAGAACCACTGTCTCGACATGCGCTTCTACGGCAGCGCCATGCGCTTTCCCCATGTCCAGGGCGGCTTCCGGGAAAGCCTGACCTGCGATGCCGCCCAGGCCGTGCCGGTTCCGGACCATGTCTCCCTGACCGAGGCCGCCTTCGCCGAGCCGCTGGCCGTCTGCCTGCATGCCGTCACGCGGGCCGGATCGCTGCTCGGCAAACGGGTGCTGGTGACCGGCGCGGGGCCGATCGGCGTGCTGATCGCCGCGGCCGCCCGGCGCGCCGGCGCGCTCGAAATCGTCGTCACCGACATCGTCGACGCGCCCCTCGCGATCGCCCGCACGGTCGGGGTGGACCGTACCGTCAACGTCGCCGAGGCCCCGGAGGGCCTGGAGGCCTATGAACGCGACAAGGGCGTCTTCGACGTGATGTTCGAGGCCGCCGGCAGCGCCGCCACCCTGCTCACCGGCCTGCGGGTCGTGAGGCCGCGCGGCCTCATCGTCCAGGTCGGCCAGGGCGCGGAGGCGACGCTGCCGATGTCCCTGATCGTCACCAAGGAAGTGGAAGTGCGGGGCGCCTTCCGCTTCCACGAGGAATTCGCCACCGCCGTGTCCTTCATCGCCGACCGGCTGGTGGATGTCCGCCCCCTGCTGACGGATGTCGTCGCGCTCGACGACGCCCGGCGGGCCTTCGACCTCGCATCGGACAAGAGCCGCAGCATGAAGGTCCAGCTCGCCTTCGGCTGAGGCGCGCGCCGACCCGGGGCGGCGTCCCGTCGGAGCGGGCCCCGGTGCCATGCCGAGCGGGGGCCGGCGGTCCTACAGGCGCAGGCCGGCGCCGACCTTCTTGAGGATCCAGTAGAACAGCGCCGTGGCGATCACGCCGACCACCGCCGCATACCAGAAGCCGTTCGGGGTATCGAGAAACGGCAGATCGTGGGTGTTCATGCCGAAGATGCTGGCCACGAGGCTGCCCGGCAGCAGCAGCGCCGTCAGGATCGACAGCGCCCGGAGGGACCGGTTGGTATCGTCCGCCAGCCTGGCGGCGACCTCTTCCTGCAGAAGCCGCGCCCGATCCTGGACCGTCTGGATGTCGTGGTCGAGCGATTCCAGCCGCGCCGCCAGCCGCCCCGCCGCGATGTGCAGGGTCGGCGGCGCCGTCTCGTTCGGCCGGCCGTCCCATTTGCGCATCACATTGGCGAGCGAATAGAGCTGGCGATGGATGCGCACCATCGTCCGCCTGACCTCGACGACCCGCAGGCGCTCGTTCGTCGCCCGGTCGTCGACGACGTCGTCCTCGGCGGCATCGAGTTCATCGGTCATGACAGCGATGCGGCGGGCGACGGCATCGCAGAAGCGGTCGATGATGGTTTCGATCAGCGCCCCCGCGACCGGCACGTTCAGGCCGCCCTGCAGGGCCCGGCGGATTTCGTCCACCGATCGCAACGGCCGCCGGCGGCCCGAGATCACCAGCCTGTCGGTCAGGGCGAAGCGCAGGCGCCCGATCTGGTTGGTCTCCTCGCCGAGTTCGCCGTGAAAATCGGCGATGACGCCATAGACGACATGATCGGCGGCATGCAGGCCCAGCGTGTCGTCGAGAGCGAGGAAGGGCTTGCGCGCCTGTTCCGGCAGCGGCTCGAAGGAGCCGATCCATTCCTGGGCCAGGCGATCGGTCAGGTTGAAATGCAGCCAGAGCCAGCCGTCCTCGGCTGCGAGCGCCGCCGTAACCTCGCCGGGCTGCAGCGGTTCGGGCGGGTAGCCTTCCCGGAAGCGATAGGCCCAGATCAGGCCGGCGACAGCCTCCGGCACGAAAAAATTGCCCGGCAGCCGGGCCCTGTCATTCGTCAAATCGTCCATGGCGCCCTCCATGCGGCCGGTCCTTTCCGCAGCGAGCGACCAAGCGACTATGTTAGATGGATGGTAGAGTCGAGGAAGGGCGCGGTAGCTTGAGCCATTCGGCAACGCCCCGTTTCCCTTCCCCGCTCATCAAACCGGACGTGCGGATTTCCCGCATCCGGCTTTCCGGGTGGCTTCATTGTAAGGCCCACGACGGGACACAGGATGCACGCGTCTGAGCTGGCGCACACCGAGTTCGGCGAAGATGGTGCTTCGCGAGAACGCTGATGTGCCGCTGTTTTGCTCCTTGTGTCGTTTGGCGAGGAAGTGCCTCACGCGGTCAACGACATGATGATCGGCCGCCTGATACGTCAGCGACAGCGAGCCATAGCCGAAGTAGGCCGACCAGCCAGCCAGAAGGCTGTTCAGTCGATCCCGCACGTCGGGCCATGATCCCTTGTTGCCGGGCACCAGCAGATCGCTCACCTTGCCTTTCAACCGTTGCAGGCTCCTGGCGGACGGACTGGCGCCGAGATAAAGGCGGCCATCCTTGCTATGACGATGCGGACCGAACGTGTAGCCGAGGAAGTCGAAGCGCTCGGTTCGAGCTTCCTTCACCGAGGTTTTCGCCTCGTTGATCGTCAGCCCGAGCCTTGTCATCACCGCCTTCGTCCACGCCAGCGCCTCTGCCGCGTGGCCGCGGCTGAGGATGACGAAGTCGTCGGCGTAGTTGACGACATGCGCCCTGAACGCCTCGCCGCAAGCAGCAAGACGCCAGTGCTTCAGGAACCGGTTCATGTAGAGGTTGGCCAGCAACGGGCTGACGACACCACCCTGCGGCGTGCCGAGCCGGTTGCGCTTGCCACCCATCCTGCGCCGGGTTCCATCCTCGCCTTGTTCCTCGACCGGCACTTTGAGCCACATCCGGATCAGATGCAGCACATGCCGGTCACAGGTACGACGAGATACCGACTTCATCAGTTCAGGGTGCGGGATCGTATCGAAGTACTTCGACAAATCCGCATCCACCACATCCGTATACCCTCCAAGCAAGTGCTGGTGCACCTGCCGGATCGCCTCGGCGGCGCCCTGCTGGGGACGATAGCCGTAAGCAGTCCTTTCCAGGTCCGCTTCGAAGATCGGCTCGAGCACAAGCTTGGCGGCGGTCTGAACAACCCGGTCCCGTATCGTCGGGATGCCGAGCGGGCGTTCACCGCCTCCCGGCTTGGGGATGATCACCCGCCGTACAGCCTGCGGCCGATACGTCTTCGAAGCGAGGTCCTTACCCAATGCCGCCAGCCAGTTCTCGACACCGCCCGCCTCGATCTGCGCAAAGCTCATCCCGTCAACACCCGATGCACCCCCATTCTCACGGGCACGCAACCAGGCATGGTGCAGGATGTCTTCACGGTAGATCTTGTCGTACAGTGCATAGAAGCGGAAGGCAGGCTCCGCCTTCGCCTTGCAATACAGCTTTCTTTGAAGAATCCGGATCCGTTCGGGCGTTGCTAGACGCATCGTCAATCGCCTCCACCTCATCTTTGCCGAAAGCACACCACAAGTCAGGGGCCTTCCCTCCACCGGCATTACCCGGTCTCGACAGTACTACGCCCCTGTCCGACTCCCGCCCGATGCCGCTGTCCTGAATGACAGCGTTGAGGACGCGACCCCCGCACCAAACGGGTCTCCCCCGATTACGCCCACCACCTTGCCGGCGTGCCGTGCCCACTACCCCGGTGAACCGGACGGGTGCAGATGTCGATTGCTTCCCCCTCCGCGCGGCCTTCCCCGGTAATCCGGCGGGTCGGCGCTCACATCTCGACTTTCGAGGCCTGCTCAGGCTTTACTCACATTACGGCCCACCGGCTCGCTCAACCGCCCAGGGCGGCCTTTGTCACGAGGCTCCGGCCCGCCCAATTACCCGGACAAGCCGCTCGTCTGCTACCGGATCAATCGACAACTGTCCGGGTGGAATCTTCCTCCACTGGTGATGTACACCGTCGGGGCGCACGAATTGTAGAGTCGAGGAAGGGCGCGGTAGCTTGTGCCGTTCGGCAACGCCCCGTTTCCCTTCCCCGCTCATCAAACCGGACGTGCGGATTTCCCGCATCCGGCTTTCCGACAGACTTCATTGCAGGCTCACGGCGGTTGCCTTCGGCGTCGTGGTGAGTTGCTTGACCCCGAGTGTCCCGAAGATTTCTCTCCAGGGGAAGGGCCGCGTTCCTCGTCCACCTTCCTTGTGCCGCTTGGCGAGGAAGCGTCTGACGCGATCACAGATGTGCCGATCGATGGCCCGATAGGCCGCAGCCCGGGTGCCATAGCCAAAATACGCCGACCAGCCAGTCAGAAGACCGTTCAGCCTGTCGCGCACGTCTGGCCATGCTCCCTTGTTGCCTGGCACCAGAAGGTCACCGATCTTGGTCTTGATCCGTTTCACGCTCTTTCTGGAGGGACTTGCGCCCGAATACCTCTGGCCATCCCGTTTCCGGAACTTCGGACCAAACGTGTAGCCGAGGAAGTCGAAGCTGTCCGCGCCGGCATCCTTCACCGAGGTTTTCGCCTCGTTGATGCTCAGCCCAAGCCTGATCATCACTGCCCTCGTCCACGCGAGAGCCTCAGGCGCATGCCCGCGGCTGAGGATGACGAAGTCATCGGCATAGTTGACCAGATGCGCACGGAACGCCCGACTGCATCCTTGCCTCCGCCAATACTTCAGGAACCGGTTCATATAGAGGTTGGCAAGCAACGGGCTGACAACGCCGCCTTGCGGCGTGCCTCGCTTGTTGCTCTTGCCGCCACTCATGCGCCGGATACCACCACCATCCCGCTCCTCGACCGGAGCACGAAGCCACATCTTGATCAGATGCAGAACATGCCGGTCAACGATACGGCGAGCCACCGATTTGAGGAGCTCCGCATGCGGGATCGTGTCGAAGTATTTCGACAGATCGGCGTCGACGACATCCGTATACCCCTGTCGGATCAGCCGATGGGTCTGCGTGATGGCATCGAGCGCGCTTCGTTTGGGCCTATAGCCATAGGCATTGTCTTCCAGATCTGCCTCAAAGATCGGTTCCAGCACCAGCTTGGCAGCAGTCTGGGCCACCCGGTCCCGGATCGTGGGAATACCCAAGGGCCTCTCCCCGCCACCGGGCTTGGGGATCATCACCCGCCGCACCGGCTCGGGCCGATACCTCTTCGAGGCAAGGTCCTCCCGCAAGGCTGCCAGCCATTTCTCCACCCCCGACCGCTCAATGTCCTCGAAGTGCACTCCATCCACGCCCGGAGCCCCGCCATTGTGACGGGCACACGCCCACGCATGAGCCAGAATGTCCGCGCGACA
This sequence comes from Labrys monachus, assembly GCF_030814655.1. Lineage (NCBI taxonomy): Bacteria > Pseudomonadati > Pseudomonadota > Alphaproteobacteria > Hyphomicrobiales > Xanthobacteraceae > Labrys > Labrys monachus. The sequence continues at coordinate 5,540,261 of NZ_JAUSVK010000001.1, forward strand.
AATCTTGTCGTGGAGCAGATAGAAGCGGAAGGCAGGCTCCGCCTTCGCCTTGCAATACAGCTTCCTCTGAAGGTTCCTGATCTTATCCGGTGTTGCCAGGCTCATCGCCAATCACCCTATCCTCACCTTCTTCACAAGCGCATCTGAAGCAAGGGGCCTTCCCTCCACCGCAATTACCCGGTTTCGACAGTACTACGCCCCTCTCCGACTCCCGCTCGGTCCACCGCCCTGCGACGGCGCGAGGTATCATCCTCGACCAGCGGGTCTCCCCTGATGACCCGTCTCTCTCTTCCGGCGTGCCGTGCCCAATACCCCGGCGGATCAAACAGGTGCACGTGTCGATGGCTTCCCTGTCCGTACTGCCTTCCCCATCACCGTGGCGGGTCGGCATCCGCATCGCACCTTTCGAGGCCTGCTCAGGCTTCACTCACATTACGGCCCGTCGGATCGCTCAGCCACCCAAGGCGGCCTTTGTCACGAGGCTCCGACCCAGCAGATTACCCTGCCAAGCCGCTCGTCAGCTACCGAACCTATCGACTATTATCCGGGTGGAACCTACCTCCACTAGAGAAACACGCCTACAGGGCGCACGCGGTGACAGTGCATTTTATGGCATGTCAAATAGTCTACTTGAATAAAATGCACTGTCATCGTTATTCCTGCTTTACGTCGGCGATGATTTTACGAAGACCGACATTGAAACGGTCCTCCGAGAGGGCGACGGCAGCAAAAGCGACGTAGCAGCCCTCCGGCGTGCCGGAGGGCTGACATAGCTATTTTCCCGGTGCCATCTGGCCACGAATTTCGCCGGCCTTGTTCTGCGCCGTGTGGATGTTGAAGTAGACCAGCCCATCCGCAAAGGCCTTCGCCTGCTCGTTGCTCAACGTCGCCGAGCCCTTGAAGGGGCTTGCCTTCGCATCGACGGGCACCATGACGCCTGCATTGGCGCCGACGGGCGCAGGCCCATGAAAGTGCGCGGCGGTTTCCGGGCCGGTCAGCCCGGAATAGCTGCCTGACCAGGTCAGCTTTTTCGTCGTGCTGTCATAGCTTGCTTCGATACGGCCGGTGCCTTTCGAAGCGGTCGCGGGATGCTCGCCGGGGCCCGACAGGTCAGCCTTGTATTTCACCACATCGGCGAACGCCGGCCCGCTCAGGAGGCCGAGCGAAAGACCCAGGGCGGGCAGAACGGCAAAGCGTTGCAATGATGGCATCTCACATCTCCTTCAGCGCCCCAGCTCCCGCCCAGAGACAATAAATCTAGGGCCTAATGATGGTCGCTTGAATGACGAACGCCGGAAATAACGGTGACACTGCGCATATCTTTCCGTTCGGTCACGGACTGCCATCAAATAAAATGCACTGTCACCGCTATTCCTGTGCAGGCCGGCCGGGCATATGCGCTAAACTTTGCCGACAATAGCGCGATTGTCCTTCTCCCATGCGGGACTTCGCATTTCTTGCAGAAATGCTGGGGATGGCGCGAAGCGCCGGGTGAGGGTCTAGACTTGTGCAATTCCAGCGCGACCCTTGAGCTATCTGCGTTGAAGTTTAGACCCTCATCCCCCTGCCGGGACCCCAAGCATTTCCAAAGGAAATGCGGTGTCCCGAACCGGGAGAAGGCGGGTCTTGCCCTTATCTTCGCGCTTATGGGCCGGCCGCGCCGCAGCCCGCAAGGGCGGGAGATGCGGTCACAAATCTTTTTTGAAAACCATTTGACCAAATAAAAGCGCAATGCCACTCTCTCCGCATTCCAGGGACTTCCGACATGACGCTGCGGGGCACAAACCAGGAATCGGGACGGCCGTACAACCGGCGGATCGTGCTCGAAGCGATCCGCCTGGACGGACCGACGACCCGCGGCACGGTTGCCGAACGCGTCGGCCTGACGGTCCAGACCGTCTCCACCATCGTGCGGGAACTCGAGGAGCACGGCCTCATCCTCTCCGTCCGGGAAAAGCCCCGGGGACGCGGGATTCCGCCTTCGCTCCTGACCATCAATCCCGAGGGAGGCCATGCCGTCGGCATCCACCTCACGCCGCTCGGCATCGAGGCGGCGCTGGTCAATCTGCGGGGCGACGTGGTGGAGACCCGCCAGTGCCATGCCGTGAATACGACGCCGGACGAGGCCTTCGCCTTGATCGGCGAGATGGTCAATGACCTCAGGGCGAGCCCCCGCCCCGGCCGCATGCTCGGGGCGGGCCTGGCACTGCCCGGCCCGTTCGACGTGGAATCGATGAGCTTCGTCGGCTCGACCACCATGATCGGCTGGAAGAACGTCGATATACGCCAGCGTCTCGCCGATGCCACAGGCCTGCCCGCCTTCATGGAAAACGACATGGCCGCCGCCGCTCTCGGCGAGGAGCTGTATGGCCTCGGACAGCAAGTGTCGGACTATTTCTACCTCTTCTTCAGCGTCGGCCTGGGCGGCGCCATGATGCATGAGGGGGCGGTCCTGCGCGGGGGCTGGGGCAATGCCGGCGAAATCGGCCATATCCCCGCCGTGCCCGACGGCGAGCCATGCCCCTGCGGCAATCGGGGCTGCCTGGAACGCTATGTCTCGCTCGATGCCTTCAAGCGGCGCGGGCTCTCCGAAGCCGATTGGGTCCGCGACATCGCGCCGATCTTCCGCAACGCCATCCGCACGATCGAGAACCTCTTCGACCCCGAGACCATCGTGCTCGGCGGCCTCGCGCCGCAATCCCTGATCGAGCGGCTCGCCACCCTCGCCGAGGGGCTCGACCCCTCGATTTCCGCGCGTGCCGACCGGCCCTACCCGCGCCTCGTCGTCGCCAGCGATTGCCAGCATTCGGCGCTGCGCGGCGCCGCGGCGCTCGCCGTCTTCGGCGTCCTGTCGCCGCGCTACGGCCAGATGTTCGAAACGTCAGAGAGGGGGACCGACGAATGACCGGAAAGCTGCTCGTCCTGGACGATATCCGCAAGAATTTCGGCGCCATCGAAGCCCTGAAGGGCATCAGCTTTTCGATCGGAAAGGGAGAAGTCGTCGCGCTTCTCGGCGACAACGGCGCCGGGAAATCGACCCTGGTGAAGATCATCTCGGGCGGCCTGCCGCCGACGTCCGGGCGCATGCTCTTCGAAGGCAGGGACTACCAGGCCAAGACCCCCGCCGAGGCGAAGGCCGTCGGCATCGAGACCGTCTATCAGGACCTCTCCCTCTGCACCAATGTCGACGTCGTCGCCAATTTCTTCATGGGCCGGGAGATCACCCGCAGGATCGCCGGCATCCCCTTCCTCGAAGAGCGCGCGATGGAGGCCATCGCAAGCAAGGCGCTGGCCAATGCCGGCACCCGCATTCCCTCGCTGCGCACCAAGGTCGAACATCTTTCCGGGGGCCAGCGCCAGGCGATCGAGCTCAACCGCTTCGTCCATTGGGGCGGCAGGCTGGTGCTGCTCGACGAACCCTTTGCCGCGCTCGGCGTCGAACAGACGCGGCGGGGGCTGGACATGATCCGCCATGTCGCAAGCCAGGGCATCGGCGTCGTCATCATCACGCACATCATGCAGCAGGCCTTTCAGGTCGCGGACCGCATCGTCGTCATCCGCCACGGCGTGGTGGCCGGCGACGTCGAACGCAGCAAGACAAGCCCGGATGCAGTGATCGAGATGATCACAGGGCAAGCCCTCGCCGGCGCCGGACCGGCAGGTATCTAAAAATCACGAGGGGTCCGGTAAAATGGAGAAAAAGCCATGAAACGACTATTGGCAGCCTTGCTCGGCCTTCTGATGCTCAGCTTCGCCACGCAGGCGAGCGCTGCCGCACCATCCAAGGGAACCGTCTATTATCTTGTGCCGACCCTGCTGGACGAGTTCCAGACCGGGTCGGTGAGCGCGCTCGGCCTGTTCCTGGGCCAGGTCGGCTACGACATGAAGACGCTCAACGCCGACAACAAGACGGAACTCCAGCAATCGCAGATGAACGATGTGATCGCCCTCAAACCGGCGGCGATCATCCTGGCGGCGGTGGACTTCAACGCCCTGAAGCCATCCATCGAGTCGGCCCGGGCCGCCGGCATCCCGGTGGTCGAATTCGACCGCCAGATCACGTCCACGCCGTCCGACTTCACCTCCGTGGCCGGCACGGTCGAGATCGGCCACATCGCCGCCGAGCATGCCCAGAAACTGCTCACGGGCAAATACGGCACGGTCAAGGGCAAGATCCTCCAGGTCCTCGGCGATCCCGGCGATCCCTATACGCTCGACATCCAGAAGGGCTTCGAGGAGAAGATGAAGGCCTTCCCGAGCGTCACCATCATCTCGCTGCCCGCCCTGCAGTGGGAGGCCAGCGCGGCCGGCACGATCGTCTCCGACCAGATGCTCGCCAATCCCGACATCGACCTGATCTTCCTGCATGCGGCCCATCTGTCGGTCGCCGCCGTCGCCTCGCTCGAGGCCGCCGGCAAGAAGCCCGGCGACGTCATGCTGATGAGTTCGAACGGCGCGCCCGTCGGCCTGGACCTCATCCGGAAGGGCTGGCTGAACACCGAAGTCGAGCAGCCGCTCTACGCACAGGCGGCGGCCGTGGCGATGTTCATGGACAAGATCGTCGGCAAGCAGGCGATCAAGGCCGGCGAGTATGACGTGGTCGGCCTCAAGAGCGTCGTCACCATCGAAGCCTGGGGGCCGAACATCAAGATTCCCGGCTCCGCCATCACCAAGGAGAATGTCGACAATCCCGCCTTCTGGGGGAATCAGAAGCCGCCCACGGCTGCGATCAAATCCGTCGAGTGAAAACGGCGTTCCGGCTGGGGCCGCAGGGCCCCAGCCTCCCCTCCTCCCTCCGGATTGGCCGCATGACGCCTCGCACCCGCAGAGTTCTTGAATTCGTCTTCGACAATCTCGTCTGGTTCATGCTGATCCTCGTGCTCGCCGTGTTCTCGATGCTGATTCCGAATTACTTCCAGATCGGCATCTTCACCAACATCATCGAGGCGTCGAGCGTGCTGGGCGTGATGTCGATCGGCCTCGCCCTCGTCATCATCACCGGCCACATGGATCTGTCGGTCGAATCCGTCGCCGCGCTGGCGGCGATGGCGGTCGGCATCCTGTTCTGCTCCGCCGGCATCGGGCTGGGCATCCGGCTCTCGCCCGAATGGTTGATGATACCGGTGTCGCTGCTGCTGGCCTGCGCCATCGGCGCCCTGATCGGGCTCGCCAACGGTGTCCTCGTGGTGAAGCTGAAGATGAGCGCCTTCATCATCACGCTCGCCTCCTTCATCTGGGTGCGCGGCATCGTGCTCGCCGTTTCCGGCGGACGGTCGGCGCAGGATCTGGCACCCGCCATCCGCTGGTTCGCCATCGAGCGCTTCCTCGGCATCCCCCTGACGGCCTGGATCGCCATCGCCTGCTTCCTGATCTTCTCGATCATGATGGCCAAAACGCCCTTCGGCCGTCACCTGGTCATGATCGGCGGCAACGAGACCGCGACCTTCCGCGCCGGCATCCGCGTCACCCGCAATCTGCTCGTCGCCTTCGTCATGGCCGGGGCCATTGCCGGGCTCTCCGGCTGGCTCCTTGCGGTCCGCACATCGGGCGCCACCGCCAATCTCGGGGTCGGATTGCTGTTCAATGCCTTCGCGGCCGTGGTGATCGGCGGGATCAGCCTCAAGGGCGGCGTCGGCTCCCTGCCCGGCGTCTATGCCGGGGTGCTGCTGCTCTCGTCCATCAACACCGCCATCAACCTGATGGGGCTGCCGGCGAATTTCACGCAGGTCATCCACGGCTTCCTGGTGCTCGCCGCGGTCCTCCTCGACACGTTCAAACAGAGGCTTCGCCAGAGGCTCGCATGACAGACAGGTTGAAAGACAAGGTCGCGCTGGTCATCGGCGCATCGCGCGGCATCGGCAAGGCAACGGCCATCCGCTTCCTGGAGGAAGGCGCCAAACTCGTGCTCGCCGACTTCGATGACGAAGAAGGCCGGGCAACGGCCGAAGAACTCGGCGTCGCCTTCATCCGCACCGACATCGCCGAACTGGAGGATGCCGTCGCCGCCGTGACGCTGGCCGTCGAGCGCCACGGCCGGCTCGACATCATCGTGCAGAATGCCGGCATCTATCCCTGGCAGCTGATCGAGAACACCACGCCGCAGGAGTGGGACCGTGTGATGGCCGTCAACCTGCGCGGCTGCTTCAATGCCGCCCGCGCGGCTCTCACGCCCATGAAGAAGCAGGGCGCCGGCCGCATCCTCTTCACCTCCTCCATCACGGGTCCGCATGTCACCAGCCCGGGCCATGGCCATTACGCGGCGACCAAGGCCGGCATCAACGGCTTCATCCGCTCGGCGGCGCTCGAATTCTCCTCCTACGGCATCACCGTCAACGGCGTCGAGCCGGGCAACATCCTGACGGAAGCCATGCAGCTGCATCGAAGCCAGGCCTTCATCAAGAATATGGAGGACGCCATTCCGCTCGGCCATCTCGGCGAACCCCGCGACATCGCCAACGCCTTCCTGTTCCTCGCCTCGGACGAGGCGAATTTCGTGACCGGCACGACCATCATCGTCGACGGCGGACAACTTCTGCCGGAAGGGGCGGATTTCAGGCTGCTGCCGCCCTGAGGGTGGCCCGGCCCCCACGATCCGTCTCCTCCCAGGCCGCCGTCGTCCGGCAGGGGTTCGATCGCGAGGTCACAGGGGATGCGAAGAGGAAGCCACAGCTTCGGCCGGCAGCCGTCCGTAGGCGCTCAGAATGGCCATGACGAGCCCCGGAAAGCGCGCCTCCACCTCGTCGCAGCGCGTGTGGTTGTGCATCTCCACGCCCTGGCGCTCGCATCGGATGAGGCCGGCTTCGCGCAGCACCTTGATGTGGTTCGACAGCGACGACTTCGGAATGACGCGCTCCCCCAGCCTGGCGAGCGCAGAGCAGGTCCCGCCGGAACTGGCCCCGGCGATCTGGGCAAAGATCGCCACGCGTTCGGGATCGGAGAGCGCATAGAGGATCGCTTCCGGTCGGACATCCTCCATGGCGGGGTGAAAAAGCGGCCGCATGAATTTCATATAGGTGCCCTTGACACCGGGATCAACAGTTCCGAATTACCGAACAATGGAACTGGCGGCCATTTCGGCGGCCTTTCGTCGCCGAAAGGAACGGATCATGGGTAAGCTCACGGGGAAGGTCGCGGTCGTCACCGGCGCCTCCAAGGGGATCGGGGCCGCCATCGCCAAGGCGCTCGCCGCCGAGGGCGCGCAAGTGGCGGTGAACTACGCGTCGAGCAAGGCGGGGGCGGAGGCCGTGGTCGAGGCGATCACCGCGGCCGGCGGCAGGGCCATCGCGGTCCAGGGCGATGTTTCGAAGGCCGACCAGGCCCACGGGCTCGTCGAGGCCGCCGTCCAGGCGTTCGGCCGTCTCGACGTGCTCGTCAACAATTCCGGCGTCTACGAATTCGCGCCGATCGAGCAGATCACCGAGGAGCATTATCGCCGCATGTTCGACGTGAACGTCCTGGGCGTCCTGCTGGCCACCCAGGCCGCGGTCAAGCATCTCGGCGAGGGCGGCAGCATCGTCAACATCTCCTCGGCGGTGACCAGCCTGGCTCCGCCGACCAGCGCCGTCTACACCGGGACCAAGGGCGCCCTGGACGCCATCACCGGCGTGCTCGCCCATGAGCTGGGTGCGCGCAAGATCCGGGTCAACGCCATCCTGCCGGGCATCGTCGAGACCGAAGGCTCGCACGCGGCAGGGTTCATCGGCTCGGATATGGAGCGCGGCGCCGTGGCCCAGACCCCGCTCGGCCGCGTCGGCCAGCCGGACGATATCGCCGACGTGGCGGTCTTCCTCGCGTCCGACGATGCCCGGTGGCTGACAGGCGAGCGCCTGTTCGCCAGCGGCGGCCTGCGCTGAGCCTCAGCGCTTGCGCACGAATTCGGTGCGCAGGACGAGGCCCTTGATGGTGTCGTGGCGGCAGTCGATCTCCTCGACATTGTCGGTGAGGCGGATCGAGCGGATGACCGTGCCCTGCTTCAGGGTCTGGTTGGCGCCCTTCACCTTCAGGTCCTTGATGAGGGTGACGGAGTCGCCGTCGGCGAGGATGTTTCCCGAGGCATCGCGGACCTCGACCCGTTGGGCGACAGCGGCTGCCGCCACGTCGCCGGGCGCACGCCATTCGCCGGTGACCTCGTCATAGATATAGTCGTCGTCGCCGGCCATGCCCGCCTCCATCGTAAGATCAAGAGCCCTTCTCGCGATCGGAAGGGCAACAGGCAAGGACCAAATCGTGCCCGGACGCATTTCTCCGGGCCGGCGCGACGACGGAGGGGCGATCACCGATCGCCCTTCTTTGGAAACGCGGCACCTGCCGGAGAGGAAGGGGTCGATCGGGGATCGACCCTCCAGGCGGCACGGTGCGACCATGCCGCCCGTCACGCGGGCGGCGTATCGGCGGCGGCCTTCTTCCAGTCGCCCGTGGTGTTCCACCAGCGGTGGGGATTGGCGCCGTCGTCGAGGCCCTTCGACCGGCTGGCGAGGATGGTCTGGATACGGATCACCGGCTCCTGATAGCTGTGAAGCTGAAATATCGCCTCGATGACGCGCTCGACCAGGTCCTGGTCGGCAGGAAGCTCGAAGGACAGCTCGACCGTTCCGGGCCGCTTGCGCAACGCCGCTTCCGGCCCAGCGGCGGCGCCCTCCAGCGGACGGTAGCGCTCGATGCCCGGCCCGGACTGATAGGCGTTGGCGTCGTAGCGTCCCATGGCAAGCGGCGTGATCCTGACCACCCCGTCCATGATGCGGTCGACGTCGGCGGCGGGCGCCTGCAGCGTCATGAGACACATGCGCTCCATCCGTACGGACCTGGTTTCAAATTCCTGTTCGAACATGGCGACCTCCCTCGGCATCGGCGGCCGCCAGCATAGCGGCGCCCTGCTGACAGCGGCTTGTCAGCACTGTCGGGCCGCGAGGCTTCGAAGGTCGGTGTTGATCGTCGGGGCGGGATGGTGCCGCCGGGCCTTCCCTGCCCCGCAGAGCCGGCGCCGGGCCCACCGCGACGGCCCTATGTCAATTGCGCGTGGATTTGGTCACTTGCGCGTGGATTTGCGCTTGGCCGCTTCCATCGGGTGGGCGGCTTCCTGGCGCTGGATCGCGCCGCTGTCGGCGACGCGAAGCTCATATTCCTTCGCGACCCGCTCATACTGCTCGGCGATGCTCTTCAGGCGGTAGGACGGCTCGGGATTGTCTGCGGGGAGAAGGCGGGTGACTTCGTAGGTGCCTCCCTGATGCATGCCGATCTGGGAGCGATAGATGACGATGTCGCCAATCTTGAAGGCGTGGGCAGTCATGGCGGACCTTTGCGGCTCTTCCGGCGGGCAGACGCGGGACCGACATGGCCTGCGCGCGATTTCTTTGGCAGGCTATTTCCGAGCCAGCGGATAGTCGGAACTCTCGTAAAGCGACTGGATCGCGGATCCCGTGAATTCGCCGCCGTCCGTCCGGATCATGATGCCGTTCAGATCACCGGGCCGCGCCTCGATGGCAAATTGAATGGCGAGAGCAAGATTGCCGAAGCGCCGATATTTCTTTGGCGCCCCCGACATCTTCGCCCAGCCCTGCCTGGGGACCTGCGAAAACATTTCGGCCGAGGCCATGAAATCTGGACTGGACATGTATTTCAATAGCACGTCCGTGCCGTCGCGTCACTGCAATTCGGCGGGCCGCACGCCCGGTGCCGAAGCTCCTCGCAGGATCTTCTTGAGGATGCCTCGGTACTGAGATCGGCCGGGACGAGGCCAGAGCAAATTGCAATTTCATTGAATCACAATTTCTCTCCGACTTGTTGCCTCCGCGCATTTTCTTCATCGGAAAGTCTCTCGACTTTCCTGGAAAATGCTTCAGACGGTGCTTGTCAGCGGCCTGCGCGCATTCATCTGGCCCTTGCCGGGCAGGACCTTGGGCTTGGGGGGCGGCAGCAATCCCTCGCGCTGCATCTTCTTGCGCGCCACCTTGCGCGCGCGCCGGATGGCCTCCGCCTGTTCGCGGGCGCGGCGTTCCGACGGCTTCTCATAGGCCTTGCGCAGCTTCATCTCGCGGAACACGCCTTCGCGCTGCAGCTTGCGCTTCAGCGCCTTCATGGCTTGCTCGACGTTGTTGTCACGGACCAGAACCCGCATGAAACCTCCTGATTGTGGGAAAAAATTTAGGGGCCCAGCCCTCGCCAGACCCCTTCGTCAGAAATCAAGCTCACGGATGCGGGCGATCGCTCTTCGCCCCAGCCCGCGCCTCGCGTCAGGCGAGTTGCAGGCTGTCCGCCGACGACTTGCCCGTCTTGCGATCCTGGACGATCTCGTAGCTGACCTTCTGGCCCTCGCGGAGCTCGCGCATGCCCGCGCGTTCGACGGCACTGATATGCACGAAAACGTCGGGACCGCCCGCTTCGGGCTGAATAAAGCCAAAGCCCTTCTGGGCATTGAACCACTTGACGATGCCTGTGCTCATGGCGAGCCTTCCTTGTGAGAACGAACGGTCGGGCCTGCCGCACCTCGCGTCAGACCGTGGACGAGTCGAAATTGGGAGGAAGGTTAGCAGCAGGCGGGGCGATGAGCCGCGCGGGCCTCAATCATCCGGCCGAGTTCGATCATACAATGTGGGTCCGGCGCCGGCCCACGTCAACCCCCTTCAGGCCTTCGCCTTCCCGGAGCGGACGCCACCCTGCCGCGGCGGCATCGAGCCGGCGCGGCACGCCCCCCCGAAACCCACGGGGTCGAGGCGGCAAACTCGTCGCCGACGCCCGAAATGTCAAGCCCGCGCTCGGCCCATGGCCGGCCATCCGCAGCGCGGAAGGGGCGCAGGCGACGAAAAAGGCCCGCAGAACAGGTCTGCGGGCCTCCGAACGACAGGCGCAAGCCGGATCCGGCGCGCTCACCAGCGGCGGGAATCGCCCACCATGGTGGCGCCGACCACGAGGCCCAGCAGGAAACCGACGATGCCGGCCGAAGACAGCACGGTCGCGGCGGTGCCGGGATTCTCCCTCACCGTGTCCGAAACCAGCTGGGCCTGTTGCCGCGCCTGGCGCAGCGAGCCGCTCGCCTGCTCCTTGACCCGGCCATAGGTGTCGCCGGCCGCATCCCGGGCCTTCTCATAGGCGTCCGCACCGCGATCGGCGAGCGACTTGTTGATCGCGCCGACCTCCTTCTTCAGGTCGGCGAGCTGCCTCTCGAATTCCTTGCGCATGTCGTCGATCGAAACATTGTCGGCCATCGGGTTTCCCCCTCCTGTGTCCGCAGCCTGCAGGAGGCGGCAAAGCCGCCTCGCCAGGCTCGGTTAAACAATGCGCGCGGGGGCGCGGAGTTCCCGTTGCGCGCCTCGCGTCCCGCATGCCAGGCCCTCGCCGGCAGCATGGCGGCCGGAGCCGCAACGCATCGGCGCGGCCGGGCCGCTTTCCTTGCCATTGCATCCGGTCATCCGCCGGCTATCCTTCCCGAGGAAGCGGTGCCGCTTCGATCGGGGCGCGCTGCGTTCGGCCCACCGGAGGTTCTCTCGCATGCATGAGCAGACGGTCACGCTCTGGCGCCCGGTCGGCCCGAAAGAGCTCGAGCTCGTCCGCCGGTCGGGCATGCGGGCGTTTCCGCCGCGCCTGCCGGAGCAGCCGATCTTCTATCCGGTGCTGTCGGAGGATTATGCCGTGAAGATCGCCCGCGACTGGAATGTGCGGGCGGACGGCGCAGGCTTCGTGCTGCGCTTCGCGGTGGCGAAGGATTATCTGTCGCGCTACGAGGTCCGCGAAGCGGGCGGCCGCGCGCATCTCGAATATTGGATACCAGCCGAGGAGCTGGCCGCCTTCAACGACGCGATCGTGGGCGAGATCGAGGTGGTGAGCGAATTTCGCTGACCGCCGCCGGCAGCGCGGAGACAGCGCAATCCATCCCGGAACCTAAGCGCCGGCCATGCGTTTTGGCTTGGCCAACATGCCGGGAAACCCACATGGATATGATCGAGCGCGCCTGTCGGGCCCTCTGCCGCTACAACGGCGTCGCGCCGGATACGGAGGTCGGGGGCGTACCGCTCTGGCAGTCCTACCGGACGGAGGTGCTGGCCCTCGTCGCAGCCCTGCGCAAGGGCGACGAACTGCCGAGCGGGCTGTGCATCGAGATGAAGAGGAAGCCGGTACCCGAACCGGAGCGCCAGCTCGCCTGAGGCGGAACCGGCTCGGCGTCAAACCTCACGGGTCGACGCCTTTTCCCGAGCGAAAATCCATCGCCTTTTCCGGAAGACGCTCCGGACGGAGGTCCGCCGGCGCCGGTACGGGACCGGCGCCGGACGAGGCCTTCAGTGCAGCGAAACCGGCACCAGTTCCTGTTCCCAGGCATTGGCCACGGCGGCCTCGGCGGTGTCCGAGATCATGATCGGCGTGCCGTCGGCGGCATTGAGCGTGAACAGCTTCAGTCCCGGGCGGATCTGCCCCAGCTGCGGATAGAGCTTCACCGCATCCTCGGACATGATCGGCTTGACATAGGCGACATGGCCCGCGCCGAGCGCGGCCAGCATTTCGGGGGTAGGCGTAGGAGTCTTATCGTTCCGGATCATTTTGTCCTCCTGAACGTCGTTGAAATCGGAATGAAGAGGGAATGCGAGGGGTTCCGTCAGTCCCGCACCGAGATGTCGATCTTTTTGGCGACCCTCTCCGGCTCAGGCCGGATGAGATCGACGGACAGAAGCCCGTTCTTGAGATCGGCGCCCATCACCTCCATGCCGTCGGCAAGAAGGAAGGTGCGCTGGAACTGGCGCGCGGCGATGCCGCGATGCAGATAGACGCGCGATTTGTCGTCGATCTGCCGTCCCCTGATGACGAGCTGGTTTTCCTCGATCGAAACGTCGAGCTCTTCATGGCTGAAGCCGGCGACGGCGAGCGTGATGCGCAGCCGTTCGGGCGGGCGCTCGCAGGAGCCCACGCGCTCGATGTTGTAGGGCGGATAGCCGTCATTGGCGGCTTTGGCGACCCGGTCGAGCGCGCGTTCGATTTCGTCGAATCCGAGCAGGAAGGGGGAGTTCAAGGTAGGTACACGCGACATTTCAAAGTCCTCGCAGGAAGCGACTTTGGAGGGACCCGTTCGGCATCCCCCTTGCTCCGGGCGTCCGGAACACACCCAATATGGGCACAAGCCGGCCGCTTTCAAGAGTTTCCGCCGGGAATGTGCACCCGCCGCACCGACGTGTCCGAGGCTCGTCGCGGGTTTCCCTTGCCATCGCCGGCCACCCCGGGGCAGGAAGGGCGCATGAACGCGCTCCCCCCCGGCCTTCTCGTCGCCGCCCCGCGCTCCGGCTCGGGCAAGACCACGCTGGTGCTCGGCCTTTTGCGGGCGCTGGCGCGCGGCGGCGTGGCGGTGCAGCCGATGAAATGCGGGCCGGATTATATCGATCCGGGCTTCCATGCGGCCGCGGCCGCCCGCACGAGCTACAATCTCGACAGCTGGGCCATGCGCCCCGCTCTGCTCGACAGCCTGGCGCGCGAGGCCGCAGGGGGCGCCGACCTCTTCCTGTGCGAGGCGCTGATGGGCCTGTTCGACGGCGTGGCGCTGCCGGGCGCGGCGGGCGACGGCTCCTCCTCGGGCATCGCCGCGCGCCAGGGCTGGCCCGTCCTGCTCGTGCTCGACATCTCCGGCCAGTCGCAGTCGGCGGGGGCGGTCGCCCGCGGCTTTGCCGGCTTCCGGCCCGATGTGCGGATCGTCGGCGTCGTCCTCAACAAGGTGGCGAGCCCGCGCCACGAGGCGCTGGCGCGCCGGGGCATCGAGGAGGCCGGCCTGCCGGTCGTCGGCGTGCTGCCGCGGCGGACCGACCTCGTGCTGCCCGAGCGCCATCTCGGCCTGGTGCAGGCCGAGGAGACCGCCGAGCTCGACCGGCGCCTCGACGCGCTCGCCGATTTCGTCGAGGCGCATTGCGACATCGCCGCGATCCGGGCCCTCGCCGCCTCCACCCGCCTGGCCGAGACCCCGCCGGATGCCGGCCTGCCGCCGCCGGGCCAGCGCATCGCCCTCGCCCGCGACGCCGCCTTCTCCTTCGTCTATCCGCATCTCCTCGCCGGCTGGCGGCGCCAGGGCGCGGAGATCCTGCCCTTCTCGCCGCTGGCCGACGAGGGCCCCGCGCCGGACGCCGACGTCGCCTGGCTGCCGGGCGGCTATCCCGAGCTGCACGGGGCGCGCCTCGCCGCCAATGCCCGCTTCCGACACGCCCTGCGGCAGTTCGCCGAAACGCGCCCCGTCCATGGCGAATGCGGCGGCTACATGGTGCTGGGCACCGCCCTGACCGATGGCGAGGGCGCCGTGCACCGCATGGTCGGCCTGCTCGACCTCGAGACCAGCTTCGCCAGGCGGCGGATGAGTCTCGGCTATCGCCTGGCCGAGCTGAAGGAGGACTGCGTCCTCGGCCGGCGCGGCAGCGCGGTGCGCGGCCACGAATTCCATTATTCGACGACGCTGCACGCCGGCGATGCGCCGCTCTTCGGGGTGATGGACGCCCATGGCGGCGATCTCGGCGCCCTCGGAGGTCGGCGCGGCCATGTCACCGGCTCGTTCTTCCACGTCATCGACAAAGCGTGAGCCCTCCGGCGGGCGCCGCAGCGCACAACGGGATTGAATAAACCGCAATTGGCCTTCACAGTAGGCAAAGGAGATATGCCCTTGTCCGCCGTGACGCCGCCCATCGCCCCCACTGAACTGGCGCAGCTCAACGAGCGCTCGCGCGAAATCTTCCGCCAGATCGTCGATTCCTATCTGGCGACCGGCGAGCCGGTCGGCTCGCGCAACATTTCGCGCCTGCTGCCGACCTCGCTGTCCCCCGCCTCCGTGCGCAACGTCATGCAGGACCTGGAGATGCTCGGCCTGATCCAGGCGCCGCATACCAGCGCCGGCCGGGTGCCGACCGAGATGGGCCTGCGCTTCTTCGTCGACGCCATGCTCGAATTCGGCGATCTCGCGGCGCAGGACCGCGCCCAGATCGACGCGCAGATCCGGGCCGGCATGTCGTCCAAATCGCTGGAAGGCGTGCTGACCGAGGCCTCCGCCATGCTGTCGGGCCTGTCGCGCGGCGCCGGCGTCGTCGTCACCGGCAAGCGCGACCAGCGCCTCAAGCATATCGAATTCGTGCGGCTCGAGCCCCACCAGGCGCTGGTGGTGCTGGTGTCGGAAGACGGCTCGGTCGAGAACCGCATCATCACCGTGCCGGTCGGCCTGCCGACCTCGGCGCTGGTGGAAGCCTCCAATTACCTGAATGCGCGGGCGCGGGGGCGGACGCTCGCCGAGCTGCAGCAGGAGATGCGCCGGGCGCTCGACATGGGCCGGGCGGAGCTCGACGACCTCACGGCGCGCCTGATCGCCACCGGCCTCGCCTCCTGGGGCGGCAGCGCCAGCGACATGCCCCAGCAGCTGATCGTGCGCGGCCAGGCCAACCTGCTCGAGGACCTGCGCGCGACCGAAGACCTCGAACGCATCCGCCTGCTGTTCGCCGACATCGAGGCGAAGAAGGATCTCATCGATCTGCTCGGCCGCGCCGAGGCCGGCGACGGCGTGCGCATCTTCATCGGGTCGGAGAACAAGCTGTTCTCCCTCTCCGGCTCGTCGATGATCGCCGCCCCCTTCCGCGACGCCAGCCAGAAGATCGTCGGCGTGCTCGGGGTGATCGGGCCGACCCGCCTCAATTACGCGCGCGTGGTGCCGATGGTGGACTATACGGCCAAGGTGATCGGCAAGCTGCTGAACGGGTAGGGCGAAGGACGGCGCGGCGCGGCGATCCCCGATCGCCGTTCCTGGAAACGCGGAGCTTGCGGAAAGAAAGAGGTCGATCGGTGATCGACCCTCCTGCGGATGGGCTGGTCTACGCCCTCACTTCGTTCCGGTCCTCGCGCGGGGCGACGGCGAAATGGGCGCGATAGGAGCGCGACAGGCAGGAAGCCGAGGAATAGCCGCAGGCCATGGCGATCTCCATCACACTCATGTCGGTCTGCCGCAGCAAGCGGCGCGCCCTTTCCAGGCGCAGGCGCAGGTAATAATTGGAGGGGGAATCCTTCAGCTGCGCCCGGAACAGCCGTTCCAGCTGACGCGCCGACACGCCGGACAGCGATGCGAGGCTGCGGGCATCGAGCGGCGTCTCCAGATTCGCCTCCATCGCCGCCACCACCTTGATCAGCTTGCCGTTGCCGACGCCGAGGCGCTTGGGCAGGCTCATGCGCTGGCGGTCGTTGCGGTCGCGCAGGCGGTCGTGGATGAACTGCTCGGAGACCGCCACCGCCAGCGCCTGGCCGTGCTTGCGGGCGATCATGTCGAGCATCAGGTCGAGCGAGGCGGTGCCGCCGGCGCAGGTGAAATGCTGGCCGGCCGTCTCGAACAGCGCCTCGCTGATCTCGATGTCCGGGAAGGCCTCGGCGAAGCCCGAGGCCGCCTCCCAATGCATGGTGACGCGCTGGCCGGCGAGCAGCCCGGCGGCCGCCAGGATCCAGGCCCCGGTGTCGAGCGCGCCAATCTCGCTGCCCCGGCGGGCGAGCCGGCGCAGGGCCGCGAGAGTCGGCCGCGTGGCATGGGCCGCCGGCTCGAAGCCGGCGCAGACGATCAGGGTCGGGATGTCGGCGAGGTCGGCGAGCGCGCCCTCCACCGGGATGGGCCAGCCATTGGAGGCTGCGACGGCCTGGCCGTCGGCCGACCATGCCTTCCACTGGAACAGCGTCCGCCCCGCCAGGCGGTTGGCGACCCGCAGCGGCTCGACGGCGGAGGAGAACGCCATCATCGAGAAATGCGGCACCAGGAAGAAACCGATCAGATCGGGACCCGGGCCCGGATGCGGCCTGAACATCGCGCCTAGGCTCCCGGCCGGAACGCCTTGCACACGGCCGAATCGGTCTCCAGGCGGGGCCCGCCGATGAGGTCGACGCAATAGGGAACCGCCGGGAAGACCGCCTGCAGGCATTGGCGGATCGAGGCGGGCTTGCCCGGCAGGTTGACGATCAGCGAGGCGCCGCGAATGCCCGCGGTCTGGCGCGAAAGGATGGCGGTCGGCACATATTTCAGGCTCTCCTGCCGCATCAGCTCGCCGAAGCCGGGCATCATCTTGCGGCACACCGCCTCGGTCGCCTCCGGGGTGACGTCGCGCTCCGCCGGCCCGGTGCCGCCGGTGGTGCAGATGAGGGCGCAGCCGATCCGGTCGGCCAGATCGATCAGCGTCTCCTCGATCAGCGCCTGCTCGTCGGCGATGACCCGTGCCACCGGCTCCCAGGGCGAGACGAGCGTCTCGGCGAGAAAGGCGATGATCGCCGGCCCGCTGCGGTCCTCATAGATGCCGGCGCTCGCCCGGTCCGATATGGTCACGATACCGATCTTCGTCATGGCAGGACCCTCATGAGCCAAGCGCGTTTGGGCAGAAACAGCGCTTTGCTCTCACTCTTTGTTTTCCGACGCGTCTTTGCGTTTTGCCGATTCCGTCAAAACACAAAACGCTCATGGCTCACCCCATCGGCGCGACATCGACCGAAACCCGCAATGTATGCCCGGCGGAGGCGACGACGACGCCGTCCACCGGGGCGACGTCGGCATAGTCGCGGCCCGCCGCGACCCTGATATGGTCTTCGCCGGCCAGCACCGCATTGGTGGGGTCGAGGTCGACCCAGCCGAGCCCGGCGCCGCACCAGACAGAGACCCAGGCATGGGTGGCGTCGGCGCCGACGAGGCGCTCCTTGCCCGGCGGCGGATGGGTGCGCAGATAGCCCGAGACATAGGCGGCGGGAATGCCGAGGCAGCGCAGCCCGGCGATCATCCAATGGGCGAAGTCCTGGCAGACGCCGTGGCGGGTGCGCGCCACGACATCGAGCGGCGTCGAGACGTCGGTGGCGAGCGGATCGTAGACGAAATCGGCGTGGATGCGCCGCATCATGTCGACGGCGGCGTCGAGCACCGGGCGGCCGGGCTCGAAGGAGGGCTGGGCATAGGCCCGCGCCTCGTCGAGCAGCGGCACGAAGCGGGTGGCGAACAGGTAATGGGCGGGGGCGGCGCCGTCGAGCCCGGCCACGAGCAGCGCCTCGCGGCGCACGTCGCGCCAGGACGGCGTCAGCAAAGCATGCGGCGGCTCGCTCGGCCGGACGTCGATGCGCACCCGCGATTCGAAGCGGTGGCGGGCGGCGGCGCCGGCAAAGCGGACATGGGCGGTGCGGTTGCCGAAGAAGTCGCGTGCCTCGACATATTCGACCGGCTTGGGATCGATGAGGAGATGGGCGGAGAATACGCGCTGGCTGCCGGCCGTCGCCGGCTGCAGGTGCAGGATGCAGCGCGCCGCCGAGACGTCGGTGCGGTAGAGATAGGTGGTGGTGTGGCGGATGGCGTAGAGCACGGCATTCCCGGTTGGGCGTCGGATGAAGCGCCGCCCTCCCGGACGCTATCGCATGCCGGGCGGCGCGTGAAAACCCTTTCGCGGCAAAGTCCGCGACGCCCCGGCGCGGCGGCGGCCTCGAAGCGGGGAACGGGCGGCGGCACCGGCCCGGCGGCGGCCGTCCTGTTAGATCGCCTAACGAATGCGCCCGCCTTTCTAAATTGTTCTAAGCGGTCCTGCCCACTAAAGCTCGCCTGGTGAGCCGCTCGCCCCTTGCCGTCGGGCGCGACCGCGGGAGCAGCGTTCGCATCAACCGGGCCGCCAGCGGTAACGGGAGACCTTCCGGCCGCTTCGCGCCAGCCCTCCGCATGCGCCAGGAGAATCGACCATGAATCTGTCAACGATGCTGTCGAGCCGTGCGGCCGGGGGCCGGCCGGTACGCGCCGCGCTCATCGGCGCGGGCAAGTTCGGCTCGATGGTGCTGTCGCAGGCCCAGAAGATCGAGGGGCTGCACATGGTCGCCGTCGCCGATCTCGCCCTCGCCCGCGCGCGGGATGCGATGAAGCGCGTCGGCTGGCCGGAGGAGCGCTATGCCGCGTCGAGCGCCGGCGACGCCCTCAAGACCGGCAGGACCTACCTCACGGAGGACGCCGCCGACCTCTTCGCCTGCGACGAGATCGAATGCGTCATCGAGGCGACGGGCCATCCGATCGCGGGCACGCGCCATGCGCTGGCGGCGATCGAGCACGGCAAGCACGTCGTCATGGTCAATGTCGAGGCGGACGTCATGGTCGGGCCCCTGCTGGCGGAGAAGGCGCGCGCCAAGGGACTGGTCTATTCCATGGCCTATGGCGACCAGCCGGCCCTCATCTGCGAGCTGGTCGACTGGGTCCGCGCCTGCGGCTTCGAGCTCACCGCGGCAGGCAAGGGCATGAATTTCGAGCCGCGCTACCGCTATTCGACGCCCGACACCGTGTGGAAATTCTTCGGCTGGAGCGACGAGGAGGTCGCCAAGGGCGACTTCAACCCGAAGATGTACAATTCCTTCACCGACGGCACCAAGGCGGCGATCGAGATGGCCGCCGTCGCCAACGGCACCGGGCTGGATTGTCCCGACGACGGCCTCGCCTTCCCGCCCGCCGGCCTGCACGACCTCGCCAAGGTGTTCCGCCCGGCGGCGGATGGCGGCCGCATGGCGCGCGCCGGCCTCGTCGACATCGCCGCCAGCCAGGAGCCCGACGGGCGCGAGGTGGTCAACAACATCCGCTACGGCGTCTTCGTCACCTTCAAGGCCCATAACGAATATACCCGCGCCTGCTTCAAGCAATATGGCCTGCTGACCGACCCCTCCGGCTGGTATGCCTCGATGTGGCGCCCGTTCCACATCATCGGCCTGGAGACGTCGGTCAGCGTGCTGTCGGCCGTGCTGCGCGGCGAGGCGACCGGCTCGTCCCGCGAATTCCGCGGCGATGCGGTGGCAACCGCCAAGCGCGACATGCAGCCGGGCGACATCCTCGACGGCGAAGGCGGCTTCGCGGTGTGGGCCAATGCGATCCCGGCGAGCCGCAGCCTGCAGCTGCGCGCTTTGCCGATCGGCCTGGCGCAGAACGTCAGGCTCAAGCGCGCCGTCAGGAAGGACCAGATCGTCAGCTTCGACGACGTCGAGCTGACGGCCGACCTCGACGTGGTGGCGCTGCGCCGGGAGATGGAAGACCGGTTCCGCCCCGCGCAAGGCGCGGCGGCCTGATAGCGCCGGGCGATGCCGCAGACGGCGTATCGGCGGCCTGCCGCGCCGTCATCGGTGCCCCCTCGACCCGCCGGCGCCGGCGGCGCGCGTCGATTCCGTTTTGGACAGAACGATCCAGCGAAACGGCGGCGCGGCCGGTCCGCCCCGGAGGCCGTGGAGCGTCGCGAGAGTCCTGCCTTCGGCGGCGTGCCTCGCACGCTGCACCGGTCCGGACGGTCCGGCTTCACCGCGGGCTCATCCCGCATATGCGCTAGGAAGAAAATAGACCGCAACACATTGATTCAATTGCAACGGGCATTTTCATTCAAGGGGGTCGGCCAAGGGCCGGTGATGAACTAACATATGGGCAAGACCCGCCTTCTCCCGGTTCGGGAGAAGGTCCCGGCAGGGGGATGAGAGTCTAAACTTCGACGCAGAGAGTTCAATAGTCGCGCTGGAATCGTAGAAGTCTAGCAGGCTGCGGAAAAAGTCTTCCTCGAAGCGTTCCATGGTGATTCACTGCTGGTGCATGAACGGGAGGGGATCGATGCGCGGAGCGGATGTTCGGACGGAGAGTCTGTTCTCGTATGTGAGCTGCGAAGCTCGGGTTCCTGCGGATCATCCGCTGCGTGCGATCCGTGCGATTGTCGACGAGGCGCTGGAGGCGCTGTCGCCGGAGTTCGACAAGCTGTATTCGCGGCATGGGCGTCCTTCGATCCCGCCGGAGAAGCTGCTGCGTGCGCTGTTGCTGCAGGCCTTCTTCACGATCCGCTCGGAGCGGCAACTGATGGAACAGATGGATTACAATCTGATGTTCCGCTGGTTTGCCGGGCTGTCGATGGATGCGCCGATCTGGGATGTGACGGTGTTCACCAAGAACCGCGAGCGCCTGCAGGAAGGCGATATCGCCGCCAAGTTCCTGGCTGCGCTGCTGTCCCAGCCGCGGGTGACGGCTTTGCTGTCGGAGGATCATTTTTCGGTGGACGGCACCCTGATCGAGGCCTGGGCGAGCATCAAGGGCTTCAAACCCAAGGCCGATAGGGCCGACAGCCCGGATAAGGGCGATGATGGCGGTTCGGGCAGCGTCCCGCCGGCTTCCGGTGCGGCTCCGGAAGGCAAGCCCGCCGGCGGACGGAACGCCGAGCGCGATTTCCATGGCGAGAAGCGCAGCAACCGGACCCATGCCTCGACCAGCGATCCGGATGCCCGGCTCTACAAGAAGGGCCGCGGCGCCGCGGCCAGGCTGTGCTATATGGGGCACTTCCTCATGGAGAACCGCCACGGCCTGATCGTCGACACCGAACTGACGCTTGCGACCGGCACTGCCGAGCGGGAAGCGGCCCTGAGCATGCTCAGGCGCCGCAACGCCCGTCATCGCATCACGGTCGCTGCCGACAAGGCCTATGACGTGGCTGGCTTTGTGGCGGATCTGCGCAGTATCAAGGTCACCCCGCATGTGGCGCAGAACACCACCAACCGGCGTTCCGCCATTGACGGGCGCACCACCCGGCATGCCGGCTACGCTCTCAGCCAGCGCATCCGCAAGCGGATCGAGGAAGGGTTCGGCTGGATCAAGACCTGTGGCGGACTGAGCAAGACCCGCCATCGAGGCACTGAACGCGTCGGTTGGTCCTTCACGCTGACGGCGGCGGCCTGCAATCTGATCCGATTGCCCAAATTGATCGAAATCAAAGGATAACTGCGCCAAAATGTCGGAAAACGCATCCAAAATGCTGTTTTGGCAGCGGTCATTGCATGAAAATCGGCCACCAAAATCAAACCGAGCCCAAAAAATCAGGCCCTCAGCCAAAATATGCGGCCACGCAACACGTTTTTCCGCAGCCTGCTAGACCCTCATCCGGCGCTTCGCGCCACCTTCTCCCGAACCGGGAGAAGGAAAATCGCGCTAATGCCTGCAAAGTTAGCGCTTATGGGCTGTCCCGCCCCCATCATATGAATCGAGACGCGCTCCTCGGTTTCCTACGCACCGATCTTGATCCGTTCGATGTCCTTTCTGAGGAGCTGATTGACAAGGGCACTGAGGGAGGTGCCCTTGGCTTTGGCGCGTTCCGTGAGATAGATCAGGACATCGGGTTCAAGGTGGACAGGCGGAACCAGGCGAGCGCCTTCGCGGTAGAACCTGCCGCGCTACCCACCGGAAAAATCATACTCGTCACGCATGGGGTCAGATTCCCTAACGGTATTGCTGCATCTCGCGTTTGGTTGGCTTCCGGGCGGAGACGATGCGGATGGTCACGTTCTCGGCGTCGATTTCGACATGAGTGTGAACAGCCAGGAGGAGCTGGTCGGTCGAAGCAAGCCCAATATCCAACGATCTTTCAACGCGACAATAGCGTTGACGGCAATCAAGGGCGCCGCCTCGGCCGGAAACACCAGGACAACGAGTTCGAGCTGACAAAAGTCTACCGAGACGGGTGGGAGGGCTGCCAAGTAACGCGCCGTCATTCTCGGCGAGCCGCGCAGCGGCGAGAGAAGAGAAACCATGGGCCAGGACGCCACCCCATGTCATGGATCCCCTACCCTCGCTGCGCTCGCCGGGGATGAGGCACACGACGCCTGCCTCCGCGAGATCGTCGGGCGCCCAAGCCGATAGGACCGCCAGCCAGTTATGGACTCTTCGATCAATAACAGTGGAACAGTCCGCGCTCACCCTGTCTGCGCGCCGCTCACCGGCGCGGCCGTGCCAGCCGGTCGACATAGACGGCCAGGATCACCACCACGCCGGACGCCACATATTGCCAGAAGGAGGGGACGTTCATCAGCGTCAGGCCGTTCTGCAGCCCGCCGAGCGTCAGCGCGCCGACCAGCGACCCGAGAGGATTGCCGACGCCGCCGAACAGGCTGGCGCCGCCGATCACCGCCGAGCCGATCGCCTGCAGCTCGAAGCCGGTGCCGCCGATCGGCTCCGCCGCGCCGATGCGGGCG
Organism: Labrys monachus; assembly: GCF_030814655.1. Taxonomy (NCBI): domain Bacteria; kingdom Pseudomonadati; phylum Pseudomonadota; class Alphaproteobacteria; order Hyphomicrobiales; family Xanthobacteraceae; genus Labrys; species Labrys monachus. Next base: position 5,563,220 of record NZ_JAUSVK010000001.1, read on the forward strand.
ATCAGGATGAAGCCGGCGATGCTCGAGAGCAGACCGGAAACGGTGTAGACCGTGATCTTCACGCGGTCGATGTCGATGCCCGAAAGGCGCGCGGCCTCCTCATTGCCGCCGACCGCGACGATCTGCTCGCCGAGCGCGGTGAAGCGTATCAGGAAGAAGCCCGCCAGGGCGATGGCGACCGCCAGCACCACCGGCGTGGGCACGCCGAGGAACTGGCCGGCGAAGATGTCGCGGAAGCGGTCCGGCAGGCCGTAGATCGGCTGGCCGTTGGTGTAGATCAGCGCGGCGCCGCGATAGATGCTGAGGGTGCCGAGCGTGACGATGAAATCGGGCAGCTTGAGCTTGGCGATCAACACGCCGTTGACCGCGCCGCAGGCGAGCCCGACGGCGAGGCCCGCCGCGATGCCGGCGGACAGGCCCTGGCTGTTCATCAGGTCGGAGGCCACCATGCTCGACAGGCCGACGATCGAGCCGACCGAAAGGTCGATGCCGCGCGTGATGATCACCAGCGTCATGCCGACGGCGATGATGGCGTTGATCGCCGATTGCAGCATAATGTCCAGCAGGTTGGCCGGCTGGTAGAAGCTGGCGGTCAAGGCGGAGAAGACGGCGAAGAGCACGAGGCAGCCGAGCAGGGTGCTCGCCTGCCGCATCACGTCCCTGTTCGAGCCGGGAAGGCGAGCGGCGGGAAGGCGGCCGGCGGCCGGCATATCGGCGGGCTTGTTGGTCATGCGTGTTCGCTCGCGCCGGCATACCGCATCAGCGCCTCCTCGTTGAGATCGGCATCGTTGTCGACGATGCGCGTCAGCCGGCCGCCGCTGACGATGCCGATCCGGTTGGACAGCAGCAGCAGTTCCGGCAATTCCGACGAAACGACCAGGATGGCGGCGCCTTCGCCGGCCAGGCGCCGGAGCAGCGCGTAGATCTCGGCCTTGGCGCCGACATCGATGCCGCGCGTCGGCTCGTCGAACATGAACACGCGGGCGCCCGTCGCGAGCCAGCGCGCGATGACCGCCTTCTGCTGGTTGCCGCCGGAAAGATTGGCGAGCGGCATCGACACGTCGGCCGGGCGGATCTGCAGCTCGGCGACGTGGCGCTCGATTTCCCTGCGGCGGGCGGCGCGGCGCAGAATGCCGAATCGCGAGAAGCGCCGCTGGCTCGCCAGGCCGAAATTCTGCTCGACCGACATCATCGGCACGATGGCGTGGCCGCGCCGGTCCTCCGGGATGAGGGCGATGCCCGCCGCCATGGCATCGGCCGGGCTTTCGATCGCCGCCACCCGCCCGCCGACGCGGATTTCGCCGGCCATGCGCCGGTCGAGGCCGAACACCGCCCGCAGGATGGCCGAACGGCCCGAGCCGACCAGCCCGGCGAGGCCGACGATCTCGCCGGCCCGCACGGCGAGGTCGATGCCCGCCAGCCTGGCGGTCGACAGCCCGCGCAATTCGAGCGGTGCCGGCATCCGCGCCGCGACCGGCGCGGGACGGCCTTCCATGGCACGGGACAGTTCCCGCCCGGCGATGAGCTCGTTGAGCTGCTGGTTGGTGCAGGCGGCGATGGCATCGCTGGCGACGACGCGGCCGTCCCGCATGACGGTGAAACGGTCGGCGATGGCGCGGATCTCGTCCATGCGGTGCGAGATGTAGATGATGGCCTTGCCGTCCCGCCTGAGGCTGCGGATCACCGCGAAGAGAGCGTCGCGCTCGGCGGGCGTGAGGCTGGAGGTCGGCTCGTCGAAGGCGATGATCCGTCCGCCGCGGGCGAGCGTGCGGCTGATCTCGACGAGCTGCCGGTCGGCCATGCCGAGGCGCGAGACCGGCGCATCGGCGCGCAGATGCGGCGCAAGCCGGCCGAGGATGCCGAGGGCCGCCGCGCGATGGCGCTTGCGCGGCACCAGGCGCAGCGCCGGCGTCTGGCCGAGGAAGATGTTGCGGGCGACGTCGAGCTGCGGCACGAGGCTCAGTTCCTGGCTCACCAGCCCGATGCCCAGCGACAGCGCATGGCGCGGGCCTTCCGGCCGGACGCTGCCGAGGCCATCGATCTCGATCGTGCCCGCATCGGGCTGGACGATGCCGAACAGGATCTTCATCAGCGTCGACTTGCCGGCGCCGTTCTCGCCGAGCAGGGCATGGACTTCCCCGCCCTGCAGGGCGAGGTCCACGTCCTGGAGAACCCGGATGCGGCCGAACGCCTTGGAGATGGCGTTCATGCGCAGCAGGGGCGCGCCGCGCCGCGGCGGCTCCTTCTCGTCACTTGCGATCATCAGGCAACCCAAGCAAGGTTCGTCGCGGGATCGCCCGCCTGCGGGAGGCCCGCGGCATCGATCCGGCCCGCAGGGGGGATCGACGCCGCCTCACGCGAGGGCCGGCGCCTCAATCGACATGGGTGTCGGGATATTTGGCGACGTTGTCCTTGGTGATGACGGCCTGCGGCGACAGCACCCAGGGCGGGATCGGCTGGCAGCCGATGAGCCGCAGCGCCACGTCGACGCCGAGCCTGCCTTCCTCCACCGGGAACTCGGCGACGGTCGCCCGCATGGCGCCGGCGGCGATCGACTTCTTGGCCTCGGGGATGCCGTCGGTGCCGACCACCGCCACCTTGCCGGCGGCGCCGGCATTCTTCACGGCCTCGTAGACGCCGAGCGCCATGCCGTCATTGTTGGCGTAGACGCCGACCAGATCCGGATGCTGGCGCAGGATGTTGGCGGTGGCGTTCAGCGCCGTCAGGCGATCCCAATTGCCGGGCTGGCTGGCGACCAGCTGCAGGTTGGGATAGGCCTGCAGCTGCGTCCGGAAGCCCTGCATGCGCAGGCGGGCATTGGGTGAGCCGGCCATCCCCTCGATCTGGGCGACCTTCCCGCCGGCGGGAAAGCTGTCATGGAGGAACGTCGCGGCCTGCCCGCCGATCTGCACCTGGTCGGTGCCGATATAGACGCTCGCGCCCTGGGTGCGGGCGTCGTCGATGATGATGGTGGGAATGTTGGCGGCCCTGGCCGCCTTGATCACCGGCGCGAGATTGGAATCCGACTGGGGCGAGAGCAGCAGCGCATCCGGCTTCTGCGAGGCCATGGTCTGGGCGAGATTGAGCTGCTCGACCATGGAGGCTTCGTCCTTGGCGGCCTGGACGTCGACCTTGACGCCGTATTTCCCGGCCTCGCTTTTCACGCCCGCCGCGACGTCCTGCCAGAATTCGTTGATCAGCGTCTTCGAGACATAGGCGAAGCGCAGCGCCTTGCCCGGTTTCGGCGTGGCGCCGAACCGGGCCTCGATCGCGGTCGATTCGATCTTGTCCGCCGTGCCCGTGGGATAGGCCGAACAGGTCTCGGCCGATCGGGCGGCGGTGCAGGCGAGGAGGCCGGCAAGGGTGGCGGTTGCAACCAGGAGGTCGCGTCGAACAGACATGTGTTTTCTCCCTCATCCGCCGCATCGGGCCGCCGGCCCGGCATGCGGCTCTGTTATGGTTTCCGTCGAACCGCCCGAGCCGCAGCCGGGACGGCCCGTCCGGCTTTCCGAGGCGAACGCCGCACCGGCGGGAAAGAGCAGGCCCGCGCAGCCGCGGCCGCTTGCGGTGCCGGCGGCGCCCGGCTTCTGTGTCCGACCGCCACCGTCTCGAAACCGCCGGCGTCCCCGGCCCGACCTCGATGCCGGGAACGTAGGCCGAAGCGTCTGTTAAGTGTATTTAGAAGACTTGTGTGACTTGTTAGCCTGGCTTAATCGATCGATCCGACAAGCCGTCACGCTCTTTGCAGGTATCGTGACCGATGCAGCTTCCGATACGCGCCATCTGGGTGTTCCATGTCGCCGCGAAAGCGGGCAGCATTTCGAAGGCGGCCGAAGAGCTGAACGTCACGCCGTCCGCCGTCAGCCAGCAGATCCAGGCGCTCGAAGTCCAGCTCGGCACGTCGCTGATGGTCAAGGTCGGCCGGCACATCGCCCTCACCGAGGCCGGCGAGCGCTATTTCGAGAGCATCACCGACGGCATCGAAGGCATCGCCGACGCGACGAACCTGATCCGCGGCTTCCGCTCGATCCTGACGCTGAACATCCGGGCGACGCCGACGCTCTCGAACAAATGGCTGCTGCCGCGCCTCGCCTCCTTCCTCGACGGCCATCCCGACATCGAGGTCCGCCTCGACGGCACCAACGAGCCGACGGATTTCAGCCGCGAATTGGTGGACCTGGAGATCCGGCATGGCGACGGGCGCTGGCCCGGCCTGTTCGTCGAAGGCCTGGCGGAGGAGAGCTTCCTGCCCGTCTGCGCGCCGTCCCTCGCCGCCGCGGCCTCCCTGGCGGCGGAGGAGATCGCGCGCCACCGCCTGATCCATTCGCTCAAGTCGCAGGCGCAATGGACGCGCTGGTTCCCGCTGGCGGGCGTCACCCCGGCGGAGCGCTGGCGCAAGGTGCTGTTCGACCGCAGCCACATGGCGATCGACGCCGCGGTCAACGGCATGGGCATCGCCCTCGAAAGCACCCTGATGACGGAGCACGAGCTGGACAGCGGCCTGCTGGTATGCCCGCTCGCCTCGCCGCCCGAGCTCCGCCTCGTGACGCAGTGGATCGTCTGCCCGCGCGACCATCTGCGCCACAAGAAGGTGCGGGTCTTCCTCGAATGGCTCCGCCAGGAGCGGGATGCCTGGCAGCGCCGATGGAGCGCGCCCGAGGCGGCGCGCACCCCCGCGGCGCCTTGACCGGCGGCCCGAACGCCGGAGCGGACCCGCCTGCCCCGGCTCTCTTCCGACGCCCGACGGCCTTCACGGCGTGGAGGGCGTCAATGCCCGGTTGCCGGCATCGGCAGGGCGGCGACGCGCCGCCTTGCCTGGGCAGGCGGCAAATTCGCGAGGGGGATGAGCCGTGCGGCACGCCCCAGCATGCGGACGAGGCCCGCTTCCCCGAACCGCAGACCCCGCCCCTCCAAGGACGGCAGCGATCGCACCGGCTCCGGCGTCAGGCTGACCGCGGCGCGGATCAGGAGACGCTGGAGCGGCCGCAGGGGCGCGGGAAGAATGTCCGCCCCTGCCATGATGTCGAGAAACTCGGCGAGAATGGCGTGGTCCTCGAGGCGAGGCGCGGTGCCGGCGAGCAGCGCGTCCCAGGCGGCCCAGTCGCCCGGCGCCCCGGTCGCGCCATACAGCCGCGCCGCCGCCTCGCCTTCGCGGAACGCCGCCGACTTCTCGTTTGCCGTCAGGCGCCGCGCATAGCGGTGAAAGGCTTCCGCAAAGCCCCAAATCGCGGTCGCCTGCACCCAGTCGAGCAATACGGGATCGTTGGCGTGATAGGGCTTCCCGCCGGGGGTCGTGCCGCGCACGCGATCATGCGCCCGGACGACATGGGCGATCATCCGCTCGGCTTCTTCCCGGGGCGCATAGACCGTCACCATGGCGGCATAGCCGGTGCGGCGGAGCCGGGTGGCGGGATCGCTGCGGAAGCCGCTATGTTCCCACACGCCCGAACGCACGGACGGCTCGGCCAGCTCCAGCAACACTGCGGCCACCCCGCCGATGAAGAGCGCGATCGGATTGCTGAAGATCTGCCAGGAAATGCCGTCGGCCGGCGCGAGCGCCGGGGCGCCGGGCGGCGTCTCGAAATCGACGTCCATGCCTTTCGGCGGCCCCATCAACGCCTGAAGAGCGTCGAGCATGATGCTCTCCCTCGCCTCGTCTGGCGCCGGTGACGGACGGCCCCGGAGGGCACGCGCAACATCGCTTTGCGATCACCGGCTCGTCCTAAGGTCGGGATGGCTCGCCCCGTTTCAAGAAGGGGCGCTTCGATGTGCGCGCCTCAGGCGGCCGAGAGGTTGGCCTCGAGCAATTTCCGGATCTCCGGCCGGCAGGAGCCGCAATTGGTGCCGGCCCTGACGGCCTTGCCGACGGCTTCGACGCTGCGGGCGCCCCGGCGCACGCAGTCCTCGATCGCCTTCTGCCGCACGCCGAAGCAGGCGCAGACCTGCGGCCCCCTGTCCTCGGGCGGACCCGGCGCCCGCCCCGCGAGGATATAGCGCCGCGTCGCCGCGTCGATGCGGTCCCGGCTGAGGAGCTCGATCGCCCAGTCGAGGCCGGCTTCGTCCGCCAGCGGCCCCGTCGACAGCAGGACTTCCAGCCGGTGGTCGAGCAGCGAGGCGGCGCGGTAGAGGCCGGCGGCCGGATTGCGCTGGTTCAGGGGACTGGCCCACAGGTCGAGCCAGTTCGAGAGGAGATCGTGCAACGGCCCGGGCGCCCGGGGGCTGGCGAAGCTGACGACCTCGCCCCCGACGACCGCCATGCGCGCATGGCTGAGCCAGGCCGGCATCGGCTGGCGCTTGCGGGCGACGATGAAGCCCTGCGCCAGCACGGTCCAGGGCCGAATCGCCGCCGGCACCGCCTTGGAGTCGGGCTGGCCCGACACCGGGTCGACCACGCCATGCACGAGGGCGCCGACGCGCGCCCGCCCGGCGGTGGCTTCCGTCCAGTGGATGGGGGCGAAGATCGAGCCGGGACGCTGGCCGGCGGTGACGACGACGCGCAATTCGACGCGGCCATGCGGGGTGGACACCACGGCAAAGCCGCCGTCGGCGAGCCCGAAGCGCCCGGCATCCTCGGGATGCACCTCGACGAAAGGCGCCGGGCAGTGCCGGGCGAGACCGGGGCTGAGGCCGGTGCGCGACATCGTGTGCCATTGGTCGCGCACGCGCCCGGTGTTGAGGATCAGCGGATAGTCCCCCGCCGGCTGCGCCGCCAGGCTCGGCGTCGCCGGACAGACGAAGCGCGCCTTGCCGTCGGCATGGGCGAAGCCGCCCTGTCCGAACAGACGCGGGGTTCCGGCAATGGCGCCTTTCGGCAGCGGCCACTGCACCGGCGCGAGATCGTCATAGGCCTCGTCCGAAATCTCGGCGAGGCCGCCGATGTCGAACAGCCGGGTGCCGTCATTCTCGAAGGCCGAGAGCGCGGCATGCTCCCGGAAGATGTCCGCCGGCTTGCGGAAATCGAAGGCGTGGCGATGGCCGAGCCGCTTGCCGACCTCGCAGATCTGCCACCAGTCCGGCCGCGCCTCGCCCGGCGGCGCCAGGAAGGGACGCTGGCGGGAGATCCGGCGCTCCGAATTGGTGACGGTGCCGTCCTTCTCGCCCCATGCCGCGGCCGGCAGCACCACGGTGGCGGCGTCGAGGAGCCCGTCGACATGGGCGCTGATCTCCGACACGGCGAGGAAATCGAGCTTCTTCAAGGCGCTGCGCATGGCATCGGCCCGCGGCAGGCTGGCGGCGGGATTGGTGCACAGCACCCACAGCGCCTTGATCTCGCCGCGCTCGACCGCCTCGAACAGGGCCACGGCCTTGAGGCCCTCGCCTTGCGCCATCCTCGGCGCCTGCCAGAACCGGCCGACGCGATCGACCTCCTCGGGCGCGAAGCCCATATGGGCGGCGAGCTGGTTGGCCAGCCCGCCGACCTCGCGCCCGCCCATGGCGTTGGGCTGGCCCGTCAGCGAAAAAGGGCCGGATCCCGGCCGGCCGATGCGCCCGGCGGCGAGATGGACATTGAGGATGGCGTTGACCTTGTCGGTGCCCTGCGCCGACTGGTTGACGCCCTGGCTGAAGCAGGTGACCACGCGGGGCGTGGCGATCCACCAGTCGAGGAAGAGGGCGAGATCGGCTTCGCCCACCCCGCAGCGGGCGGCCGTGGCGGCCCGATCCGGCGCGATCCGGCGCGCATTGCCCAGAGCCTCGTCCAGGCCGGCCGTGTGCCGGGCGACGAAGTCCCGGTCCAGCGCGCCCCGCTCGGCGATCTCCACCAGCAGCCTTGCGAAGAGCACGCCGTCCATGCCCGGCGCGACGGCCAGATGCAGGTCGGCGCTGCCGGCGGTGACGGTCCGGCGCGGATCGATCGCCACGACGCGGCAGCCGCGACCGGCCCTCGCCTGCTCGATGCGCTGGAAGAGCACCGGATGGCACCAGGCGGTGTTGGAGCCGACGAGCACGACGAGATCGGCCTCGTCGAGATCCTCGTAGCAATTGGGAACGATGTCGGCGCCGAAGGCGCGCTTGTGGCCGGCGACGGTCGAGGCCATGCAGAGGCGCGAATTGGTATCGACATTGGCCGAGCCGATGAAGCCCTTCATCAGCTTGTTGGCGACGTAGTAATCCTCGGTCAGCAATTGTCCCGACAGATAGAACGCCACCGCATCCGGGCCGTGCTGCTCCGATGCCCGGCGCAATCCCTCCGCCACCGCATCGAGCGCACGGTTCCAGGTGGTGCGCACGCCGTGGATGGCGGGGTAGTGCAGCCGCCCCTCCGTCGCCAGCGTCTCGCCGAGCGCCGCGCCCTTGACGCAGAGCCGGCCCCGATTGGCGGGGTGGGCGGCGTCGCCGGCGATCGCCGCCCCGCCGGCGCCGTCGGGGGTGGCGATCACCCCGCAGCCGACGCCGCAATAGGCGCAGGTGGTCCGGACGCCGGCCTGGGCCAGGGGGGCCGCGGAATGGAAGGGGGATGCGCCGATGTCCATCAATACACGTCCGCCTGATAGCGCCCGGCCTTCTTGAGGGCGGCGACGAAGCCCGCCGCCTCCTCGGCCGACCGCGCGCCCCATTGCGCCACGATGTCCACCAGCGCGCGCTCGACATCCCGGGCCATACGCTTGGCATCGCCGCAGACATAGAAATGCGCGCCTTCGGCGAGCCAGCGCCAGAGCTCGGCCCCGACCTCGCGCATGCGGTCCTGGACGTAGAACTTGCCGGCGGCATCGCGCGACCAGGCGAGCGACAGGCGGCTGAGATGGCCGCTCCGGCGCATGGCGGCGAATTCCTCCTCATAGAGGAAATCATGGTCGCGATGCTGGTGGCCGAAGAACAGCCAGTTGCGGCCGCGCGCCCCGATGGCCGCGCGCTCCTGCAGGAAGGCGCGGAACGGCGCCACCCCGGTGCCCGGCCCCACCATGATCACCGGCGTCTGCGGATCGTCGGGCAGGCGGAAGCCATGCGCCTTCTGGACATAGACCTTGAGGTCCTCGCCGGGCTCGATGCGCTCGCCGAGGAAGATGGAGGCGACGCCGAGCCGCTCGCGCGGGCCGACGCGATAGCGCACGCCGTCGACGGTGAGCGAGACGCGGCCGGGAGCGGCCCTGTGGGAGGACGAGATCGAATAGAGCCGCGGCTGCAGCGGCTCGAGCGCCTCGACGAAGGCCTCGGCCCCCGGCCGGATGCCGCGGAACTTGTGCAGCGCCGACAGGACGTCGAGAGCGGCGGCGTCGCCGTCCGGGTCCTCGCCGCTGGCGAGCGCCCTCGCCTTGCGGCGCAGATCGCCCGTGGCGAGATAGGACAGCAGCTGGAACAGGCTGTCGGGCGGCGAGCCGAGCGAGACGTCCTCGATCAGCCGGTCGCGGAAGGTCCGGCCCTCGATCGGCGTCTCCGGCCGCGCCCCGAGCATGGCGATGATCTGGTCCGCGAGGCCGGGCGGGTTCTTCGGGAAGACGCCGAAACTGTCGCCGACGACATAGTCCAGGCCGCTGGCGCCGAGGTCGAACTCGACATGCCAGGTCGTCTTCGCCGAGCCGGCGCCGTTGAGCCGGCGCCGCGAGACGAAGCGCGCCGCCACCGGGTCGTCGCGGGAGCGGCCGGGGCCGCCGGCGGAGGGCGCGGCGACCGCTTCGGCAGCCGGCGCCGGCGGCTCGCTCTTCCCGCCGTCCTGTCCGATTTCCTGTCCGATCTCCTGCGCGAGCTGCCTGAGCATGCGCGCCGTCTCCTTGCCGCCGGGGGCGCACAGGGTCAGCCGCTCCTCCTTGCGCAGGAAAAGCGCATTGGCATAGTCGGCGCAATTGTAGCCGCACTGGCCGCAATCCTGCTGGGCCATGGCGGCCATCAGGCGCGGCGCGAGCGGCTTGTCCGCCGCCAGCGCGCTGCGCTCCGCCAGGGGCATGCCCGGATCGTGCCAGGGTGCATCGTCATTGTCGGCCAGGACCGGCGGCGCCGCGCCGCCAACCGCTTCCGGCGCGTTCACTGACCCGGCCGGCGCCACGGCGCCCTCGGCGGCGAGCATGGCGCCGAAGAAGCCGTCCAGCCAGGCCCTCTGCTCCGGCGTGAAGGGGGCGTCGGGCGGGATGAGAGTGCGCATCGGCGGGGGGACGAGCATGTTCATGCCGCGACGAGCTCCGTTTTGTCGACGAGGATCCTGAGGTCGTCCGGCGCGTAGCGGGCGGTGAAGGCCTGGAAGCTCTCCTGCGGGCCGTGGCGGTGGCCGAGATAGGCGCGCAGCAGGCCGACGACCCTGTCGGGACACTGGTCGGCGGGCACGTCGCGCCACAGCTCGCGGCCGATCCGCGCCTGGTCGCCATAGCCGCCGCCGACCACGATCGAATAGCCCTCGATCTGGTCGCCCTCGTCGCCGACCGCGACCTTGGCGCCGATCAGGCCGATATCGCCGATATAATGCTGGGCGCAGGAATGGTGGCAGCCGGTGAGGTGCACGTTGACGGGCACGTCGAGCACCAGCCGCGCATCGACATAGTCGGCCAGCTCGATGGCGTGCTCCTTGGTGTGGGCGGCGGCGAATTTGCATCCCGTCGCGCCGGTGCAGGCGACGAGGCCGGCGCGCAGCGATGTCGCCCGCCAGCCGAGGCCGAGCGCTTCCAGGGCGGCCTTGGCGGCCTCGACGCCGGCATCCGCCACGCCGGAGATCAGCAGGTTCTGCCAGACCGTGAGCCGGAGATCGCCGTCGCCGAGGTCGCGGGCGATGGCGGCCAGCCCCCGCATCTGGGCGCTGCTCATCCGGCCGACCGCCAGCGTCACGCCGATCCAGTTGAGGCCGGCCTGGCGCTGGGGATGCACGCCGACATGGGCGGCCCGGTCGATGGGCGGGCGCGGCATCGTCGCCGCCTCGGGGAAGCGGGTCAGCGCGCGGCCGAGCTTCTCCTCGACCGCGGCGAGATAGGCCTCGAAGCCGATGGCATCGAGCACATATTTCATGCGCGCCCGAGTCCGGTCGGTACGATCGCCCCTGTCGATGAAGACGCGCACGATCGCGTCGGCGACGGTGCAGCATTCCTCGGCGCGGCAGAAGACGCCGGTCGGGCGCGCCAGGTCGCGATGGCCGGTGATGCCGCCGAGGACGAGGCGGAACCACAGGCCCGGCTCGACGCCGCGCCCGTCGGCGACCGTCACCGCCTGGAAGCCGATGTCGTTGGTCTCCTCCAGCGTGGCGATGCGCCCGCCGCCGTCGAAGGCGACGTTGAATTTGCGCGGCAGGCCGTAGAGGGAGCGGTCGTTCAGGATGTGATGGTGCCATTCGCGCGCCAGCGGCCGGGTGTCGCACAATTCCTGGCCGTCGATGCCCGCTGTCGCCGAGCCGGTGACGTTGCGGATATTGTCGGCGCCGGAGCCGCGCGAGCAGAGGCCGAGATCCTGGATCGCCTCGACGACGTCGACGGCATGGTCGGGCGCCACCTCGCGGATCTGGAGGTTGGCGCGCGTCGTGACATGGGCGTAGCCGCCGCCGAATTTCTCGGCGACGTCGGCCATGCCGGCGAGCTGCCAGTGATTGAGGATGCCGTTGGGAAGGCGCAGGCGCACCATGTAGCTCGACTGCGCCGGCGCGACATGGAACAGCCCGAAATAGCGCCAGCGGAAATTATCCTCCGGCTTCGGGAAGGCTCCCGCCTTCGCCTGCGCCTTCAGGCGCGGATAGGCATCGAAGGGGTGCTCGGCCCGCTTCCATTTTTCCTGATCCGCCAGCTTCCTGCCGGCGGCCGCCGCCGCGTCCTGCGCCGTGACGTGGGCGGCATCCGGTCCCGTCGGCGGGGAGGCCGCCGCGGCCGGCGGCGGCCTGACGCCGCGCAGGGCCTGCAGGCCCGAAGCGAAGCCTTCGAGATAACGCTTCTGGTCGGAGGAGAAATCGCTGCCCATCAGGCCGCCTCCCTGTGCAGTCCGGGTGAGAGGGTCTCGCAAAAGGCCCGGCCGAAGATCAGGCCGTCGCGGATGGCGGAGATGTCGCTGCGCGTGCGGATGAGGTCGCGGTACCACAGCCCGTCCTCGGCCTCGCCGACGAGCGCCGCGCCGACCAGCCGCCGCCCCTTCAGCACCAGCCGCTTGCAGAGGCCGGCGGCCCGATCCTCCAGGATGATGTCGTCGCTGCCGGCCTCGCCGAGGAAGTCTCCGGCGGAAAAGACGGGAATGCCGGAGACCTTGAGATTGGTGGAGAGCGCCGTGCCCTCATACGCGGCGTCGAGCTCGCCGCCCCAGCGCCGGGCCAGCACCGCCGCCTGTTCATAGGCCGGCTGGACGAGCCCGTAGACGATGCCGCGATGCTCCGCGCATTCGCCGATGGCGTGGATGAACGGGACGACGGTCGAAAGGTGATCGTCGATCAGCACGCCCCGCTTGGTCGGCAGGCCGGCGCCCACGGCCAGCTCGATGTTGGGGCGGACCCCGGCCGCGACGACGACCAGGTCCGCCGGCAGGCAGGAGCCGTCGGCGAAGGCCAGCCCCTCCGCCGCCTGCCGTCCCACCACCTCGGTGGTCCGGGCGTCGAGCAGAACGCGGATCCCCTTGCGCTCGATCGCCCGCTTGAGGAAGGCGGCGCTGCGGCGGTCGAGCTGGCGTTCCATCAGCCGGTCCATGACGTGGACGAGCGTCACCGGGGCGCCACCTTTCGCCAGGGCGTAGGCGGCCTCGATACCGAGCAGGCCGCCGCCGATCACCGCGATGCGCCTGCCGTCCTGCGCCGCCTGCCGCATGGCCGCGAGGTCGCCGAGGTCGCGGAAGCTCATCACGCCCGGCAGCGACATGCCCGGCATCGGCAGGCGCAGGGCGGACGAGCCGGTGGCCAGCACCAGCCGGTCGAAGGCAAGGCGTCCGCCATCTTCCAGGACCGCCTGGCGGCCGGCCGGATCGATCGCCATGACGCGCCGGCCGGTCAAGAGGCGGATGCCGTGCGCCTCGTACCAGTCGCGATCACGCAGCGCGATCTCGGCCTCGCCGATGTCCCCGGCCAGGAGGGCGGAGAGCAGGACGCGGTTGTAGCCGGCTTGCGGTTCGGAGCCGACGACGGTGACGGCGAAGCGCCCGGGGGCATGGCGCATCACCTCTTCGCACAGCCGCACGCTGGCCATGCCGTTGCCGACGATCAGGAGCTTTTCGAGCATGATGTGTCCTCAGATGCGGGCGGCGGCCATGCCGCCTTCGGCGATCCAGGTCGCGCGCCAGCGTCGCTTCACGCGGGTGAGGGCGGCGAGCGCCAGCGCGGCCAGGGTGGCGAAGATCAGGAAGCCGGCCTGGTAGGATCCGGTGATCTGCCTGGAGAAACCGAGGCTGGAGGCGAGATAGAAGCCGCCGACGCCGCCGGTCATGCCGACCAGCCCGGTCATGACGCCGATCTCGGCCCGGAAGCGCTGCGGCACCAGCTGGAAGACGGCGCCGTTGCCCATGCCGAGCGCCAGCATGCCGACGAGCAGGACCGCGAAGCCGGCCCAGAGCGAGCCGAAGCCGAAGCTCGCCAGCACCAGGGCGACGACCGCCACGCCATAGAGCAGGGTGAGCATGCGCACGCCGCCGAAGCGGTCCGACGCCGCGCCGCCCAGCGGCCGCACCAGCGAGCCGGCGAAGACGCAGCCCGCGGTGCAATAGCCGGCCGTGACCGGATCAAGGCCGTATTGCGTGTTGAAATAGATGCCGAGGGAGGAGGCGAGCCCCGAAAAGCCGCCGAAGGTCACGGCATAATAGAACATGAACCACCAGGCGTCGGGCTGGCGCAGCACCCTGGCATATTCGACGAACGACTTGGACGGCGGCTGGTCCGGGCTGTCCTTGGCGCAGGCGAGATAGACGATGAGGGCCAGCGCCAGGGGGATGGTCGCGAGGCCGATGACATTGCTCCACCCGAAGGCGGCCGCCAGCATCGGCGCGAACAGAGCGGCGAACACCGTGCCGGAATTGCCCGCGCCGGCGATGCCCAGCGCCACGCCCTGATATTTCGGCGGATACCAGCGCGAGGCGAGCGGCAGCGCGACGGCGAAGGAGGCGCCGGCAAGGCCGAGGACGAGCCCGAGCGCCAGCACGGTGCCGTAGCTGCGTATGCCGAAATGCCAGAAGGCGAGCAGCCCGGCGATGACGATGACCTGCGCCAGGATGCCGGTGAGCCGCGGGCGCAGGCGATCGACGAGATAGCCGTTCACCACGCGCAGGAAGGCGCCGGCGAGCACGGGCAGCGCCACCATCAGGCCCTTCTCGGCCGGATCGAGATCGAGGTCATGCGCGATCTGCACGGCGAGCGGCCCGAGGATGATCCAGACCATGAAGCTCATGTCGAAATAGAAGAAGGCGGCGAGCAATGTCGGCCAATGCCCGGATCTGAGGAAATCCCTCGTCTTCATCGTCGCGCTCCGCTGGGTTGTAGGCGCAAAACAAAAAAGCCGCCGATCCATCCCAAGCCGAAAGGCGGCAGGAATGGATCGGCGGCGATGCCGTAGCGCGCCCATCGACGGGCGCAGGGCCTCAGGAGGCCAGATTCGGAAGGGGAACCGCGGGTCGGACCGTCATTGGCCCAGGCGGTGCAACGAAAGGATCATGCCTTTCAACATGCCGTAATTTACGCGGCGGATGCTTTTTTGAGCAAGGCCAAATTTTATGCGTGAAGCGCCAAAGCTGCCGATATTTTCGGCTGGACGCTCGGTGCGCCGGCCGCGCCGGCACCTCAAAAGGAGGCGATATAGGCCTCGATCTCATCCGGGTCGAACAGCCGCCCGTCGAAGAAGCCGTCCGGCCCGAGGATCATGGCGCCGTTGCGCGAGGCGACCGGGGTCGCCGTCTTCAGGGCGCCCTCCACCTTGGCGCTGGCGCGCGGCAGGTCGATGCCGGTGCCGGCGAGCGCCGCACGGTAGAGGTCGGGCCGATAGACCCGGCGGGCCGTATCGGCGAGGCCGGGCGCATAGGGAACCTGCCCCCACCGCACCATCTGCGAATAGAACCACAGAGCATGGCTCTGCCAGGGAAAATTGGCGGCGTGGTCGTGGAAGACCAGGAAGTCCGGCACGAGCGAGGGAGGCGAGCCGGATTTCCGGACCAGGCTTCCGCTCAGGGCGCGGGCGATGATCCGCGCCGACGTGCCGAGATAGGCGGGCGCAGCGAGGATCAGGCTGAGCTCGGCGTGGTTGGCGGCGTGGCCCGCCCATGCCGCCGCCTTCGAGAGCGCCCGCAGCAGGGCGGCGAGCGTTTCGGGCGAACGCTCGGCAAAATCGGCGCGAAAGCCCAGCACCTTCTCCGGCCCCTGGCGCCAGAGGGCGGATTTGGTCGCGACGATGACCCCGGCGCCCGCCTCGACGGCCAGGGAATTCCAGGGCTCGCCGACGCAGAAGCCGTCGATCTGGCGCTCCAGCACGGCGTCGACCATGAAGGGCGGCGGCAGCACGATGATGCGCACGTCGCGGTCCGGATCGATGCCGGAGGAAGCCAGCCAGTAGCGCAGCTCGTAATTATGGCCGGAGAAGGGATGCACCACGGCGAGGGTCAGCGGCCCGCGGCCCGCCTCCCGCCCGCGGGCGACGACCGCCGCGAAGGCGCGCCCCATCGCGGCGGGTCCGGCCCCCAGTTCGGCGCCCGCCGCCTCCATCGCCTCGTAGACAGCGGGCGACAGCGTGATGGCATTGCCGCCGAGGCCGAGCGAGAACGGGGCGATCATCGGCACGGCGACATGGCCGATGCCCAGCGTCGAGGCGATCGGCATCGGGCCCAGCATGTGGGCGGCATCGAAATGGGCGAGCATGACCCGGTCCCGGATATTGGCCCAGGACGTCTCGCGGGCCAGCGCCAGCGCCAGGCCTTCGGCCGCGGCGAAGCCCTTTTCCTTCGCCACGATCAGGGGCGCGGCATCGACGAGGGGAATGAAGCCGAGGGTGAGAGGGGTGCTCCCGTCCTCGCTTGCGTCCCGGGCGCCGATGCGTTCGATATCCGCCTGCAATGTCGTCTCCTAAAGCAAAATGCGTTCAAGCCGGAGCGGATCACCAATTCAACCCATTGGTACTGAAGGCATTTTGCGATTCTCGTTGATTCGATCCGAAAGTGGAACGCTCTAACTCAAGAGCCGGACGGCGGTGATCAGGCTGCGCGCCACGTCGGCGACGCGGCGGCTTTCGTTCATCGCCGTCCGGCGCAGCAAGGCATAGGCCTCCTCTTCGGAAATGCCGCGGCTCTTCATCAGGATGCCCTTGGCCTTGTCGATGATCTTGCGGTCCTCCAGCGCCTGCCGGGTGCGGTGGAGCTCCTCGCGCAGGCGGTGGAAGGCGTTGAAGCGGCTGATCGCCATGTCGAGGATCGGCTTGACGCGCTCCTTGCGCAGGCCGTCGACGACATAGGCCGAAACGCCCGCGTCGATGGCCGCCTCGGTTGAGGCCTTGTCGCTCTGGTCGACGAACATCACCACCGGCTTGGGCACGCTGCGGGAGACCTGGAACATCTGCTCGAGCACGTCCCGGTTGGGATTTTCAAGATCGATGAAGATGACGTCGGGATCGGCCTCGACGATCTGGCGCAGCAATTGCCGCATGTCGGTGATGACGGTGATCCGGCTGTGCCCGGCCTCGCGCAGCCCCTCGTCGATCACTGACGCCCGGACCGAATCGTCGTCGATCAACAGGATATGCAGCGGCGCGTCCTTCATGGCCGCATATTCGCGGAGGCCCCGCCGCACCGCAAGGTCATAGACTGTGCAGGCGGGGCCGAGGGAGGGCGCGGACGCGCCGGTCAGCTCAGCACGATGCCGCCGCAGACATTGAGGGTCTGGCCGGTCACGAAGGCCGAGGCGTCCGAGGCGAAGAAGCAGGCGGGGCCGGCGACGTCCTCGGGCTGGCCGAGGCGGGCGAGCGCCGTCTTCTCGATCCAGCGGTCTGCGTTGGCCTTGTCGGCGAGGTTGGTGCGCCCCATGTCGGTGACGATGATGCCGGGGCACAGGCAATTGGCCGTGATCCCGAACGGGCCGACCTCCTGCGCGAGCACGCGGGTGAAGCCCATCACTGCCGCCTTCGAGGCGGAGTAATGGGCCTGGTTGGGCGCGCCATGCTTGCCGCCGATCGAGGCGATGTTGACGATCCGGCCGTAGTGCCGCGCCTTCATATGCGGCAGCAGCGCCTGCACGACCAGGAAGGTGCCCTTGGCGTTGACGTCGAGGACGGCATCCCATTCGCCTTCCTCGAGGTCGTCGACCGATTTCGAGATGAGGATGCCGGCATTGTTGACGACGGCATCGACCTGTCCGGCCTCGGCGATCGCTTTGCCGACCATCGCCTGGACCTCGCTCTTGCTGCTGACGTCGGCGAAGACGGTCCAGGCCCTGCGCCCCAGCGCCCGGATCTCGCCGGCGACGGCCTCCAGCTGCGCCGACTGGCGCTCGATGTCGTTGACGACGACGTCGAAGCCTTCGGCGGCGAGGCCGAGCGCGATGGCGCGGCCGATGCCGCGGCTGGCGCCGGTCACGAGGGCGACGCGTCCGTTCGACGGCTTGGTCATGGCGTTTTCCTTCCCTTTGTCGTTCGTCGCCGGCGGCGAATGCTTACCTGAAGAACCGGATCTCGGTGGTCATGACGGCGAGGCTGACGGCGGCGAGCATGACGAGGCCGCGCACCTCGTTCTGGCCCCAGAAGGGCGCGCCGAGCAGGTTCAGCCCGTTGTTGAGCATGCCGATGATGACGACGCCGACCAGCGTGCCCTGCACCGTGGCGCGGCCGGGCTTGAACGCGGTCATGCCGAGGAACACCGCCGTCAGGCTGTCCATCAGATAGGCATCGCCGGCGCCGGACTGGCCGCTGCCGAGGCGCGCCGTCAGCATGACGCCGCCGATGGCGGCTCCGAGCGCCGAGAGGACGAGCGCCACGACGCGGGCCCGGTTGACGTGGATGCCCGACAGCCGCGCCGCATGGATGTTGGCGCCGGTCGCGATGATGTTGCGCCCGAGCCGCGTGCGGTTGAGCAGCACATAGAAGACGATCGCCACCACGGCGGCGATGACCACGGGAACCGGCACGGCGCCGAACAGCTTGCCCTTGGCGATGTAGTAGAAGCTCTCGGGCATCGGCTCGTAGATCGAATCGCCGTTGGTGTAGGCATAGTTGAGGCCGAGCACCATCGGCCCCATCGCCAGGGTGGCGATCAGCGAGGGAATGCGCAGCACGGTGACCAGCAGGCCGTTGACGAGGCCGACCGCCACGCCCGCCAGCATCGAGAGCAGGATCGCCACCGCGACCGGCTGCCCCGACCAGGCGATCAGGCCGGCGACCAGCACGACGGCGAGGCTGGCGACGAAGCCGATCGACAGGTCGAACTCGCCGCTGGCGACCGCCACCGTCAGGGCGGACGAGATCACCGCCAGGACGGAGATCTGGATCAGCACATTGCTGAGATTGCCGACGGAGAGGAAGCGGTCGCTCGCCAAGGCGAAGCCGGCGAAGATCAGGACCGCGGCCATCACGGTGCCGTACCGCGCGATCAGCCCGCTGAGATCGAGGCGGCCGGCCTCGGCGGCCGGTGTGTTCGTGCTCATGATCAGTTCACCTCAAGCAGCAAGCGTTCTTCGGAGAAATCGGCCCGGTCGAGGCATGTGCCGATCGATTTGTCGGCGACGCAGTAGATGCGGTCGCACAGCTTCAGCATCTCGGGAAATTCGGCGCTGGCGATGAGGATGCTCGCACCGCCCCGCGCGAGGTCGCGGATCAGGCCGTAGAGCTCGGCCTTGCTGCCGACGTCCACCCCCTCGGTGGGATTGTCGAGGAGCAGGAGCGGCCTCGCCTTCCGGCTGCCATTGTCCATGCGGATCAGCCAGCGGCCGAAGGCGACCTTCTGCTGGTTTCCGCCCGACAGCTGGAGAATGTCCTGCCCGCGGCTGCGGCATTTGATGGCGAGGCGGCGGGTGGCCTCCTGCGCCGCCGCCGCGATGCCGCCGGCCTGCATGAAGCCGAAGCGGCTCTTTTCCGCCAGCGATCCGGTGAGCAGGTTCTCCTCGACCGACAGGCCGGGGAACAGCGCCTTCTTCAGCCTTTCGTCGGCGACGAGATAGACGCCGCGCGCGATGGCGTCCGGCACCGTGCGGGGACAGCCCGGCTCGCCATTGACCAGGATGTCGCCGCCGACGGGCCGGGGGCCGTCGCCGGCGAGCGTCTCCAGCACCTCGGTCTGGCCGCCGCCGAGCACGCCGGCGATGCCGACGACCTCGCCGGCATGGACGGTGAGCTCGGGAACTCGGAGCCCGGCGATCGTCGTGTCCTCAAGGCGGAGCGTGACCTTGCCGTGCACCTTGGAGCTCGACCAGTCGGTATCCTCGATGGCGCGGCCGACCATGCGGTGCACGATCTCTTCCGGCGTGGTCTGCGCCACCGGCCCGTCATGCACCTTGCGCCCGTCCTTGAGCACGACGACATGGTCGCATTGCTCGAAGATCTCGTTGAGGTGGTGGGAGATGAAGATGATGGCGAGGCCCTGCGCCTTCAGGTCCCGGAGGAAGGCGAACAGCTTCCGGCTCTCGTTGAGGGTGAGCGAGGCGGTGGGCTCGTCGAGGATGAGGATGGCCGGCTCGCTGACCAGCGCCTTGAGGATATCGAGGATCTTGTTCTCGCCGAGGCCGAGCTCGCCGCATTCGCGGTCGAGCGCGATATCGATGCCGAAACGGGACGCGATCCGCCGCGCCTCGGCATAGAGGGGGCCGTTGCGGATGAAGCCGGCGCGCAGCGGCTCACGCCCGAGCATGATGTTCTCGGCCGCCGTCAGGCAGGGAATGATGGCGATCTGCTGATGCGCCACCGCGATGCCCGCCGCATGGGCGTCGCCGACGGACTGGATCGTCACCGGCCGGCCGTCGATGCGGATCTCGCCGCGGTCGCTCCTCAGGGCGCCGCAGATGATCTTGATCAGCGTCGACTTGCCCGCGCCGTTGGCACCGACCACCGCCAGCATCTCCCCGCCCCTCAGATCGAGGTCGACGTCGATGAGGGCCGGGTGGCCGTGGAAGCTCTTGCCTATCCCGCGCGCGCTGAGGCGCGGCTCCGCCGGGGCCACTGTCGCATGCATTGGTCGTCTCCGCTTCGGCGAGTCCGACGGGCGAGCGGGAGGGGCCCGCCCGTCGGCATCGGCAGGCTACATCCCGGCGAGCGCGCGGTCGCGATAGATGTAATAGAGGTCCTGCGCATTGTAGGTCGGCGTGTTGGCGTCGGGGATGTTGACGCCCTTGACCAGCAGCGGCGCGGGGAACTCGACGGTCGGCACCGGCACCAGCTTCTTGACGTCGCCGCCCTTGCCGACGATCTCGTTGATCAGCCAGCCCGTATAGGCGCCCCACACTTCGAAGGCCTGCGCGGTGGTGGCGAGCAGCGGATAGTCCGGCTTGCGCATGCGGTCGAGCGCGGTTGGATGCCCGTCATGGCCGATGACGAAGATCTTGTCCTGCAGGCCGCGCGAGGCGATGACCTCGGCCGCCGCCATCGCCGGCTCGTCCCACGGGCACCAGATCACGTCGAGATCGGAGCCGTAGCGGGTCAGCCAGTCGCTGACGGTGTTCTGCGTGGTCTCGTAGAAGCCGGAATACTGGATGACGTGCTCGTCCTTGAGCGAGATCCACTCGTTCTCGGTCAGCGCCGTCTTCATCACCTTGCCGCGCTTGCGGGTGCCATGGTGGAAGTTCGCGATGACGGCGCAGATATTGGCCGACGTCTTGCCCTTGGCGAGCAGCGTGTCGATCATGAACTGCACGGTCTGCGCGCTCATCGCGTAATTGTTGGAGGTGATGTCGGCGATGGCGGGCGACTGCCAGCCCGAATCGAGGCTGAAGAACGGAATCTTCGAGCTCGTCAGGCTGTCGAGCGCCGCCTTGGCCGCCGTCAAAGTGCCGTACATCACGAGGATGGCGTCGGACTTGGCGGTGATCGCATCCTCGATCTGGCTGACCAGCTGGCCGGGATCGCCCTTGGCATCGGTCTGGTTGATCTGCCAGACCTTGTCGAGGCCGGTCTTCTTCAGCCATTGCTGGAGCCCCGCCCAGGAACGCTGGTCGGACTGGGCCGACATCTGCTGGGCGACGACGGCGACCTTCAGGGGCTTGGCCGCCTGGGCATAGGCCGGGGTGCTGCCGAGCGTGAACTGGGCGAGCTGCGTGCCGCCGAGCACCGCGGCGGCGCCGGCCAGGCCCATGCCGCCGAGAAGGCCGCGGCGGGTCGGCCGTGCGATGTCGGGTTTTTCTTCATCCATCATGTTTCCTCCGGTTTCGAATTGATCTTCGGCGTTGTTCTTGTTCTTGCTGTTGGGCGGCTCTCAGGCGATGAGGGCCGCCAGCCTTTGCGGCTGGTCCCATTGGGGCATGTGACCGGCTTCCGAAATGAAATGGACGGGCGTGGCGCTGCCGGCGGCGGTGGCCTGGATCCAGGGAATGATGCGATCCTCCAGCCCCCAGACCAGGCGGGCTTTGCCCTGGCTGGCCGCGAGATCGGCGACGATGTCGACCTGCTGGCGCCCGTCGCGCACCAAGGCGGCCGCGAGGGCGTGCAGGCGCCCGCCGCCGAGCGAGGCGGCCATCGCGTCGAGCTGCGCAGCCGACAGCACGGGCGGGCGCAGCGCCACGCGGCGCAGGAGGTGGGCGAGGCCGCCCCCAGTGGCGGCATGGGCCATGCCGTCGATGAAGTCGGCATCGATGGCGCTGCCGAGGCCGGCCGGCGCGATCAGGGTGACGCGGCCGAGGCGGGCGCCGAGCCGGGCGGCGAGGCGCATGGCGACGGCGCCGCCGAGCGAATGGCCGACCAGTTCGGCATCGGCGAGCGGCAGCGCGTCGAGGAAGGCCGCAACGGCGTCCGTGAGGCCGTCGAGCCCTGCTTCCTCGAAATCGGTGGCGCCGTGCCCCGGCAGGTCGGGCGCGACGACCCTGCGCCCCTGCCGGGCGAGCAAGGCGGCGAGGACGGCCCAGGTCTGGCTGTCGCCGCCGAAGCCGTGCAGGAGGAGGACCGGCGCGCCCGCGCCGGCCTCGTTCCATGTCCGGTAGGCGATGCGCCCGGCCGGAACGGCACAGAAGCGGATCCTCGGATCGTCGGCCGGTGCGGGCCGGCCGGTGGCGGCGACGAGACGCTCGACGTCATGCGCCTGGATCCGGGAGCGGCGCCCGGTGCCGCTGACGGTCTCGATGTCGATGCCGTTCTGCCGGGCGAGACGGCGGGCGAGCGGCGTGGCGCGCGACCGGCCGGCGGCGGCCGCAACGGCCGCGGGGGGAACGGGCGGCGCCGCGGGGGCGACGACGGGAGAGACAGGAGTGGCGGCGGGGGGCGCCGGAGCGGCGGCCTCGGCTTCGCCCGTCCCGCCTTCATAGCGGCACAGCGGCTCGCCGACATTGATCTGCGCCCCCTCGGCGGCGAGGATCTCGACGAGCACGCCGTCGCTCAGCGCCGGCAGTTCCACCACCGTCTTGTCGGTCTCGATCTCGACGATGGTCTCGCCGCGCTTGAAGGCGTCGCCGGGCTTCTTGAGCCAGCCGGCGACCCTTCCCTCCTCCATGGTCTCGCCCAGGCGCGGCAATGCAAGGATCGAAGCCATCAGCGCACCATCTTCTCGATGCTCTCGACGACGAGGTCGACCGTCGGGATGCTGGACCCTTCGAGCGCCTGCGACACCGAGATCGGGATGTCCTCGCCGGCGATGCGCAGGACGGGGTCCTCCAGATAGTCGAAGCATTCCTCGGAAATGCGGGCGCCGAGTTCGGCGGACACGCCCGCGGTGAGGACGCCTTCGCTCAGCGCCACGGCGCGGCCGGTGCGGTTGACCGAGGCGATCACCGTCGCCATGTCGAGCGGGTTGAGGGTGCGCAGGTCGATCACCTCGGCCTCGATGCCGCGCGTCGCCAGCGTCTTCGCCGCGTCGAGGGCGACATGCACCATGCGCGAATAGGTGACGATGGTGACGTGCTCGCCGCGGCGGCGCACCACGGCCTTGCCCCAGGGCGCGTCGGGCGTTTCGAGGTCGGCCTCCTCCTTCCTGGCATAGAGCGATTTGTGCTCGATGAAGACCACCGGGTCGGGCAGCGTCAGGCTGTGGCGCAGGAGATGGTAGGCGTCGCCCGCGGTGGCGGGCATGGCCAGGCGCAGGCCCGGCGTGTGCATGATCCAGGCTTCGAGGCTCTGGGAATGCTGAGCCCCGGCCGAGCGGCCGGTGCCGCCCTGGGTGCGCAGCACCATGGGAACGCCGATCTGGCCGCCGAACATGTAACGGATCTTGGCCGCCTGGTTGCCGACCTGGTCCATCGTCATGCCGAGGAAGTCGACATACATCAATTCGGCGACCGGACGCAGCCCGGTCATCGCCGCGCCCACGGCGGTGCCGATGATCGCCGGCTCGCTGATCGGCGTATCGATCAGCCGCTCCGGTCCGAACTGCCTGATGAGGTCCTTGGTGACGCCATAGGCGCCGCCATAGAGGCCGACCTCCTCGCCGATGACGACGACGCTGTCGTCGGCGACCATGGCGTCGTGCAGGGCCTGGCGCAGGGCGTCGCGGTATGTGATCTCGACCATCGCTCTCTCCTCAGACGCGCGCCAGGATGCGGTCGATGCGGCTGCGCGCCGGCTCGGGCTCCGGCTGGCCGGCGCCATAGACGTCGCGGAACATCGAGGTCAGCGGCGGCGCCGGGGAGGCCGCGGTGAAGTCGATGGCGGCGCTCATCTCACGGGCGATCTGCGCATCGAGCGCATCGAGCTGCTCCGGCGTCGCCAGGGCCCGGGCGAGCAGGCCGGCGCGGGCATGCGCCACCGGATCGCGCTTGCGCCCGGTCTCCTCCTCCTCCGCGCTGCGATAGGGGCTCTTGTCCATGCGCCCGTGGCCGTAGAAGCGGAAGCAGGACACCGCCATGAAGCCGGGCTGGCCGGCCCGCGCGGCATCCATCATGCCCTGGGCGGCCTGGAACACGCTCTCGACGTCCTCGCCGTCCACCATCTCCGCTTTCAGGCCGAACGCTTCGGCGCGCTTGTCGAAGGCGGTCGAGCGGGTCGCCCGGTCGATGCGCGTGCCCATGCCGTATTGGTTGTTGATGCAGACGAACAGCACCGGCAGCTCCCACAGGGCCGCCATGTTCATGCTCTCATAGAGGATGCCTTGCTGCATGGCGCCGTCGCCGAAGAAGGCGACGGAGACGGCATCCTTCTTCTGCCGCTTGTAGCTGAGGCCGGCGCCAACGACATGGGGAATGCCGCCGCCGACGATGGCGTTGGCGCCCAGATGCCCCAGCGCCATGTCCGCGATGTGCATCGAGCCGCCCTTGCCACGGCAATAGCCCGTCTCCTTGCCGCCGATCTCGGCCATCATGCGGTCCGGCTCGGCGCCGCGGGCCAGGAAGATGCCGTGGCCGCGGTGATGGGTGGTGAAGCTGTCCTGCGGCTTCATCGCCGCGCAGACCCCGGCCGCGGCCCCCTCCTCGCCGATGGACAGGTGCAGCATCGACCCGGCCGAAAGGCCCCGCACATAGAGTTCGCCCACATGCTCCTCGAAGGTGCGGATGCGACGCATCGTACGGTAGAGATCGAAAAGGGGCAGGTTGGACGACATGGGAACCACCGGAATCGGATCGGGAGACGGGCCTGGCCTCAGGCCCGTGCGGGATTGAAGGGCTTCAGCGCCGGATAGAGCTGCGCGTAGCGCCTGTAGAGATCGTCATAGAGCGCGCTTTCCCGCGGCCGCGGCTCGATGCGCCGGCCGGGACGGACCATCGCCGCCATGCCCTCGTCGATGCTGGCGAAATGCCCGGCACCGACGCCGGCGAGGATCGCCGCGCCCAGCGAAGGCGCCTCGGTGGACGCCGGCACGCTGACCGGCAGGCCGGCGGTGTCGGCGTGGATCTGCAGCCAGAGGTCGGAGGAGGTCGCGCCGCCGCCGATGGTGATCTCGGTCGCGGTGAAGCCGGCGCCCCTCATGCCGTCGAGGATGGCCCGGGTGCCGAAGCAGATGCCCTCGATCGTCGCCCGGAACAGATGCGGCATGCCGTGGCCGAGCGTCAGGCCGACGAAGGCGCCGCGGGAGAGGGCATCGACATAGGGCGTCCGGTTGCCCTGGAAATGATCGAGCACCAGCAGGCCGTCGCAGCCGGGTTCCAGCGCCGCCGCCTCGGCGTTGAGCGCCGCCAGGTCCAGCGTGCCGCCGGCCAGGCGCCGCAGCCAGTTGATGATCGAGCCGGTCGAGGTCTGCCCGCCCTCGATGATGTGGAGACCGGGATAGACGGCGTCGGCATAGGTGCCCCACAGGCCGTCGACCGAGACGGGCGTCGCCGACACGCCGAACATCAGATGGGAGGAGCCGGTGATGAGCGCGAGCTGCCCGGGCTTCGACACGCCGAGGCCGATCATGCCGATGAAGGCGTCGGCCCCGCCCTGCGCGACCTTGACGGACAGGCCGAGGCCGAGATGGGCCGCCGCCTCCGCCGTCAGCGTGCCGATGACGTCGCCGGGCGCCACCACGTCCGCCGGCCATTTGTCGAGCAGGGCTTCCATGCCGAGCTTGGCGACGAGGCTGCGGGGATAGCCGCCGCGCAGCGTCGAGTAGTGCCAGCGCATGGAGACGTTGTCGAGGCTGGCGCAGCGTCTGCCCGTGAGGCGCAAGCTCATGAAATCCTGGTATTCGCAGATGGTGGCGGCCCGCTCGAAGATCCCGGGCTCGTGCCTGGCGATCCAGCGCGCCTTCGGGATCATCCATTCGGCGGAGACCGGGCCCCGGCCGTTGCAGTTCACCACCAGAGCGGGATCGCCGGTGGCGAGCACTTCCGCGGCCTCGGCCTCGGCGCGCACATCCATCCAGATGATGGCCGGACGCAGCGCCTTGCCGGCGCGGTCCAGCGCCACCACCGTGCAGCTGGTGGTGGCCAGGCCGATCGCCTCGACCGCATCGGCCGGGATGCCGGCTTCGCCGACCGCCCGCCGGACGGCGATGCCGAGCGCCTTCCACCAATCCTCGGGATCCTGCTCGGCGCGGGCGCCGGGCGAAAAATGCGTGTCATAGGCATGGGAGGCCGAGCCGAGGCATGCGCCCGTCAGGTCGAACACGCGGGCCCGCAGGCTTTCCGTACCGCCGTCGATGCCGATCACGAAACCCATAGGCAGCCTCCCCGCACCGGTCTCCGCCGGATCGCGTCTGCACATTTGTTTTTGCAGACGACATTTGATCTACATTTGATTTGATTGCCGGCACTTGTCAATATGGTTCGTCGCCAACCCCCGCGGATGCCATGCTGACTCTGAATCTGGCCCATGAGACCGATGACGCCCTGATCGTGCGGGTGGCGTGGCTCTATTACGTCGCCGGCCTCAACCAGGAGGAGACGGCCTCCCGCCTCGGCCTGCATCGCAGCCGCGTCAACCGCATGCTGTCGGAAGCGCGGGACCGCGGGCTCGTCAGCATCACCATCAACCATGAATCGGCGCGGGACATCGGCGTCGAGCACGCGATCGCCCGCGAGTTCGGGCTCGACTTCTGCATCGCCACGCCGACCATCGGCTTCTCGCGGCAGTCGGCCGATCCCGAATTGAAGCGGATCCAGAGCGTGGTGGCGCGGCGGGCCGTCGGCAATGCCGGCGCCAATTTCCTCAGGGGCAAGCTCGGGAGCGGCCCGATCACCGTCGGCGTGAGCTGGGGGCGGACGATCGAGCAGGTCGCGCTGCAGCTGGCCGGCGTGCGCAATCCGCAGGCGCGCTTCGTCTCGCTGATCGGCTCGCTGACGCGCAATTCAGCCTCGAATCCTTTCGAGGTGGTGCAGGCCTTCGCCGCCCGCACCGGCGGCGAGGTGCATTTCCTGCCCGTGCCGTTCATCGCCGATTCGGTCGCCGACCAGCAGGTGCTGATGTCGCAGCGCATGGTGATGGACGCGGTCGAGATGGCGCGGGCCGCCGATCTCTATCTGATCAGCCTCGGCGAATTGGAGGAGACGGCGGTCCTGCGGCTGCAGGACATGATCTCGGCCGACGAGATGCGCAGCGTGCGCGACAGCGGCGCGGTCTGCGACACGCTCGGCAAGCTGTTCGACATTCACGGCCGCGAAGTGCCCCACTCCCTGACCGAGCGGAGCCTGGCGGTCGACACCGCCTATCTGAGGGGTCGCAATGTCGTGCTGCTGGCCGCTGGGCTCGAAAAGACCATCCCCGCCATATCGCTGCTGCGCAGCGGCATCGCCCGCGGACTGATCATCGACGGCGACACCGCGCTCGCCGTCGCCGAGCATATCGGCGCGGCATCGGGCGGCCGCAGCCTTCCCGGGGCCGGCCGCTGATCGCCGCCGGACGCAGCGGCCTCCCGACCGTGCCGATGGCGGATGGCGGATGGCGGCGCCCCCTCCGCATGCGCGTTCGAAGGCTGGGGATGCACGAGGGCCGTTCATTCCGTCCGGGGCGTGTCCCTCTCCGACAACAGGCGAACGCCTCGGGCGTCTCCACCGGAGGCGATCAGGCCGGCCAGGTCGCGCACCGTGCGCATGTCCAGCAAGGCTTCGACATCGGGTTCACGGCCGATGCGCTCCTCGATCTCCAGCACCAGGGTTTCGAACGTCACGCTGTCGATCGCCTTGAGTTCATAGATGCTCGCATCGTCCCCGATCTCGTGCTTCGGGACGGCCAGGCAGGAGGCGAGGATATCCTTTGCCGTTTCCAGAGCGTCCATATCGGTACAGCCGCCTCGCATCCGTTCAAAGCCGGATCACCGGCGGGACCGTCATTTGCACAAATCCGGGAAGCTGATGCTCTTCAGCACGGCGAAGGCCAGCAGATCCTCGCGCTTGCCGGAGGCCAGCAGGACGGCCTCGCGCAACCGGGCTTCGTAGTAGAAATCCGAACCGATCAGCTCGAACAGGACTTTCCGGTTGCTGGCCAGCACATGGGCGATCACCTTGTCGACGCCGCCATGTTCCATGAAATTGCGGATCAGGGGGCGCCCGATCTCCGCCAGCACGCGCTGGCCGCGCCAGGCCTTGTCGCCGATCGCCGCCGTCATTTCCGCCGTGCGCTGGCGCGGATTGATATCGAGGCTGCAATAGCCGATCAACCCGGCGCCTGGCCGGGTGAAGATGCCGAAAAGATAATTGGGCGTCTCCGCCAGGGCCTGGATCCGCCTCTCGATCGCCTCCGCCGTCCATTCTTCCCGCACGAGGTTGAGCCCGCGCAGCATGTCGGGATCGGCGAACCAGCTGCAGAATTGGGCGTCGACGTCGGCCACCGCAAGGCTGCGCAGCCGAAAGCGTTCGGTATCGATGAGGACCGGCCGCTTTGGCGCCGGCCGCACGAAGGACGGCGGCAGGATGGAGGGGCTCCAGCCGCCCGGCCTGGATTGACCGGTCTGCGGCCCGAACCGGGTTGGCATGCGAGCCATGACGCCTCTTCAACAGTCGAATCGCCGCAAGACAAAGGCCATCGCGCCGGTGAAAGGCTGAACCCGCGGATGCTTCCGGCGGAAGCGCCCGTCCCGGGTCCGACAAGATCTCCGGCAGGCCGGGATCAGAACCTGTAGTTCAGCCCGACGTCGAAGGTGAAGACCTGCGGGTTGGAACTCGCCCTGATCGTGCTGGTTCCGCCATTGCCGTCACCGGCCACGAAGGTCGCACTGTGCTTGGGATATAGGGCATACAGCCCTTCCGCGCGTATCGACCAGTGCTCGTCGAACGCATATTCGAGACCGAGGCCGCCGATAAAGCCCACTTGCGTCTCGGAACTCGTCCCGAATGGCGACGGGCTGCTGAAGAAGGTATGCCATGCCGTGCCCGCGGACAGCTTGTCGTCGCGTATGGCCACGCCGGCGGCGACATAAGGCAGCCAATTGTCGAATGCATAGCCGAGACGGCCGCGCAGCGACCCGCCCCACTCGCTGCTGTCCTTCACCGTCGTCGCGGCATAATAGGGGCTGCCATACGAGGCAATGGCGGACTGCGAATTCTTCGACGAGCCGAAGTCGGCGTCGGCCTCGAAACCCAGCACGACCTGGTTGATCTGATAATTATATCCGCCCTGCACGCCGCCCTCGAAGCCGAGGCCGGAATGAAAGCCGGACCTGGAAACGTCCGCGGATTTGTTCTGCACGGACGTCGCCGCCGCCTTCAGCTTGCCGCCGGTGTCCGTACCGCCGACATGAGCGCCGACATAGAAGCCCGTCCACGAAAACGGTTCGGCGACGGGCGCCGAGGGCTCCACCGGATTCGGTGCGAGGTCGGTGGCGAAGACCGGCGTGGAGAAGGCCGTCGCAAGGATCAAGGCCAAACGCAGTTTCATTTTCAGCCCAATCAGCCTCGGAAAGGATAACATGATCATGTTACCTCGCCTCGATATCGCCGCATATTGCGTTTGCGCAACATCCGGGAAAAATTGCTTCGGCGAGCTCGGGCCGGCCTCGCTTCGGACGCAGGCGCGCAGCGTCTCGGCTGCCCCGCATTGATCAATCCAGCCCGACGAGATTGCCGGAGAGGTAGAGCGCCTTCGCACCGGCCCGCGACAGCTTGCCGGACGAGGTGAAGGGCAGGCTTCCGGGTCGGACCAGCACGACATGCGCCGCCACGCCCTGGCTCGAGGCAATGGCGGTCGCCACATCCCGTCTGCGGCCGGAGCGTTCCAGGGCAGCGGCGAGGCTGCATTCCACCAGCACCGTCAATTCGTCGCGACCATCGGCCGTCTCCACGGCGAAGGCCGCCACGCTGCCCGGGCGCAGGCCCGGAAGCTGCTCGATCGCCCATTCGACGTCCTGCGGCCAGATATTGCGGCCATTGTGCAGGATGAGATCCTTCGCCCGCCCCGTCACGACGAGATCTCCGTCGAAGCGATAGCCGAGGTCACCGGTGTCGAAGAAGCCGTCGGGACCGATTGCGGGGGTGCCGGCCTGCGCATCGGCGACATACCCCGTCATCAGGCTCGGACCACGGACGAGGATGCGGCCGATCACCCGATCGGCGACAGGCGAACCGGCGCGGTCGACGATGACGATGTCATGGCCGTCCAGGGGCTTGCCGCATATCGTGAACAGGCGCGCCTCCGGCCCCGATGCCGGAACGGCGCGATGGCTCCCCTCGAGCGCGGACCGATCGACCCGGTCGACGGGAATTTCCCCCTCCGAGCGGGCGAAGGAAATGGCGAGGGTCGCTTCCGCCATGCCGTAGCTAGGCAGGAAGGCCTTCTCGCTGAAGCCGCTCGTCGCGAGGGCGGCGGCAAAGGCCTTGAGGCTGTCTGCCCGGATCATGTCGCCCCCGACGCCGGCGATGCGCAGATGCGACAGATCGATGGCTGTTTCGTCGCTGCCCAGCCGCCTGACCGCAAGCTCGTAGCCGAAACCCGGTGCATAGGTGATCGTCGTGGCATTGTCGGACATCAGCTTCAGCCACAAGGCAGGGCGGCGGGCGAAGGACGAGGTCGCGAGATAGTCGACCGGACACTGGCCGAGCATCGGTGCGATCGAAAACCCGACCAGCCCCATGTCGTGGTAGAAGGGCAGCCAGGAAAAGCTCCTGTCCGCCGGCGTCAGCCGCATCGCCTCGGTGAGGATCGCGCGGGTGTTGGCGAGAATCGCCCGCTGTCCGATCCTCACCCCCTTGGGGCTGGCGGTCGAGCCGGACGAAAACTGGATGTAGGCGTCCTCGTCGGGCGCGAACGGCGCGAGGTCGCCGATATCGGGACGCTCCGCCAGCGCGCCATAGGACAGGGCGTGCCCGGACCAGCCCAGCCTGCCCGCCTCCTGGACGAGGGAAAGCAGATCGCCCGTCGCGAGTGCCAGCGACGCATCGGCCGCGCGGAGCAGCGCGGCGATACGGGCCTTGTACGCCTCGCGCCCGCCCATATAGACGGTGTGCGGCAGCGGACACGGGACGAGGCCGGCATATTGGCAGCCATAGAACGCGGCCAGGAAGTCCGGCCCGGTCGCGGCGATCAGGCCGACGCGGCTGCCTCTCGGATATCCGAGCGACCCGAGGCGGCGGGCCGTCGCCGAGGCCCGGACGTGCAGGTCGCGATAGCTCAGCGCCTGCTCCATTTCGCCCCGCGAGGAATAGAAACGCAGGCCCGCCTCGCTCCGCGCCGCGTAGTCCAGGCCCTCCCACAGGGTTTGGAAGTCGGCAAGGCGCTCGGGAAGGCGGTCCTGCTCGCGCTCATCGATCATGCTCGGGCGGCCTCGGCGCGATTGGCCCGCCGCTCGCGCTGCGGCGGCGGAAGGCTGCTCCGTCGGACGCGCGCCTCCTCGATGGAACCAGATAGCGCCATGCGCCACCGTTCGTCCATCGACGCGGCGCGATCACCGCGCCTGGATGTCGAGCCGCCGATTGACCAGGAACAGCGCCAGCAGGGTGCAGAGGGCGCCCGACAGCAGATAGCCGCCGGAGGAGATCAGCCCGAAGCGGCTCGACAGGAACAGCGCCACGAAGGGCGCGAAGCCCGCGCCGAACAGCCAGGCGAGATCCGAGGTCAGGGCGGAGCCCGTATAGCGGTAGGTATTGGAGAAGTTCGAGGCGACCGCGCCGGAAGACTGGCCGAAGGAGACCCCGAGCAGGATGAAGCCGACGACCATGAACACCGTCTCGCCGATCTCCCCGCCGTTGAGGAGCTGCGGTGCGAAGCCGCTGAAGGCGGCGATGGCGGCTGCGGAGACGCCGAGCAGGGTCCGGCGTCCGACGCGGTCGGCGATCGGCCCGGAGGCGATGATGGCAAGGAGACCGAAGACCGCCGAGATGATCTCGATGACGAGGAAGCGGGCGGGATCCTCCTGGGTGAACAGGAACACCCAGGACAGCGGGAAGACCGTCACCATGTGGAACAAGGCGAAGCTCGCGAGCGGGGCGAACGCCCCTACCACGATGGTCCGGCCCTCGGTCCGCACGGTATCGATGACCGGCGACGGCTCAAGGTCCCGGCTTTCGTAAAGCCGGGTGAATTCGGGGGTCATCACGAGGCGCAGGCGCGCGAACAGCGCCACCACATTGATGGCGAAGGCGACGAAGAAGGGATAGCGCCAGCCCCATTCGAGGAAGTCGGCGGCGGACAGGCTGAGGATGAAATAGGCGAACAGCGCGCTCGCCACGATCAGGCCGAGCGGAGCGCCGAGCTGCGGGATCATCGCATACCAGCCGCGCCGCTCCTCGGGAACGTTCAGCGCCAGCAGCGAGGCGAGGCCGTCCCAGGTGCCGCCGAGCGCGATGCCCTGGCCGATGCGGAACACCGCGAGCAGCAGGGCCGAGACGACGCCGATCTCCTCATAGCCCGGCAGGAAGGCGATGGCGACCGTCGTGGTGCCGAGCAGGAACAGGGCGATCGTCAGCTTGACGCCGCGGCCATGCGCCCGGTCGACCGCCATGAAGATGACGCTGCCGACCGGCCGCGCGATGAAGGCGAGAGCGAAGATCGCGAAGGAATAGAGCGTGCCGGTGAGCGCGTCGACATAGGGGAAGACGAGCTTGGGGAACACCACGACGGACGCGATGGCGTAGACGAAGAAGTCGAAGAACTCGGACGTCCGCCCGATGATCACGCCGATGGCGATCTCCTGCGGACGGACGCTGCCGCCATGGGCGTTGAGCCGCTTGGCGTCCGCCTCGAGCGAATGTGACGTCGGGGTCGCGGTGGATGCGCTCATGCTTCGGACATGCTCCTCGGTCGCGCCATTTCAATTGGGCGCCGCTCGGCGCCGGTCCAGACCCGCCTGTTTCTCACGGATCGGGCAAGGCGGTGATTGGACAAACTGTCCAATCGCCCTCCCCCCGGCCAGGCGGTAGCGAGAGGCCCGAGAACATCGTCCGCAACCACAGGACCCCGTCGTGGCTCGTCTCCGCATCCTCGCCCTCCTGCCGATCCTCTTGCTGCTTGGCGCCTGCAACGCGATCGTACTGTCGCCTCCCGGCGATATTGCGGCCCAGCAAGGCAGGCTCGTGATGATCTCGACCGGACTCATGCTGGTCATCATCCTGCCGGTGATGGCGCTGACGGTGCTGTTCGCCTGGCGCTACCGCCAATCGAACAAGGCAGCGATCTACAAGCCCGACTGGGACCATTCCACCCAGCTGGAGCTGGTGATCTGGTCGGCGCCGCTGCTGATCATCATCTGCCTCGGCGCGATCACCTGGGCGAGCACGCATCTTCTCGATCCCTACCGGCCGCTCGGGAACGCTTCGGCCGGCAAGGCCGCGGGCGCCGCCGTGAAACCCCTGGCGGTCGAGGTCGTCGCCCTCGACTGGAAATGGCTCTTCATCTACCCCGAATACGGCATCGCCTCCGTCAACGAGCTGGCGGCGCCGGCCGGCCGGCCGATCGATTTCCGCATCACCTCGTCCTCGGTGATGAACTCCTTCTACATCCCGGCCCTCGCCGGCCAGATCTACGCCATGCCCGGCATGCAGACGCGGCTGCACGCGGTGATGGGCACGGCCGGAACCTATGAGGGCTTCTCCGCCAATTACAGCGGCGCCGGCTTCTCGGGCATGCGGTTTGCGTTCCACAGCCAGGACGGCGCCGCCTTCGACAAATGGACGGCCGAGGTCAAGGCGGCCGGCGGCATGCTCGATCGCAGCGGCTACCTCGCTTTGGAGCGGCCGAGCGAGAACGAACCGGTGCGCCATTACGGCGCCGTCGATCCCGGGCTGTTCGCCGCCATCCTCAACATGTGCGTCGAGCCCGGCAAGATGTGCATGAGCGAGATGAGCGCGATCGACGCCAAAGGCGGCCTGGGCCTGGAGGCCGTCGGCAAGACCCTGCCCCTGACCTACGACAAATATGCCCGCCGCGGCGCAGTGTTCGGTCCGGCCCGGAGCTATGTCGCCTCGCTCTGCACCCCCGACGACATCCGCGGCGAAGCGCCGCGCCCGGTCGCCGACCCTGCCGCGCCCAACGCCTCGCCCCTGCGCGGCGCCGGGCTGCCCTGGCCCGGCCTGCTGCCCTCGCGCTTCCAGTTGCCGGCATCCGCCAGCCGTCCCTCGAATTCCTGATCCCGCGGAGCCCTTCCGATGTTCGCTGATTCCGCTTTCCTCAAGATGATCTTCGGCAGGCTGACGCTGGAGGCCTTGCCGATCCACGAGCCCATCCTGGTCGCCACCTTCGCCGCCGTCGCGCTCGGGGGCATCGCCGTGCTCGCCGCCCTCACCTATTTCAGGCTGTGGGGCTATCTGTGGACGGAATGGTTCACCAGCGTCGACCACAAGCGCATCGGCGTCATGTATATGGTGCTCGGCATCGTCATGCTGCTGCGCGGCTTTTCCGATGCGATCATGATGCGCCTGCAGCAGGCGATGGCCTTCGGCGGCTCCGACGGATACCTGCCGGCGCATCATTACGACCAGGTGTTCACCGCCCATGGCGTCATCATGATCTTCTTCGTGGCGATGCCGCTCGTCACGGGGCTGATGAACTTCGTGGTCCCGCTCCAGATCGGCGCCCGCGACGTCTCTTTCCCCTTCCTCAACAATTTCAGCTTCTGGATGACGACCGCCGGCGCCATCCTCACCATGATGTCGCTGTTCGTCGGCGAGTTCGCGCGTACGGGCTGGCTCGCCTACCCGCCGCTGTCGGGCATCGGCTACAGTCCCGATGCGGGGATGGACTATTACATCTGGTCGCTGCAGATCGCTGGCGTCGGCACGCTGCTGTCGGGCGTGAACCTGATCGCCACCATCATCAAGATGCGCGCCCCCGGCATGACCATGATGAAGATGCCGGTCTTCACCTGGACGGCGCTGTGCACCAACGTGCTGATCGTCGCCGCCTTCCCGGTGCTGACGGCGGTGCTCGCTTTGCTGTCGCTCGACCGCTATGTCGGCACCAACTTCTTCACCAACGACTTCGGGGGCAACCCGATGATGTATGTGAACCTGATCTGGATCTGGGGCCATCCGGAGGTCTACATCCTCATCCTCCCCTGCTTCGGCATCTATTCGGAAGTCGTCTCGACCTTCGCCGGCAAGCGCCTGTTCGGCTATTCCTCGATGGTCTATGCCTCCGTCGTCATCACCATCCTGTCCTATCTCGTCTGGCTGCATCACTTCTTCACGATGGGCTCGGGCGCGAGCGTGAACTCCTTCTTCGGCATCACGACGATGATCATCTCGATCCCGACGGGTGCCAAGATCTTCAACTGGCTGTTCACGATGTATCGCGGCCGCATCCGCTTCGAACTGCCGATGATGTGGACCGTCGCCTTCATGCTCACCTTCGTGATCGGCGGCATGACGGGCGTGCTGCTGGCGGTGCCGCCGGCCGACTTCGTGCTGCACAACAGCCTGTTCCTGGTCGCGCATTTCCACAACGTCATCATCGGCGGCGTGGTGTTCGGCCTGTTCGCCGGCATCAGCTACTGGTTCCCCAAGGCCTTCGGCTTCAAGCTCGACCCGTTCTGGGGCAAGCTGTCGTTCTGGTTCTGGGTGGTCGGCTTCTACTTCGCCTTCATGCCGCTCTACGTCCTCGGGCTGATGGGCGTGACCCGCCGCCTGCGCGTGTTCGAGGATCCCTCGCTGCAGATCTGGTTCGTCATCGCCGCCTTCGGCGCCGCGCTGATCGCGCTCGGCATCCTCTGCTTCCTGATCCAGATCGTCGTCAGCATCCGCGACCGCGAGAGGCTGCGCGACCTGACGGGCGATCCCTGGAACGGGCGCACGCTCGAATGGTCGACCGCCTCGCCGCCGCCGGCCTACAACTTCGCCTTCACCCCGGTCATCCACGACCTCGACGCCTGGTACGACATGAAGCAGCGCGGCTATGTCCGCCCGTTGGAAGGCTTCCGCGCCATCCACATGCCCCGGAACACCGGCGCCGGCCTCGTGCTCGCCGGCCTGAGCCTGGTCTTCGGCTTCGCCATGGTCTGGTACATGTGGTGGCTGGCGGCGGCGGCCTTCGTCGCCCTGCTCGCCGTCGCGATCGGCCACACCTTCAACTACAACCGAGACTTCCACATCCCCCTCGACGAGGTCGCCCGGACGGAGGGCGAACGGACCCGTCTCATCGCCGGACAAGCCTGACATCATGAGTACGACGACGAGCCTCGCGCCGGACGGCGCCACCCTACCGGTCTTCTACGAAACCGAGGAGCATGCCCACGCCGACGGCGCGAGCACCATGCTCGGCTTCTGGATCTACCTGATGAGCGACTGCCTCATCTTCGCGGTGCTGTTCGCCACCTATGGCGTTCTCGGCGGGAACTATGCGGCGGGGCCCTCCCCCAAGGACCTGTTCGACCTGCCGCTGGTGGCGGTCAACACCTCGATGCTGCTGCTGTCCTCGATCACCTACGGCTTCGCCATGCTGGCGATGGAGAAGGGGCGGATCCGATCGCTCCAGATCTGGCTCGCGGTGACCGGCCTGTTCGGGCTCGCCTTCATCGGCATCGAGCTCAGCGAGTTCTCCCACATGATCGCCGAAGGCGCGACGCCGCAGCGCAGCGCCTTCCTGTCCTCCTTCTTCACCCTGGTCGGCACGCATGGCCTGCATGTGAGCTGCGGCCTCGTCTGGCTGGCGACCCTGATGATCCAGGTGTCGCGCAAGGGCCTCATCCCGGCGAACCGCCGCCGCCTGATGTGCCTGAGCATGTTCTGGCACTTCCTCGACATCATCTGGATCGGTGTCTTCACCTTCGTCTATCTGATGGGAATGTTGCGATGACCGCTGACGCTGCCCCCCACGAGTCCGGCCATCACGGCCATGGCGAGAGTCACGGCTCGCAGAAGAGCTACCTGATCGGCTTCGTCCTGTCGGTCGTGCTGACGGCGGTGCCGTTCTGGCTGGTGATGACCGGCACGCTCGACTCCAAGCTCGGGACGGCCCTCGCCATCATGGTCCTGGCCGCGGTGCAGATCGTGGTGCACATGATCTATTTCCTCCACATGAACGTCCGCTCGGAAGGGGGGTGGACGATGATGGCGCTGATCTTCACCCTCGTGATGGTCGTCATCACCCTCAGCGGCTCGATCTGGGTCATGTATCATCTCAACATCAACATGATGCCCGGCCACGACATGAGCCAGATGCCATGATGACGGCGGCTCGCGCGGGTCGCCCGGCCGGGCGGCCGGCGCGGGCAGCCGGTCCCGCCGCGGAGGGCCTGGCGCGGCGGCCGCGATCCCTGCGCACCCTCCTCGCCCTCGCCCTCGTGGCGGCCTTCGCCGTGATCGGGCTGACGAGCCTGGGCGTATGGCAGATCGAACGCCGCGCCTGGAAGCTCGACCTGATCGCCCGCGTCGACCGGCGCGTCCATGCGGCGCCCGCACCGGCACCCGGCCCCGCGGCGTGGCCGGCGCTCAATGCCGGCGACGACGCCTATCGGCGCGTCGCCGTGGGCGGCCGCTTCCTCGCCGGCCGCGACGCCCTCGTGCAGGCGGTGACCGAGCGGGGCGCCGGCTATTGGGTGCTGACGCCGTTCCAGGCCGATGGCGGCTTCGTGGTGCTGATCGACCGCGGCTTCGTGCCGGCGGACGCGGCCAAGCACATCCCGGCCTCGCAGGCGACGACGGTCACCGGCCTGCTGCGCATGACCGAGCCCGGCGGGGCGTTCCTGCGCCACAACGATCCGGCGGGCGGCCGCTGGTATTCGCGCGACGTGGCCGCCATCGCCGGCGCGGCCGGCCTGCCGCAGGCGGCGCCCTATTTCATCGACGCCGACGCCACGGCCGCAGACCCGGGCGCCCCGATCGGCGGCCTGACGGTGATCGCCTTTCCCAACAACCACCTGGTCTACGCGCTGACCTGGTTCGGCCTCGCCCTCATGGCGGCGGGATGGAGCGTTTTCCTGGCCCGCGATGAATGGCGTCTTCGCCGGAACGCCGTTTCGGAGCAGAATGCAGGCCCGAGGCGGCACGCATTCCAGGAGACTCATGTCGATTCGTGAGTGGCTGATCCCATACCCGCTCAAGCCCGCAACGGGTGCGACCGCGGGAAGCACCGCCTCCGGCGCCAATGCGCTGGCCGCGGCGGAAGACCTGACCGACCGCAAGAACATGGCGCTGATGATCCTGCTGCGCTGGATCGCCGTGATCGGGCAGGTCGTCACCATCGTGGTGGTGCACGCCGCCCTCGGCATCGCGCTGCCGCTCGCCCCGATGGCCGGGGTGCTCGGCGCCCTCGTCGGTCTCAACCTGATCAGCCTGGCCTGGCTGAGGCATCGCGGCGTCGTCGCCAATTTCGCGCTTTTCGGCGCCCTGGTATGCGATGTCCT
This sequence comes from Labrys monachus, assembly GCF_030814655.1. Classification (NCBI taxonomy): domain Bacteria; kingdom Pseudomonadati; phylum Pseudomonadota; class Alphaproteobacteria; order Hyphomicrobiales; family Xanthobacteraceae; genus Labrys; species Labrys monachus. The sequence continues at coordinate 5,601,311 of NZ_JAUSVK010000001.1, forward strand.
GGCGCTGACGGCGCAGCTCTATCTCAGCGGCGGGGCGACCAACCCGTTCATCTTCCTGTTCCTGCTGCAGGTCACCCTCGCCGCCGTGCTGCTCGACGCAAGGCTGACATCGGCCATCGTCGCCCTCACCGCCGTCAGCTTCGCCGGCCTCATCGTCTCCTATGAGCCGCTCGCACTGCCGGGCGGCGATACGAGGCGGCTGTTCGATCTCTATATCGCGGGGGCCCTCGTCTGCTTCGTGCTCGACGCCAGCCTGCTCGCCGTCTTCGTCTCGCGCATCAACCGCAACCTGCGCGAGCGCGATGCCGGGCTGGCGGCGATGCGGCAGCATGCCGCCGAGGAGGACCACATCGTGCGGATGGGCCTGCTCGCCTCCGGTGCCGCGCATGAGCTCGGCACCCCGCTATCCTCGCTCGCCGTCGTCCTCAACGACTGGCGGCACATGCCGATGCTGGCCTCCGACCCCGCCATGCTGCAGGAAATCGACGAGATGCAGGCCGAGATCGGCCGCTGCAAGGCCATCGTCACCGGCATCCTGCTGGCGGCCGGCGAGGCGCGCGGCGAAGCGCCGACCGTCACGAGCCTGAACAGCTTCCTCGACGGCCTGGTGCGCGACTGGCGGACGGCGCGCGGCACGCCCATATTGTCCTATATCAACGCCGTCGGCAGCGACATTCAGATCGTCTCGGATTCCGCCCTGAAGCAGGTCCTCTTCAATGTCCTCGACAACGCCCTGGACGTCTCGCCGTCCTTCGTCGGCCTCACGGTGCGCCGGGAGGACGGCATCCTCGTGCTCGAGGTCAGGGATGACGGTCCCGGCTTCGCCCCGGAGATGCTGGCGCAACTGGGCAAGCCCTACCACTCGACCAAGGGCAAGCTCGGCGGCGGGCTCGGCCTGTTCCTGGTCGTCAACGTGGTCCGCAAGCTCGGCGGCTCCGTCTCGGCGCACAACCATCCGGGCGGGGGTGCGGTCGTGAGCCTGAGACTGCCGATCGCCGCCATCGAGATCGGAGCGTCGCGCCATGCCGCCTGACCGCCAGCTGATCATCGTCGAGGACGACGCCTCCTTCGCGCGCACGCTCAAGCGCTCCTTCGAGCGGCGGGAATACGAGGTCCTCCTCGCAACCAGCCTGCAGGAGATGCAGGCGCTGCTGGAAAGCCATTCGCCCGGCTACGCCGTCGTCGACCTCAAGCTGAGCGGGGTGTCGGGCCTTGCCTGCGTGGAGGCCCTGCACCAGCACGACCCGGACATGCTGATCGTCGTGCTGACCGGATTTGCCAGCATCGCCACCGCCGTGGAGGCGATCAAGCTCGGCGCCTGCCATTACCTCGCCAAGCCTGCGAACACCGACGACATCGAGGATGCCTTCGGCAAGGGCGCCGGCGACAGCCGCGTCGGCCTCACGCCCCGCCCGACCTCGATCAAGACGCTGGAATGGGAACGAATCCACGAGACCCTGGTCGACACCGACTTCAACATCTCGGAAACCGCACGCCGCCTCGGCATGCATCGCCGGACGCTGGCGCGCAAGCTCGAGAAGCGACGGGTGAACTGACCGCGGGCGGCCTCCCCCGAGGATGGGCCGACGACATGCCGGAGGGCAGGATGAGGCGACGCGAAGCGGTACTGGCAGGGCTTGCCGTCCTGTGCCTGGCGGCGGCCCAGAACGCGGCGCCGGCAAAGGCCGAGACGGTTCAGCAGAAGGCCAAGCGGCACGGCATGGCCAAGGCCCCGGCCGGCGATCCGGCCATGCTGGCCGCCTTCGCCCGCGCGCAGCGGACGCTGGACGGGTTCGTCGAGGCCCTCGACGGCGGTCTGCCGGGCGCCGGCGCCTTCTCGGTGAAGATCGCCGTCGCCGACCGCGGCAAGACCGAATATTTCTGGATCAACGGCCTCTCGCATGTCGGCAGCCGCTTCAGCGGCACCGTCAACAACCGGCCCGAGATCGTGGAGAACGTCACCTTCGGCCAGAAGCTCACCTTCCCGAGGAGCCAGATCCGGGACTGGAGCTATGTGAAGGACGGCCGGATGCAGGGCAGCTTCACCACCTGTGTGCTGCTCGGCCGCGAAGACCCGGTTCAGGCGCGGGAACTGAAGGCCCAGATCGGGCTCATCTGCGAATAGCGGGCGGGAATGCCGGCCGCCTATTCCTTCAGCTCGGCCCGGATCCAGCTTTCGAAGGCCTTCACCTTGGCTGAAGCCCGTTCCCTGTCCGACGTCACCAGCCAATAGGAACGGCCCGTCGGGACTGGCCGGGGAAAAGGCGAGACCAGCCGCCCGTCGCGGAGGGCATCCTGCGCCAGCACCCGCCACGCCATCATGACGCCCTGGCCGGCGACCGCCGCGTCGAGGCAGAGCGAGGCGTCGGAGAAGATCGGCCCCGGGCCGAGCGTCATGCCGGCACGGCCATGGCCGGCGAGCCAGGTCGGCCAGCCGGCCGGGGAATTGTGGTCCCGGATGATCGGCACGCGGGCGAGATCGTCGAGGCCGCCGATCCGCGCGGCCAGAGCCGGGCTGCAGGCCGGAAACAGGCCGTGGTCGAGCAGATGCGCGGCCCGCACATGCGGCCAGGGCCCGGTGCCGATGCGCACGCCGACATCGACGTCGGAGGCGGCGAAATCCACCAGTTCGACCGAGGCGTCGATGCGGACCTGCAGGTCCGGCCGCAGATCGCGGAAGCGCGCGAGGCGCGGCACCAGCCATTTCGCCGCGAACACCGGCGCGACGGAGACCGTCAGCACATGTTCGGCCCGCCCTTCGGCGGCGGAGAGCGCCCGCGCGATCTCGCCGAACCCCCGCGAAAGCCCGGCCAGCAGCGGCGCACCGAACGCCGTCGGCACCAGTCCCTTGGGACCGCGCACGAAGAGGGGCTGGCGCAGCCGCCGCTCGGCCTTGTGGACCTGCTGGCTGACGGCGCCGACCGTCACGCCCAGCTCCTCGGCGGCCTTCGCCATGGAACCGAGCCGCCCGGCCGCCTCGACGGCCCTGAGCGCATTGAGCTGGTGGCGCAGCAGGATATCCATGCAGTTTTTCTAAACCCAGGGGCGGCAAAACTCCATTTCTTTCGCGGGCGCGATGCTCCAGGTCGGCGGCAGCGAAGGAGACAGCCCATGCCGATCCTGCGGATCCTCGATGCCCTTGGTCTGCGGCGAAAGCGCCGCCCTCCCGACCGGCCCGTCCCGCCGGAGCCGCTCGACCATCCGAGCCTGCGTGCGATGACCCCACGCCAATTGGCGGACCTGCCGATCGATCGTCCGCCGGCCGGAAACACGGCGGATTGCGAGACAAATCGATAGATCGTCACGGACGAGTCATGCCATGTTTGGCGGCGGGGAACGGGCGGGACCGATAGAGGCAAGGCGGTCACCATGGTCGAACCTCGGCGTGATCGGGCTCACGTCCGTTAATGAAGCGTCTATGTTTGGGGGCGGCAATGAAGCGAGGTCACGCGATCCTGACGGGGCTCGCCGTCCTGTGGCTGGCGGCGGCGCAAGGTCCAGGCGCGGCAAACGCGCGGCACGTCCCGCGGAGCGCAGAAGAGGGCGGCATCGATGTCGTCGCCCCCGACGACCCGGAGATGCTGGCCGCCATCAGCGAGGCGCGACACCGTCTGGCGGAGTTCGTTGCCGTCCTCGACGGCAGAACGGAGGATGTCTCTTCTCTCGCGGTCAAGATACCGATCGTCGACGGCGACAACACCGAATATTTGTGGGTCAACGAGCTCTCCCATGATGGCGACGTGTTCGTCGGCACCGTCGCCAATGACCCTGTGGTCGTCGGAAACGTCGTCCTCGGGCAGCGGATATCCTTCGGCAAGGAGCAGATCAGCGATTGGCATTATGTCAAGAATGGCAGGATGCGGGGCAGCTTCACGACCTGTGTCGAGCTCAGCCGGGAGAACCCGGACGAGGCGCGGGCCCTGAAGCTCGAGATAGGGCTGACCTGCGACGAGGGAACATGATCGGCAGGGTCACGATGCCTGCCGCTCGGCCGCCAGCCGGCGCAGGATCTCGGCCGTTTCCGCGTCGGCCGGAAAGAACGCCTCCAGCGCCAGTTCCGACAGGGTGATGTCGATCGGCGTGCCGAACACGGTGACGGTCGAGAAGAAGGAGAGCAGCCCGGCCTCCGTCACCAGTTCGAGCGGAACCACCACGCCGGCATAGTCGCGCGGCTGCGGCGCCAGGCGGCGCACCGGTGTCGCCGCGCGGTCGGGATAGCCCGAGAGCTCAGCCATCAAGCCCGACAGGACTGGATCGCCGGTGATCCAGACCTGGTGGCGCAGGCGATCGAGGAGATGCGCGCGCCATTCCGGCAGGTTGGCGATGTGCGGCGCGAGGCCGCCCGGATGCAGCGCCAGCCGCAGCACGTTGACCGGCGGCTCCAGCAGGCGGGCCTCGGTGACGCCGGCAAGCAGCGGCGCGACCGCCGCATTGGACGCCACCAGCGTCCAATGCCGATCGACCGCCAGGGCCGGAAACGGCTCGTGGCCGCGAAGGACGAGGTCGATCGCCTCGCGGGCCGGCCGGAGAGCGGGATCGTCGAGCGGACGCTCCGGGAAGACCGGCGCATAGCCCGCCGCCAGGAACAGGACGTTGCGTTCGCGCAGGGGGACATCCAGGCGTTCGGCGAGATGATGCACCATCTCCCGGCTCGGCACCGAACGCCCGCTCTCGATGAAGCTGAGATGGCGCTGCGAGATCTCGGCTTCCAGCGCGAAGTCGAGCTGGCTCATGCGGCGGCGCTGGCGCCATTCGCGCAGATAATGGCCGATGGACTGCGCCGGCCTGCCGATCATGCCCATTCTCCCTCCTCGCCGCCGGCGAAGGCGGCGCTATCGCGATTGAGCCGTTCCCTGCGGGTGACGTAAAGCCCGTGCGGGGCCCCCCTACGCACCGGCCGGCACCTGGTCGAGAAAGCCGCTCACGGCCTTGAGGCGCTCGCCGTCGAGGACGGCGAAATCGGTTCCCTTGACGAGGCCCTCGCCGCCTTCGGGGCCGAGTTCCCAGGTGAACCGCACATGATCGCCATAGCCGTCGGGCCGACCGGTGAGCGCGAAGCGGAAATCGGGAAAGCGGGCCTGCACGGCGGCGATCAGCCCGTCGATCTGGTCATGGCCCGCGCCCTGCATCAGCGGGTCGACATAGGTGCCGTTCTCGGTCCAGGTGCCGGCCAGAAGGGCGCGGCGGCGATCCGGATCCGTCTCGTTCCACAGCGCGATATAGCGCTCCGCGATCATGGCTGCCTTGGTCATCGTCCGTCTCCTCTTCATCGCCCGCTTCGTCGGGCAGGCGGAGGATGGGCGAGGCCGGGGCGCGCGGCAATTACGCGGGAGGTCATTACGTAGGAGGTCATTACGTAGGAGGTCATGGGCCGGGGGCGGTGCAGTTCGGTGCCCGGACTTCGGCAGAAAACAGCGCGATCTTCTCCCGGGCGGGAGAAGGCGGCGCGAAGCGCCGGATGAGGGTCTGGCGTTCAACAACCAAAGCGCGACCGTCAAGCCGACCTGGCCGAGGTTCAGGCCCTCATCCCCTGCCGGACCTTCTCCCCGACCGGGAGAAGGCGGCTGGCCCTCTTGGGCCGTGCCTGAGTCCATCGCGGGACCGCGGCGCTTGGCGGGAAGGAAGAGCGGACAGGATGTCCGCGCTCCCGGGGACCTACTTGTTCAGCATGGGCAGATTGAGCCCCTGCTCCCTAGCGCAGTCGATGGCGATCTGGTAGCCGGCGTCGGCATGGCGCATCACGCCGGTGGCCGGGTCGTTGGTGAGGACGCGTTCGAGCCGGCGGTCGGCGGCTTCCGAGCCGTCGCAGACGATGACCATGCCCGAATGCTGCGAGAAGCCCATGCCGACGCCGCCGCCATGGTGCAGCGACACCCAGGTCGCGCCCGAGGCGCAATTGAGCAGCGCGTTGAGCAGCGGCCAGTCCGACACCGCATCGGAGCCGTCGCGCATCGCCTCGGTCTCGCGGTTGGGCGAGGCGACCGAGCCCGAATCGAGATGGTCGCGGCCGATGACGATCGGCGCCGCCAGTTCGCCCGAGCGCACCATGGCGTTGAAGGCGAGGCCCAGCCTGGCGCGCTGGCCGAGGCCGACCCAGCAGATGCGCGCCGGCAGGCCCTGGAAGGCGATGCGCTCGCCGGCCATGTCGAGCCAGTTGTGCAGATGCGGATCGTCGGGGATCAGCTCCTTGACCTTGGCGTCGGTCTTGCGGATGTCCTCGGGGTCGCCCGACAGGGCCGCCCAGCGGAACGGGCCGACGCCGCGGCAGAACAGCGGACGGATATAGGCCGGCACGAAGCCGGGAAAGGCGAAGGCATCGGCGACGCCGGCCTCGCTCGCCATCTGGCGGATGTTGTTGCCGTAGTCGAAGGTCGGCACGCCCATCTCGTTGAAGGCGAGCATGGCGCGCACGTGCACGGCCATCGACTTCTTGGCCTCGGCGACGACATGGGCCGGCTCGAGGCGGGCGCGTTCCTTGTACTCGCTCCAGGTCCAGCCGATCGGCAGATAGCCGTTGAGCGGATCATGCGCCGAAGTCTGGTCGGTGACCATGTCCGGCTTGACGCCGCGGCGCACCAGTTCGGGCAGCACTTCGGCGGCATTGCCGAGCAGCGCCACGGAAACCGCCTTCTTCTCGGTGGTCGCCTTGTTGAGGATCGCCAGCGCGTCGTCGATATCCCGGGCCTGGACGTCGACATAGCGGGTGCGCAGGCGGAAATCGATGCCCTCCTGGCGGCATTCGACGGCGAGCATCGAGGCGCCGGCCATGGTGGCGGCGAGCGTCTGCGCCCCGCCCATGCCGCCGAGCCCGGCGGTCAGGATCCAGCGGCCGGAAAGATCGCCGCCATAATGCTGGCGCCCGGCCTCGACGAAGGTCTCGTAGGTGCCCTGCACGATACCCTGCGAGCCGATATAGATCCAGGAGCCGGCCGTCATCTGGCCGTACATCATCAGGCCCTCGGCATCGAGCTGGTTGAACTTCTCCCAGGTCGCCCAATGCGGCACGAGGTTGGAATTGGCGATCAGCACGCGCGGCGCATCGGCATGGGTGCGGAACACGCCGACCGGCTTGCCGGACTGGACGAGCAGCGTCTCGTCGTCGCCGAGCGTCTTCAGCGTCCTCACGATGGCGTCGAAGCTCTCCCAGTCGCGGGCGGCGCGGCCGATGCCGCCATAGACGACGAGCTCCTTCGGATTCTCGGCGACGTCGGGATCGAGATTGTTCATGAGCATGCGCAAGGGTGCTTCCGTCAGCCAGCTCCTGGCGTTCAGCTCCTTGCCGCGCGGCGCGCGGATTTCGACATCGCGGAAACGGGCATTGCTCAGCATGTCCTGGCCTTTCATGATTTGTATATACAAGTTAGCGAAGAAATCGCGGAAATGTCAAGGTGTGAGCGCGGACGTCGTACCCGCATTTTCTGGAATGCGCTGTTTCCAAGGGCGAGCAGGACGTGCATAGGCGCTGACTTTGCCGTGGAAGACCGGATTAAGGAGGGGCGATCACCGATCGCCCGTCTTGGAAACGCGGAGGTTGCGGCAAGGAAGAAGGTCGATCGGTGATCGACCCAATCGCCCCAATGTCCGCGCTCCCTACCCCGCCCGGTTGGCGCGGCGGCGGTTTTCGATGCGGTAGCGCCCGCCGGGGAGCAGCAGCCGCACCGAGGTCACCACCGGATCGGCGCCTTCGCCGCCCGGCGCCCCCTCGGGGCCCGTCCAGCCCGCCGCCCAGGTGCGGCGGCGGATCAGCAGGCAGGGATCGGCGCGGGCGATGGCGAGCAGCTTGCACTCCCAGGCCTGCGGCAGCACCGCTTCGATGCGATGCTCGGCCTCGCTCCACGGCACGGCCGCGCTCAGCACCTGGTTGGGCGTGACGCTCGAAAAATCGCTGTCGAGATAATCCGGCACGACGATGGGATTGACATAGCGGTCCTCCAGCTGCACCGGCACCTCATTCTCGCAATGCACGATGATCGAGTGGAAAACCGGGCTGCCGATCGACAGTTCCAGGCGGTCCGCCACGTCCGGCGTCGCCTTCAGCGTGTCGAGCAGCAGGATCTGCGCGCTGTAGTCATGGCCGCGGGACCGGATCTCCTCGGCGATGTTGGTGACCTCGAACACATCCGAGCGGCTGTTGCCGCCGGCCACGAAGGAGCCCCGCCCCTGCATGCGGATGAGCACGCCCTCGAGGCTCAGCTCCCGCAAGGCGCGGTTGACCGTCATGCGGCTGACGTCGAGCAGTTCCACCAACTCGCTTTCGGAGGGAATGCGGTGCCCCGGCGGCCATTCGCCGCTGAGGACGCGGGTCATGATATGGTGCTTCACCTCGGCATAGAGCGGGGTGACGGCATCGGCAACGTCCGCTTTCCTTCGCCCCGGCCCGCTCATCTTCCGTGCCCCTTCCTGCCCGCGCCACTTTTCGCCGGCGGACGGCTTGCGACCCGCCAAAATTTGGCTATAAGACTTATACATACAAGTTGCGCATATGGGTAGACCAATCATGCCCGATTCCCGCCGCCACATCCATGGATCCCACGCTCTGCTGGCAGCGCAGGCCCTGCTGCCCGGCGGCTGGGCGCACAATGTCAGGATCGAGATCGACGCGGCGGGAACGATCACCTCGGTGACGCCCGATGCCACCACCGAAAACGCCGAGATCGCGGCCGGGCCGGTGATCCCGGCACTGTCCAACCTGCACTCCCACGCCTTCCAGCGCGCCATGGCCGGCCTCGCCGAAGTGTCGGGCGCCGGCGACGACAGTTTCTGGACCTGGCGCGAGGAGATGTACCGCACGGTCGGCGAGCTGGAGCCCGAGGATGCCGAGGCGATCGCCGCCAAGCTCTATGTCGACATGCTGAAGGCGGGCTTCGGCGCCGTCGCCGAATTCCATTACCTGCATCACGACCGGTCCGGCGCCGCCTATGCCGATCCGGCGCAGATGTCGAAGCGCATCCTCGCCGCGGCCGGGACCGCCGGCATCGGCCTGACGCTGCTGCCGGTCTTCTATGCCCATGCCGGTTTCGGCGGCGCCGCCCCCCATGCGGGCCAGCGCCGCTTCATCCATGACGTCGACGGCTTCGAGCGGCTGATGGCCGCCCTGGCGCCCGCCTGCGATGCGGCCGGCGCCACGCTCGGCTACGCCTTCCATTCGCTGCGGGCGGCGACGCCCGACGAGATGGACGCGCTGACGGCGAGCCTGCCGGGGGCCTGCCCCGTGCATATCCATGTCGCCGAGCAGCAGAAGGAGGTCGACGACAGCCTGGCCTGGAGCGGCAAGCGCCCGATGCAATGGCTGTTCGACCACATGCCGGTCGGCGAGCGCTGGTGCCTGATCCACTGCACCCATGCCGACGAGGACGAGATCCGGCGCCTCGCCGCGAGCGGTGCCGTCGCCGGCCTCTGCCCGGTGACCGAAGCCAATCTCGGCGACGGCATCTTTCCGGGCGTGTCGTTTCGGGCCCAGGGCGGCCGCATCGGCATCGGCACCGACAGCCACGTCTCGCCCAGCGTCGTCGAGGAGCTGCGCTGGCTCGAATACGGCCAGCGCCTGCGCGACGAGCGCCGCAACCGCCTCGCCGACGGCCCGCACCGTTCTGTCGGGCGCGACCTCTACGCCGCCGCGCTCGCCGGCGGCGCGCAGGCGCTCGGCCAGCCCGTCGGCGCCATCGCGCCGGGGCACCATGCCAGCCTCGTCGTCCTCGACGGCCGCGACGCCTTCATCGACAGCGCCCGCGGCGACGCCATCCTCGACCGCTGGCTGTTCGCCCTCGGCGACCGCACGGTGCGCGACGTCATGGTGGCTGGCGCCTGGCGCATCCGGGACGGGCGCCACCCGCAGGACGAAGCCGTCGACGCGGCTTTTCGCATCGTGATCAGAAAACTGGCTCGCAAATAAAGCCTGCCGGATGCATGATCCGGGCAAGCAGGCACCGGTTTTGCGAAAGACCGCGCGGCGGGCACGAACGACAAGACGCTGAATGGAATCACAGGGGAACCGACTATGAAGAAAGCTCTCGCTTCCGCCGCTTTTCTGGCGCTGGCAGCCTTCGCCGCAGCGCCCGCGCAGGCGAAGGACTGGAAGACCGTCACCATCGCCCTCGAAGGCGCCTATGAGCCCTGGAACCTGACCAAGCCCGACGGCACGCTCGACGGCTTCGAGATCGATCTGGCCAAGGACCTGTGCGGCCGCATGAAGGTCGAGTGCAAGTTCATCGCGCAGGACTGGGACGGCATGATCCCCAGCCTCAACGCCGGCAAGTTCGACGTGATCATGGACGCCCTGTCGATCACCGACGAGCGCAAGCAGGTCATCGCCTTCTCCAAGCCCTATGCCGCCACCCCGGCCAGCTTCGCCGGCCTCAAATCCGGCCCGCTCGCCACCCTCGCCGGCACCGGCACGACGGTGACGCTGACGGGCGACGCCGCCCATGACAAGCCGGTCGTCGACAAGCTGCGCGAGGCGCTGAAGGGCAAGACCATCGGCATCCAGTCGGCGACCGTCTACACCAAGTTCCTCAACGACAATTTCAAGGACATCGCCACCATCACCGAATACAAGACGTCGGCCGAGCACGACCTCGACGTGACCGCCGGCCGCATCGACGTCGCCTTCGACGACGACACCTATTTCACCTCGGCCTTCGCCAAGCCGGACAATGCCGAGATGATGGTGGTCGGCCCCGAAATCGTCGGCCCGATCTGGGGCGAGGGCGAAGGCGCCGGCTTCCGCAAGGCCGATACCGACCTGCGCGACATGTTCAGCAAGGCGATCACCGACGCCATCGCCGACGGCACGGTCAAGAAGCTCAGCCTGAAATGGTTCAAGCTCGACGTGACCCCGGTCTCGGTGCCCTGAGCAACGCCGGCGAGCGCGGACGTCCCGTCCGCCTCTTTCGGGGCGCCTCGCAAGATGCCGATCGTTCGGCGCGGGTTTCTGGGACTTCCCGCACCGCGGCTTTGTGCGATTTTCCACACTTCGTTGCCTTCTCCCTTTCGGGAGAAGGTCCCGGCAGGGGGATGAGGGCCTAGTCTTCGACGCGGCGAGCTCAATATTCGCACTAGTATTGCGAACGTCCAGACCCTCATCCGGCGCTTCGCGCCACCTTCTCCCGCATGGGAGAAGGTAAAGTCGCGCCATTTCCTGCAAACGCAACGCCGATGGACGAGACGTCCGCGCTCGGACGTCGGTCCCTGAAACGCCTTGTTTCTCGGACGATCCGGGCGCCCTGCCGTCCCCACCCGCATCCCGGTGTGGGTTTCCTGCAGCCGACAGGCTTGCGATCATGAGGACTGGAGCGTGCTGTACCTGATCAACCTGCTCGGCTTCAGCAAGGAAGGCTGGGGCCTCTATCTGCTCGGCGCCGCGCTGATGACGGTCGCCGTCACGCTCGCCGCCCTCGTCATCGGCGCTTTCGTCGGCTCGTTCGTCGCCTGGGCCAAGCTGTCGCGCAACCTCACGGCGCGCATCGCCGGCGATGCCTACACCACGATCTTCCGCGGCATGCCCGAGCTCCTCATCATCTATGTCGTCTTCTTCGGCGGCTCGGCGGCCGTGACGGCGGCGGCCGAGCAGTTCGGCATCGAGGGCTTTCTCGGCATGCCGTCCTTCCTTGCCGGCGCCATCGGCGTCGGCCTCATCTCGGCGTCCTACCAGGCGGAGGTCTTCCGCGGCTCCTTCACCGCCATCGTGCCCGGCGAGATCGAAGCCGCCCGCGCCATCGGCATGCCGCGCCTGATGCGCTTCCGCCGCATCATCGCGCCGCAGGTCATGCGCTTCGCCATTCCCGGCCTCGGCAATGTCTGGCAGCTCAGCCTGAAGGATTCGGCGCTGATCTCGGTGACGGGGCTGGTCGAGATCATGAATGCCAGCAACAAGGCGGCCGGATCGACCCACCAGTTCTTCATCTTCTACATCGTCGGCGGCACGCTCTATCTCATCCTGACCAGCCTCTCCAACCGGGTCTTCAACGCCGGCGAGGCGCATGTCGCCAAGAGCTTCCGCCGCCCGGCAGGGATGCAGGGATCATGATCAGCAGCTTCTCCTGGACCGATACCTTCTTCCAGCTGCTCGCGGCCCTGCCGAACACGCTGCTGCTCTTCATCCTGTCGATCTCGATCGGCTGCATCATGGCGCTCGGCATTGTCTGGATGCGGATGAGCCGCAACCGCCTCCTCTCCGGCTTCGCGCGCGGCTACATCTTCGTCTTTCGCGGCACACCGCTGCTGATCCAGATGTTCCTGCTGTTCTACGGCCTCGGCCAGTTCCGCTTCCTGCACGACACGCCGGCCTGGTGGGTGCTGAGCAGCCGCTTCGCCACCGCCGTGCTGGCGCTGGCGCTGTGCACCGCCGGCTATTCGGCCGAGATCTTCCGCGGCGGCCTCCTCGCCGTGCCCTCCCGCGAGATCGAGGCGGGCCGTGCCATCGGCATGTCCGGCTTCCTGCTGCTGCGCCGCATCGTCGCGCCGATCGCCCTGCGCCAGGCGCTGCCGGCCTATTCGACCGAGATCGTATTGATGGTGAAGTCGACCTCCCTCGCCAGCCTCGTCGCGGTGGCCGAGATCACGGGCGTCGCCGCCAAGATCGCGCATACCTATTACAGCTCCATCGGGGTCTTCCTCCTCGCCGGCGCCTTCTATCTCGTCATCAACTTCATCATCATCCGCATCGTCGGCCTGCTCGAATACAGGCTCTCGCCGCATCTGCGGCTCATGCCGGCGCGGGCGCAGACGCCGCGCACCATCGTCGGCTGAAAGGAAACCCTGGATGGCTGCTTCCAGCGAAATCGCCCTCAGCGTCCGCAACATCCGCAAGCGCTTCGGCCAGCACGAGGTGCTGAAGGGCATCTCGGTCGATGCCCATCAGGGCGACGTGATCTCCATCCTCGGCTCGTCCGGGTCCGGCAAAAGCACGTTCCTGCGCTGCATCAACCTACTGGAGACGCCGGACGAGGGCGAGATCGTGGTGGCCGGCGAGAAGATCGCCATGCGCCGGCACCGCAACGGCCAGCTCGAACCGGCGAACGGCCGCCAGGTCGACCGCATCCGGTCCGAGATCGGCATGGTGTTCCAGAGCTTCAATCTGTGGTCGCACATGACGGTGCTGCAGAACCTGATCGAAGGCCCCGTCCATGTGCAGCGCCGCCCGCGCGCCGAATGCATCGCGGAAGCCGAGGCCCTGCTCGAGCGCGTCGGCCTCGCCGACCGCCGCCACTATTATCCCTCGCACATGTCCGGCGGCCAGCAGCAGCGGGCCGCCATCGCCCGCGCCCTGGCGATGCGGCCCAAGGTGATGCTGTTCGACGAGCCGACCTCGGCGCTCGACCCGGAACTGGTGGGCGAAGTGCTGCGCGTGATGCGCTCGCTCGCCGAGGAGGGCCGCACCATGCTGGTGGTCACCCACGAGATGAGCTTCGCCCGCAATGTCTCCAACCGGGTGATGTTCCTGCACAAGGGCGAGGTCGAGGCCGACGGCTCGCCGGACGAATTGTTCAAGGACATGAAGTCCGAGCGCTTCAAGAATTTCGTGTCGGGCCAGCAGCATTGAAGGCTTCGGCCTTTTCCCGGGGGCGCGGACGTCCCGCCCGCCTCTTGCCGCCCGGCAGGCACGACGCTGCCGGACCGGGCTCGCCAGGCCGAGAGCAAGGGCGGACGAGATCCGCGCCCCTGCCGGCCGGGCTTCCGGACCATTCCCCTCGCATGTCCAGAGTTTGTCCATGTCCATCACGCTTGATGCCCCCCTTTCCCGGCAGGATGCCGCTGCCGTCGCCGGGGGCGCCGAATTGCGGCTGTCCGAGGCGGCGTGGCAGCGCCTCGCCCGGGGCCGCGCCATCGTCGAGGCGATCGTCGACAGGGGCATGCTGGCCTATGGCGTGAACACCGGCGTCGGCGCCCTGTGCAATGTCGTCGTCGACCGCCCGCACCAGCGGCGCCTGTCGCGCAGCATCGTCATGAGCCACGCCGTCGGCGTGGGGGCGCCGCTCGGCGCGGCCGAGACGCGGGCGATCATGGCGGCAGCCGTCAACAATTATGCGCATGGCCGGTCGGGCGTGCGCCCGGCGCTGGTCGAGCAGCTGCTCGCCCTGCTCGCGGAGGACTGCATCCCCGAAGTGCCCTCGCTCGGCTCGGTCGGCTATCTCAGCCACATGGCCCATATCGCCCTGGTGCTGATCGGCGAGGGAACCGCCCTGCATCGCGGCGAAAGGCTGCCGGGCGGCGAGGCGCTGGCGCGGATCGGCCGCGCGCCGCTGGTGCTCGAAGCCAAGGAGGGGCTCAGCCTCGTCAACGGCTCGCCCTGCGTCACCGGCCTCTCCGCCCTCGCCCTGTCGCGGGCGGAGCGGCTCGCCGGCTGGGCCGACAATATCGCCGCCATGAGCTTCGAGGTGCTGCGCGGCCAGCCCGTCGCCTTCGACGAGGCTTCGCTGGCGCTGCGCGTCTCCCCGGGCATGCAGGCTTCCGGCCGGCGCCTGCGAGCCCTCCTGGCGGACAGCGCCATCCTCGCCGCCGCCACCGGGCGGCAGACGCAGGATCCCCTCAGCCTGCGGGCCGTGCCTCACGTCCACGGCGCGGTGCGCGACGCGCTGGACATGATCGGCACGACCGTCGAGCGGGAGCTCGCCTCGGTGACCGACAACCCCGCGGTGATGGGCACGCCGGAGGCGCCGGAGGTCTATTCGGAAGCCCATGCCGTGGCGCCGGCGATCGGCCTCGCCATGGACCAGCTCGGCATCGCCGTCGCCGAGCTGGCGGCGATGGCCGAGCGGCGGATCGACCGGCTCGTCAACCCGCTGGTCAGCGGCCTGCCGCCCTTCCTGGCCGCCGACAGCGGCGTGGCGTCCGGCTTCATGATCGCCCAATACACGGCCGTGTCGCTGGCGGCCCGCAATCGCCGGCTGGCGAGCCCGGCCAGCCTCGACGGCGGCATCACCTCCGCCCTGCAGGAGGACCACCTCACCCATGCGACGCCCGCGGCGCTCAAGGCGCTCGACATCCTCGACAATGCCGAGCACATCCTGGCGATCGAGCTGCTGGCGGCCACGCAGGCCTATGACCTCCTGGAAGGCGGCCTCGCTCGGGCCGCGGGCACGGACCTGCTCTACCGGGACGTCCGCGCGGCGCTGCCGCCCTATCGCGACGACCGGCCCCTCGCCGGCGACATCGCCGTCGCGCGCGGCATCCTGCAGCGCGACCCGGGCTGAGGCCCGGCTGCCGCATCAGGCGATCGGGTCGTTCCAGCCCCATTGCCGCGCCAGATCGAGGCATTCGCGCCAGGTCGGCACGGCGTCCGTGGTGTTGATCGACCGCAGCGACGCCGCCGCCGCGGCATGGGCGAGCGCCAGCGCCTCCTTGAGGGCCCAGCCCTGGTGGAAGGCATAGAGGAAGCCGGCCGCGAAGGCATCGCCGGCACCGTTGGCCCCGGCCACTTCGGTCTTGGGCACCCGCACCGAGGGCTGGGTGACGACCTCGCCCGACCGCGTCACCGCGACGGCGCCGGTGGGGAAATGGGCGACCACCACGCCGCAGGCGCTGGCCGACAGCGTCGCCTTCGCCGCGCGGATGCAGGCCTCGACATCCGTGCGCCCCGCCGAGACCGTCGCCTCGCCGCCGATGGCGCCCATCTCGCTGTCATTGACGATGAAGAGGTCGAGATAGGGCAGAAGCGGCCGCACCAGCTCGGCGAGCCGCGCCGCCGTCACGCTGGCAAGCTCCAGATTGGTGACGAGGCCGGCCTGGCGCGCCTTGCGGAGCACGGTGATCCAGCCATTGGCGTCCGCCCCCCAGGGCGCGTCCATGCGGGGATGCACGCCCGGCAGGCCGAGATGGAGGATGCGCCCGCGCGTGGTGGTGAAATCGAAATGGTCCGGGGTCAGCAGCGCGCCGGCGCCTGTCCGGTAGATATGGGTGCGCCGGCCGGTGAGCTTGGAGCAGAAGGCGTCGCTATGGGCGGTCGGCGCCTGGGCGGTCGTCACCAGCTGCCGCCGCTCGATGCCGTAGCGGTCCGCCTCGGCCTGGAGCAGGCGGCCGTCCTCGTCGTCGCCGATCAGGCCGATGGTCTCGACCCAGAAGGCGGGATCGAGCCGCTTCACGTCGATGGCGAGGTTGCAGCCCGAGCCGCCGCCGCGCGATTCCTCGCTCAGGATCTCGGCGAGCCCGTCTTCCTGCGGCCAGAATTCGACCAGCTTGTTGCTGTCGACACACCAGGTGCCGCCGGTGACGATGCCGTTGCGCTCAGGCGTCGACATGCGCGCTCCTCCCTGCAGGCGATGCGCCCCGGACGGCGCCGGCGGATGGAAGCATGATGGGGGTCTGGCGGCTCATGGAAATTGTCTCGTCCTTGGGCTGTGTCGTCGCGGGGAGGATGTCGGGAAGGCGCCGCATCCTTCTTGTCCCTCCTGCATAGCCGCAACTGGAGCGGCCGGGCAACCGGGCAGGCGCCTCGGGCGAGGGTGTTTCGATCGGCCGCGGATTGAACTTTTTCCGCCGTCCGGCGTTGGGCAGGCGGCGTTCACCATTCTGAGCGGTTTGCACGCCATATCGTGGATCGATATCGGCCGTCGGCATGTCGGGGGATGGCCGGCGGGACGTTATCCTGTACGATCTCCCGCCTGCCGGAGAGCCGGTGATTACTGGAGTGGACGTCCCATGCATGGCGAATCTTTGATCATCTTTCTCGTTGTCGGCATCATCGCAGGATGGCTGGCCGGCGTGATCATGAACGGCGGAGGGTTCGGCCTGATCGGCGATCTCATCGTCGGCGTGGTCGGTGCCTTCATCGCCGGCCTGATCCTGCCGAGCTTCCATGTCGACCTCGGCTCCCCCCATCGTCAATTCGATCGTGTTCGCGCTGATCGGGGCCATCATCCTTCTCTTCGCCCTGCGCCTCGTCAGGCGCGTCTGAGGGCCGGGATGAACGGCGGATGAACGGCCCGGAAGGCCG